>CAZUAP010000020.1:0-23254 GCA_964617975.1 uncultured Acetatifactor sp. | reverse complement strand
GAGCGCACCGAAATCCAATGCAAGCTGCGAGGCAATTTCACAGGCGATGCAGGAGGTGGCACGCAGCGGCAATCTGCCCATTCCCACCCATCTGCAGGACGCACATTACAAGGGGGCTGCAAAATTGGGACACGGAATCGGTTATAAATATGCACATGATTATCCCAACAATTATGTGGAACAGCAATATCTGCCCTATGAACTGAGCGGCAGAGAGTTTTATAAACCCTCGGGAAACGGTTACGAGGTGAAGATTCAGGAGCACATGAAACGCATCCGCCGGGAGGCATCCGAACAGAAGAAGGAAGAGTAGTCAGAAAAGTTCCTGTATCAAATACTGGTAGATGGTCTCGTTTTTGGTCTGCCAGTTGTCACAGATGGCAGCTGCCACTTCCTCCGAAGGCACGGAGAGGGTGATGTCCACCAATGAGATGCCCCGGTCCTTGGCGACCAGATGTGCCTCATATTCTCCGGAGGTAGATTTATAGTAATTGCCCTGCACAGACACTTCGTTGCGCAGGGTTAATTCATGCTCCTGAAAATAGGCATCGATGTCCTGCTTGATGGATTCGCTGATGCGATTGTCAAAATAGTGGAGTGTCTGAATCCCCTCCTCGGTGATGGAGAGATGAGTGCGGTTGCGTATGGTGCGGGTGGATACCATCCCGGCATCCGTGAGCTCCCCCACAGCCTGCTGCAGGGTCAGAAAGTTCGTATATTCCCGCTCCAGAATAAAATCGCTGATTTGCGCGTTGGTCAACGGAAAGGACACGCGGTTCAGCATATAAAGCACGATTAATTTGTAAAGTGTCAAAGGATCCTGTAACATAGACGACTCCTGTCTGCTTTTCCCAAACTTTAAAAAATATTTTCTCTCAAAAATCTTTATTCCCTAATTTTTAAAATTATCAAATTTTTACCTTGCCCATGGAATCTCCCTGCGTGGCGGACAGCTCGCGCATCCTGCGGTGCAGGCTGTTCAGCACATCTCTCTTGTTCAGACTCCACAGCGGTACAATCAAACTGTCTTTAGGACCATCCCCGGTCACGCGGTGAAGGACAATCTCAGGTGAGAGATGTCGGATACATTCTATCAGCATCGTCAGGTATTCTTCCTTGTCCAGAATGTGAAAATCCGTATAGATGTCTGCCAAATCCGTGCCTCTCAATATATGCAGTAATTGCAGTTTTACCCCGAAGGGCAGCAGCCCGTTCAGATAGTTTATGCTTTCAAGCATCATTGCAGATGTCTCGCCGGGCAGCCCCAGAATCAGATGCACGATTACCGGGATGTTCATTTGTTTCAGTTGACGGAAGGCATCCTCAAAGCAGGAAAGCGGATATCCGCGGCGGATGAAAGCAGCGGTATTTTCATGGATGGTCTGCAGTCCAAGCTCCACCCAGATAAATTTGTCCGGATAGGCGGCTTTGCATTCCGCCAACAGTTTCAGCACATCCTCGGGCAGGCAGTCCGGCCTTGTGGCGATGGAGATGCCGCAGACGAGAGGGCAGTCCAAAGCCTCGGTATAGACCCTGCGCAGATAATCCACCGGTGCATAGGTGTTCGTGTATGCCTGAAAGTAGGCTATCAGACAGGGGGTATTGTCAGTGAGGCTGAATTTGTCCCGAAAGCGGGACAGCCCCTCCGCAAGCTGCTGTTCGATGGGCACCGGAGCCATATCCACGGCGAAATCCCCGCTGCCTCCGGCACTACAGAAGATACAGCCCCGAGTGCCCAGCCGCCCATCCCGGTTGGGACAGGTCATATGGGCATTCAGGGCTATTTTGTAGCACTTATGGGAGAGGGTGTTCTTGCACCAGGCATCCAGCGAATAATAAGGTTTTCCATACCACTGGGATTGCTGCATATGCCGCCCTTATCTCACGATATGAGACTTCACAGCCTCAGCCACCAGCTCGGCAACTTTAGGATTAAACGCCTCGGGCATGATGTTATCTTCGTTCAATTCCCCATCGAGAACCAGTCCGGCGATGGCGTTGGCAGCGGCCAGCTTCATCTCCTCGGTAATCTGGGTGGCACGTCCCTCCAGAGCACCCTTGAAGATACCGGGGAAAGCAACTACATTGTTCACCTGATTGGGGAAGTCGCTGCGTCCTGTTCCGACCACTCTTGCACCGGCAGCCTTTGCCACATCCGGCATAATCTCGGGAACGGGATTCGCCATGGCAAACAGGATGGCGTCATGATTCATGGAGGCTACCATCTCAGGACTCACGATACCGGGGGCGGACACGCCCACAAAGATATCTGCACCCTTCATGGCATCCGCCAGAGTTCCGGTCTCGTTTTGCAGATTCGCCACTTCGGTCATTTTCTTCTGCATCCAGTTTAAGCCCTCGGTGTCCTTGGACACGATACCTACCTTGTCACACATGATGACATTGGGGAAACCATAGGTGAGCAGCAGCTTGGTGATAGCGACGCCTGCGCTGCCGGCGCCGTTTACTACCACGCGGCAGTTTTCCTTTTGCTTGCCCACAACCTTCAGGGCGTTGATGATGCCTGCCAGAACCACGATAGCGGTGCCATGCTGGTCATCGTGGAACACGGGAATGTCCAGGGTTGCCTTCAGACGCTCCTCAATCTCAAAACAGCGGGGTGCACTGATGTCCTCCAGATTGATGCCGCCGAAACCTGGCGCAAGCCAGGTCACCGCTTTTATAATCTCCTCGGTGTCCTGCGTGTCCAGACAGATGGGCACTGCATTGACTCCGCCAAATTCCTTGAACAGAACAGCTTTGCCTTCCATGACGGGCATTGCTGCGTAAGGTCCGATGTTGCCAAGTCCTAAAACAGCGCTGCCGTCAGAGACTACCGCCACAGTGTTGGCCTTCATAGTGTATTTGTAAGCGGCCTCCTTATCCTCGGCAATCACCTTGCAGGGCTCGGCAACGCCGGGGGTGTAGCAGAGAGCCAAATCCTCTCTGGAATGGATGGAAGTCTTGGAGACGGTCTCTAATTTGCCGTTCCACTGCTCGTGCAGCAACAATGCTTTTTCGTTGGTTGTCATGGGAATACCTCTTTCCTGTTTTCTTTTCTATAGGTTATACGAGTATATACGTTATAACGATAAAAACATATACTTATAATGCCTGTACGTTCTCCATTATATATTAGCGGATATTTTATTGCAATTATTTATTTTGCTTTATTCTGCTTTTCATTCCGATGGCTTTGTGCTATAATTTATACTATTCATTGTAATAAAAAGCATTCGACAGGAGGACAAAAAATGTATTCATTGGATGAAGTGAAGAACACAGACCCTGAGATTGCTCAGGCGATTGTGGACGAGCAGGCAAGACAGAACAGCCATATCGAGCTGATTGCATCCGAGAACTGGGTGAGCAAGGCAGTGATGGCGGCTATGGGCAGCCCCCTTACCAACAAGTATGCGGAAGGATATCCCGGTAAGAGATATTACGGCGGCTGTGAGTGCGTGGATGTAGTGGAGAACCTTGCCATCGACAGGGCAAAGAAACTTTTCGGCTGTGACTATGCAAATGTTCAGCCCCATTCCGGAGCACAGGCCAATATGGCAGTGCAGTTTGCAGTATGTAAGCCCGGCGATACCCTCATGGGAATGAATTTGGACCACGGCGGACATCTGACACACGGAAGTCCGGTGAATATGTCCGGTAAATATTTTCACATTGTGCCTTACGGCGTCAATGATGAGGGCTTTATCGATTATGATAAAATGCATGAGCTGGCACTTGAGGCAAAGCCTAAGATGATTATCGCAGGTGCTTCCGCCTATGCGCGTACCATCGACTTCAAGAAGTTCCGCGAGGTTGCTGACGAGGTGGGTGCAGTGCTCATGGTGGATATGGCACACATCGCCGGACTGGTGGCAGCAGGATTGCATCCCAGCCCCATTCCCTATGCAGATGTGGTGACCACCACCACTCACAAGACTCTGCGTGGTCCCCGCGGCGGTCTGATTCTGTGCAATCAGGAGGCTGCAGATAAGTTCAACTTCAACAAGGCTATTTTCCCCGGCATCCAGGGCGGCCCGCTGATGCACGTGATTGCGGCAAAGGCAGTCTGCTTTAAGGAGGCATTGAGCGATGATTTCAAGACCTATCAGCAGGGTATCATCGACAATGCACAGGCGCTGTGCAGCGGTCTGATGAGCAGGGGGATTAAGATTGTGTCCGGCGGTACGGACAATCACCTGATGCTGGTGGATTTGACCAATTTCGGCCTCACCGGCAAGGCAGTGGAGAAACTGCTGGATGCAGCGCATATCACCTGCAACAAGAATACAATCCCCAATGATCCCCAGTCTCCTTTTGTGACCAGCGGTATCCGTCTCGGTACCCCTGCGGTGACATCCAGAGGAATGAACACAGAGGATATGGATAAGATTGCCGAGGCAATTGCCATGGTAATCAAGGGCGGTGAGGAGAAAGTGTCCGAGGCGAGAGCAATCGTGCAGACACTGACCGACAAGTATCCTTTGGTGTAAGTGGCGTAAGCAATTCGGAATATAGCATAAATTCACACATAAAAATACTCCGCCTGTTTTGGGCGGAGTATTTTTGAATCGGAGGAGGTATTTTATGACAACCTTTACAGCGGATTCTTTTCAAAAGCATTTGACGCAGAATATTATTCCCTTCTGGAATGCCTGCAAGGACAGTAAACACGGCGGTTTCTGCGGTTATGTGGGACATGATTTACAAAAAGTGTGGGAGAGTGACAAGGGGGTGATTCTGCACAGCCGGATTCTCTGGTTTTACTCCTCGGCGTACACCTTGCTTCAGGAGCCTGAATTGCTGGCAATGGCAGATTACGCCTATGATTTTATCCGAAAATACTGTCTGGATAAGGAATATGGAGGAATGTTCTGGTCTGTGAGCTGTGACGGTCAGCCTTCGGATGACACGAAACATACTTATAATCAGGCGTTTGCCATCTATGCCCTGTCCGCCTATTATGAGGCAAGCCATCGGGAGGATGCGCTGGATATGGCATACGGACTGTATCATGTCATCGAGGAGAGGTGCAGGGATTCCGAGGGCTATCTGGAGGCATTTAAACGGGATTTCACACCGGCATCCAATGAGAAACTTTCTGAGAACGGTGTCATGGCTGAGCGTACCATGAACACGCTGCTTCACGTGATGGAGGCATATACGGAACTGTACCGGGTGGACGGACGGCAGGAGATTCGTGACGCCCTTTGTCAGATATTGGAGATTTTTTATGACAAAGTATATAATCCGGGGAAGGGGATTTGCGAGGTGTTCTTTGACAGGGATTATCATACCCTGATTGATTTGGAGTCCTTCGGACATGACATTGAGGCGGCATGGCTTTTACAGCGCACGGTTCAGGTGCTTGAGGACGAGAACTGGACGGACCGTATTCTGCCGGTCACTGCCCGGCTCTCCGAGGCGGCGTATGAACACGCCTATGACCCGGAGCAGGGCTGCTTATATAATGAGAGGGAGTGGGACAAGATAGACCGCCAGAGAATTTGGTGGGTGCAGGCGGAGGCAGTGGTCGGCTTTTATAATATGTATCAGGCAGAGCCAGAGAATGAGAAATATCTGCGGGCGTCAGAATCCGTCTGGCAGTTTATACAGGAGCATATGGTGGACGAGCGCAGCGGTGAGTGGTTCGAGAGCGTGAAGGAGGATGGTTCCGTGGATGTGAGTCAGGGAATCGTACATGCCTGGAAATGCCCTTATCATAATGGCAGAATGTGTATGGAGATGATACGCAGATTAAAATTTCCACTTGTGTTTCCTCATAGACTGTGATAGAATATCTTTCGTTGGCACACAAGTGTCCGCTATGCAAGAACAGAAAGGAAATATGCCTGTGCGCAAAGAGATGCGCAGAAATGAGGAATTATATGGGAGAGACGACCAAGTACTTTGTGGTGCGCCAGAAGGCAGTCCCCGAGGTGCTGTTAAAGGTGGTTGAAGCAAAGCGGCTTCTTGAGTCAGAGAAGGCTCTGACGATTCAGGAGGCGGTTGATGCTGTGGGTATCAGCCGAAGCTCCTTTTATAAGTATAAGGATGATATCTTTCAGTTCCATGACAATTCTCAGGGAACGACCTTCACCCTGACTTTTCAGATGGACGATGAGCCGGGACTGTTGTCTGATGTGCTGAAGATTATAGCGGAATATCAGGCGAACATTCTGACGATTCACCAGAGTATTCCCATCAATGGGATTGCATCCTTGAGTCTGAGCGTGCAGGTGCTCAAGACTACGGGGGATATTTCCAAGATGATAGAGAAGATGGAGGAGCAGAAGGGCGTGCGACACGTCAAAATTCTGGCGAGAGAATAAAAGCAGCAAAAGGAGAAGAACATGATTAACGTAGCAGTGTTAGGGTACGGCACCGTGGGAAGCGGCGTAGTTGAGGTAATTGAGAAAAATAAGGATATGGTAAACAAGAAGTCCGGACAGGAGCTGGAGGTCAAGTATATCTTAGATTTAAAGGATTTTCCGGGAGACCCCTACGAAAATAAGGTAGTCCATGATTTTGAGCAGATTGTGAACGATGAGGAAGTGAACATTATCTGTGAGACCATGGGTGGCGTCGGAGTTGCCTACCAGTTTACCAAGGCTGCGCTGGAGAGGGGAAAAAGTGTCTGCACCTCCAACAAGGAGCTGGTGGCGAAACATGGTCCCGAGCTTTTGCAGATTGCCAGAGAGCACAACTGCAACTATTTATTTGAGGCAAGTGTGGGCGGCGGCATTCCGATTATCCGTCCGTTGAATTATTCTCTGACTGCCGAGCGCATTGAGGGAATCACCGGAATTTTAAATGGAACTACCAATTATATCCTGAGTAAAATGGAGAAGGAAGGCGCCGATTTTGAGACCGTGCTCAAGGAGGCTCAGGAGAAGGGATACGCGGAACGCAATCCCGAGGCGGATGTGGAGGGACATGATGCCTGCCGCAAGATTGCAATTCTTTCCTCGCTGATGATGGGAATGAATGTGGATTCCGAGAAGATTTTCACCGAGGGTATCACCAAGGTGACGGCAGCGGATTTTGTCTATGCGAAGGCTGCGGGCAAGACCATCAAGCTGCTGGCAAGGAGCAAGGCGTTAGGGGATGATACAGTGCTTGCGATGGTCGCCCCTTTCATGCTGGACAAGGACCAGCCGCTTTCTATGGTGAACGACGTGTTCAATGCTGTGCTCGTCACAGGCAATATGCTGGGAGATTCCATGTACTATGGACGGGGAGCAGGAAAGCTGCCTACCGCCAGCGCGGTGGTGTCTGATGTGGTGGACTGCGCGAGACATCAGGGAAAAGTAATCATGTGTTTCTGGGAGCAGAAGGATGCTGAGATTGCAGATGTGTCCGAGGTGGAGAACCGGTATTTTGTCCGTGGAAATGCCGCTTCCAAAGAGAAGATTTTGGCAGCCTTTGAGGGCAGTGAGGTGCTTACCGTGCCCGGGCGCTCCGAGGACTTTGCGATTTTTACTGTTCCTATGAAAGAAAAAGAGTTTGCAGCGAAATGTGAGGCGCTTGGAAACGCTGTGGAGAGCTGCATACGGCTGTACTAATCACAGATGTTAAAGTGTCCCATAAAATATAAAAGTGATGTTGAGGAGTTAAGATTATGGCTAAGGTAGTGAAGTTTGGAGGAAGTTCTCTGGCAAGTGCTGAGCAGTTTCAGAAGGTGGGAGATATCATCCGCTCCGATGAGGAGCGCAGATATGTGGTACCCTCTGCACCGGGCAAGCGTTTTAAGGACGATACCAAGGTGACGGATATGCTTTACGGCTGTTATGCTCTCGCCAAGGCGGACAAAGATTTTAGCAAGGCGCTGAAAGAGATTAAGGCGCGCTATGATGAGATTATCAAAGGGCTGAAACTGGATTTAAAGTTGGATGAGGAATTCAAAACCATCGAAAAGAATTTCAAGGAGAAAGCAGGTTCCAACTACGCAGCTTCCAGAGGAGAGTATCTGAACGGAATTGTCATGGCAAAATATCTTGGCTATGAGTTTGTGGATGCAGCTACGGTTATTTTCTTTGACGAGAAGGGTGATTTTGATGCCGCTAAGACCAATGAGGTGCTTTCCGCAAAGCTGGCAGGCAGTAAAAGAGCGGTGGTGCCGGGATTTTACGGTGCGATGCCGGATGGCACGGTCAAAACCTTCTCCAGAGGAGGCTCCGATGTCACCGGTTCCATCGTGGCAAAGGCTGTCAAGGCGGATGTGTATGAGAACTGGACCGACGTGTCCGGGTTTATGATTGCAGACCCCCGCATCATTGATTCTCCGGAGAGCATCGATGTGATTACCTACCGAGAGCTGAGAGAGCTTTCCTATATGGGTGCCAGCGTGCTCCACGAGGATGCAATCTTTCCCGTGCGTCAGGAGGGGATTCCCATCAATATCCGCAATACCAATGCTCCGGATGAGAAGGGCACCTGGATTGTGGGCAGCACCTGTCAGAAGTCCAAGTATGTCATCACTGGCATAGCAGGCAAGAAGGGTTTCTGTTCCATCAACATTGAGAAGGATATGATGAATGCGGAGATTGGTTTCGGACGCAAGGTACTTCAGGCATTCGAGGACAACGGCATTTCCTTTGAGCACGTGCCCTCAGGTATTGATACCATGACGGTGTTTGTGCATCAGGATGAGTTTATGCATAAAGAGCAGCAGGTGGTGGCAGGGATTCACAGACTGGCAAACCCTGATACCATTGAGATTGAGTCGGACATCGCATTGATTGCCGTTGTCGGACGCGGCATGAAATCCATGAGAGGTACCGCGGGAAGAATCTTTGCTGCACTGGCACACAATCATATCAATGTCAAGATGATTGACCAGGGTTCCTCAGAGCAGAATATCATCATCGGAGTATCGGATGATGATTTTGAGACGGCAATCAGGGCGATTTACGAGATTTTTGTAGAGACGAGATTGTAGGATTAGGAAAGATACAAAAAGATACACATATGGAAACATAGAGGAGCGGAGAGCCTTATCCTGAAGGAACCAGCAGGGATAGGACTCTCCGCAGTGTTTTTGAAAAAATAGATAATTTTCAGATAATTCAGCAAAAACGAAAAACAAGACAAAAAATAATAAGTTTTAACAATAAATTTTTTGAAAAAAGGCATTGACAAATTAGAAGGGAAATGTTATAGTAACATTATCAAAGAGAGAGAGAAAGAAACGATGCGAGGACGACGCAAATCTAAGTGAAGGAGGTACAGACCACCCGGTAGAATAGTTTGAAGTGAGAGTCTTCCATTGATGTACCGTTGAATGGTGTACAAGGGAATTTCACCTAAAAGAAAGATTTATATAGATAGATCGAGTACACAGAGAGTGACGAGTGACCAAAGGAATTATATAAAAAGCGATTTGGCACGTTGCAGTATCTAAATACAAGAAAAAAGTGGAAAGAGCGGATAGGGCAGAGTGGAAGATGCAAAACTGAATACTGAAGAATCCAAACATGGAAAAGCGGCGTTGCCGTAGCCGCAAAAAGAAATACTGAAATAGGAGGTAGCGGTCCATTGGATAGTGTAGTCTGAGAGAGCGTATTGACAGGAACATCGTCGATACGCTCTCATTCATTGTCCATTAGAATCCAGAATTTACCTTAAGAATTTATAAAGAAATATTTTACAGTGGAAAAAAGTCGAAAAGCAATGTATAATGTCCTTATATATAGATACAGAGGAGTAACGTTATGGAGCAGAACAACCAGGAGCAGCAGGAACGGCGTGAGGCGAGGAGACGGCGCCGTGTGCGCAATCAGGTTATGGCATATATTACAGTGATTGTTTTCATTGCTGCGATGGCAGCGGGCATTGTATTCGGAGTGCAGTATCTGACAGGAGCCAGCCGTGAGAAGGAGCAGGAGAAACAGGAACAGGTGGACCAGATGCTTGGCACAGAGGAGAGTATTGCAGAGCCGGAGACCGGTTCTGAGGAGACCGTGGAGGAGCTTACCTCTCAGCAGAAACTGGATGCGATTGTAGATGCAGGGATTGAGGTGATGCCGCTGGAGGATAAGGTGGCAGGACTTTTTATTGTGACACCGGAGTCCATAACCGGGGTGAGCGCTGCAGTGAAGGCGGGGGACGGAACCAAGGATGCGCTGACGCAGTATGCTGTGGGAGGCATTGTATATAGTGCCAGAAATATTCAGAGTGAGTCCCAATTTAAGGAAATGATAGACAATACCAAGCTCTATGCGAATTATCCCCTTTTTGTAGCCGTGGAAGATGAGGGCGGAAACAATAGTCCGCTGGCGGAGAAAGGTCTTGTGACCAAGCAGGATGGTGCAGTGACCATCGGAGAGACGGGGGACGCAAATCAGGCATATCAGGCAGGAAGTGCCATCGGTACTTATCTGTCGGAGTATGGATTCAATCTGAATTTTGCACCGGTGGCGGATATAACCAGCGTGGATAACTCCATTATGGCGAGTCGTGCATATGGCTCGGAGGCAGATAAGGTAAGCACATTTGTGACATCCATGGTGCAGGGCTTGAAGGAGCAGAATGTCAACACTTGTCTGAAGTATTTCCCGGGGACGGGCAGCACTACTCAGGATACAGAGGAGGGGCTTGCTTCGACGGACAGAAGTGCGGAGGACTTTAGAGCCAATGAATTTGTAGTGTTTCAGGCGGGCATCGAAACAGGAGCGGATATGGTGATGGTGAGCCATATGTCGGCACCGGCTCTTGCAGGAGACAATACGCCCTGTTCCATGTCCTCGGCGGTCGTGACAGACATCCTGCGCAAGGAGCTTGGGTTTGACGGCGTGATTATCACGGATGCCATGAATAAGAAAGCGGTGTCTGATTATTACAGTGCGGATGAGGCTGCGGTGCTGGCGCTGCGGGCAGGCTGTGACATGATTCTGATGCCCGAGGATTTTGAGCAGGCATACAACGGCGTGCTGGAGGCTGTGCAGAGCGGTGTGATTTCCGAGGAGCGCATCAACGACTCCCTGAGGAGAATTTATCGCATTAAATATGCGGACAGGGTGGAGGAGTAAAGCAGAACCGCAAGACAGCCGATAGGGAAGGTTAGGGTTTCCCTATCGGCTATTTTCATGTGAATAAGTTAATCTTTGGACATTGCTATTTTGTCTAACAGTTCCACAATCTCTGTTTTGGTGTATTCGGATTTTTCCCCTTGGGTAATCATTAGTCTCAGTTCGTATAAGGTAGCCATTTTGGCATCTTGTCTTTCTTTTTCTGTCATAACATCCATAACCTATACCTCCTTATCCGTAGTATAGGATGCCTCCTTTCTTTTTGTCAATATAGTTTGTTGTCAATTACAATTGAGAACACGTATGAAATAGATAAAAAGGAATTTTGATAACATTGAAACATAAATAGAATAACCGGATTAGACGGAATGATAAGAATGATAAAAAGAAAAGCGCGAGACGGGAATCGAACCCGCGACCCCCTCCTTGGCAAGGAGGTGCTCCACCGCTGAGCCACTCGCGCATAATCGCCGTAAGCTGCCGCTCACGAACAAATAATACTATACTATACCAAAACAGAAATGTCAATTATAAATTAAATTATTTTTATAACTTGCGCAGCTGTAGCAATCATAATAAAATAGAGATAGGCAAATCAGAGAAGGAGGCGGTGTGGGTGAAATTAATGTTTATTGGCGCTGACCATGAGGTGACGGGAAGCTGTCATTATCTCGAGGTGGGCGACAAGCACATTTTGGTGGATTACGGTATGGAACAGGGGACAAAAAGTTTTGAGAATGTCCCGCTCCCGGTGAGCGAGGCGATGATTGACTATGTGTTCCTCACTCATGCTCATGTGGACCATTCCGGTATGCTACCGCTCCTTTATGCAAGAGGGTTCAGAGGGCAGATTTTTACGACGGATGCATCTGCAGATTTGTGCAGCATTATGCTGCGTGATTGTGCCCATATTCAGATGATGGAGGCAGAGTGGAGAAACCGCAAGGCGAAACGGAGTGAAAATATACCTAAGCAGGAGCCGCTGTATACCATGGAAGATGCGGACGGGGTGGTCAAGCGGATTGTACCCTGCCATTACAACGAGGAGATACAGGTCTGCGACAACGTAAAAATACGATTTACGGATATCGGACATTTGCTGGGAAGTGCCAGCATAGAGGTGTGGCTGACGGAGGATGGCCGCACGAAGAAAATTGTCTTTTCGGGGGATATCGGCAATAAGAATCAGCCTATACTGAAGGACCCGATTCCCACAGCCCAAGCGGATTATGTGGTGATGGAGTCCACCTACGGCGACAGGCTGCACAGTACAGAGAAGGTGGACTATGTGCAGAAACTGGCGGATATTCTTCAGGAGACTTTTGACAGGGGCGGCAATGTGGTCATCCCCTCCTTTGCTGTGGGCAGGACACAGGAGATGCTTTATTTCCTGCGGCAGGTCAAGGTGGGACGCATGGTCAAGGGACATGAGAATTTCCAGGTATATGTGGACAGCCCTATGGCCGTGGAGGCCACGGAGGTCTTTCAGGAGAACCGCATGGAGTGCTTTGACGAGGAGGCGATGGAGCTGGTGCGGGAGGGCATCAATCCCATTTCCTTCGGCGGGCTGAAACTGTCCATCACAAGCGAGGAGTCCAAGGCAATCAACTTCATTGACACACCCAAGGTGATTATTTCCGCTTCCGGTATGTGTGAGGCGGGGCGTATCAGACATCATCTGAAACACAATCTCTGGAGAGAAGAATGCACAATCCTGTTTGTGGGATATCAGGCAATCGGCACTCTCGGCAGAAGTCTTATCGAGGGCGCGGAGGAAGTAAAACTTTTCGGTGAATCCATACAGGTGCGTGCCAAAATTATGCAGTTTACAGGAATGAGCGGACACGCCGACAAGAATGGGCTGATTGAGTGGCTTGAATCCTTCGAGGAGAAACCCAAGAAGGTATTTGTAGTGCACGGTGAGGACAGCGTGACCATGTCCTTTGCGGAATGTCTGAAGATTGAGCATGGACAGAGAGCTTATGCTCCCTACAGCGGAACGGAATTTGACCTGCTGAGCAATCAATTCGTCTATGAGGCGGAGCCTGTTGCGGTCAAGAAGAAAGCGAAAACTGCCAGTGGTGTTTATGCCAGACTTGTGGCTGCCGGGCAGCGCCTGATGGCATTGATTACCAGAAGTGACGGAATGGCAAACAAGGATATGGCAAAATTTGCTGACCAGGTCAACTCCCTGTGTGATAAGTGGGAATGAACGGGAATGCACAAAAAGTGAATCAAAATATCAGTTTACCGGGGAGAGGCAAGTGATGAGTTACGCGGATACTTTATTTATCAATATGTGTCAGGATATTCTGGAGAATGGCACCAGCACCGAAGGGGAAAAAGTTCGACCGCATTGGTCGGATGGGACTCCTGCCTACACCATCAAGAAGTTTGGCGTGGTGAATCGCTATGATTTGCGCAAGGAGTTCCCGATTATGACGCTGCGTCCTACCGCGCTGAAGTCGGCCACGGATGAAATCCTCTGGATTTGGCAGCAAAAATCCAATAATATCCATGATTTGCACAGCCATATCTGGGATGAGTGGGCAGATGAGAGCGGCAGCATCGGCAAGGCTTACGGTTATCAGCTTGGCGTGAAACATCAATATAAAGAAGGCATGATGGACCAGGTGGACAGGGTGATTTACGATTTGAAAAACAATCCCTTCAGCCGCCGTATCATGACCAACATCTACGTGCATCAGGATTTGCATGAGATGAATCTCTATCCCTGTGCCTACAGCATGACTTTCAATGTGACGCAGCGTGCGGGGGAGGAGAGGCTGACCCTGAATGCCATATTGAATCAGCGTTCTCAGGATGTGCTGGCGGCAAACAACTGGAATGTGGTGCAGTATGCCGTGCTGGTTCATATGCTGGCGCAGGTCTGTGACATGGAGGTGGGCGAGTTCGTCCATGTGATAGCGGATGCACATATTTACGACAGGCATGTGCCAATCATTCAGGAGCTGATTAGCCGGGAGCCTAAGCCCGCACCGAAATTCTGGTTAAATCCCGAGGTTCACGATTTTTATCAGTTTACCAGAAATGATGTCCGGGTGGACAATTACGAGACCGGGGAGCAGATTAAGGGTATCCCCATCGCCATATAATCCGAGAGGGAATTGTAGGGTATTGAAACAAAAGGAGAAAGACGCATGAATATTATCGCAGCAGTAGATAACAACTGGGCTATCGGCAACAAAAACGAACTTCTAATCCGCATACCCAACGACCACAAGCATTTCCGGGAGGAGACCACGGGCAAGGTGGTGGTGCTGGGCCGCAAGACTCTGGAGACCTTTCCCCAGGGACTTCCGCTCAAGAACCGCACCAACATTATCCTCTCCGGCAACAGCAATTATCAGGTGAAGGATGCCATAGTGGTTCACTCTGTTGAGGAGCTTTTGGAGGAACTGAAAAAATATAACGACGAGGACATCTACATCATCGGCGGAGACAGTGTTTACAGACAGCTCCTGCCCTATTGCAATGTGGCTCATATCACCAAGATTGACCACGAGTACGATGCGGATGCTTATTTTCCCAATCTGGATGAGGATGAGGAGTGGGAGATTACGGCGGACAGCGAGGAACAGACTTATTTTGACATTGCATACCAATTTTTAAGGTACGAGCGCAAGAAAGGGTGATGCTTAGGCTTGCCGATTGACACCGGAATCCGTATTGACTTTTGAATATAAAAGTAAGATAATGGAAAGGACGATTTTTGTGTAATCATATCTGCTGAAACTGCGCAGTGAATAATCAGGAAAGAAGGAAGAACCAATGGAAAAGAAAAACATTGACTGGGGCAATCTGGGCTTTGGTTACGTTCAGACTGACAAGAGATATGTGTCAAATTTTAAGGATGGTGCATGGGATGGGGGCGCTCTGATTGAGGACGCCAACATCGTGATTAATGAGTGCGCAGGTGTGCTGCAGTATGCGCAGACCGTGTTTGAGGGCCTGAAGGCATATACGACAGAGGATGGACATATCGTGACATTTCGTCCCGATTTAAATGCAGAGAGAATGGCAGCTTCTGCGGCAAGACTTGAGATGCCGGTGTTCCCTCAGGAGCGTTTTATTGACGCGGTGACACAGGTGGTGGCTGCAAATGCGGCATTTGTGCCTCCCTATGGCAGCGGCGCAACCTTGTATGTGCGTCCCTATATGTTCGGCTCAAATCCTGTAATCGGTGTAAAGCCGGCAAACGAGTATCAGTTCCGCATTTTCTGTACTCCCGTTGGTCCCTACTTTAAGGGCGGTGCAAAACCCCTGACCATCCGTGTCAGTGATTTTGACCGTGCAGCACCTCACGGAACCGGTCATATCAAGGCAGGTCTGAACTATGCTATGAGCCTTCATGCCATTGTGTCTGCTCACAATGAGGGATATGATGAGAATATGTATCTTGACCCCGGCACCCGCACCAAGGTGGAGGAGACCGGCGGTGCAAACTTCCTGTTTGTGACCAAGGATGGCAAGGTCGTGACTCCTAAGTCTGACAGCATCCTGCCTTCCATCACCAGACGTTCTTTGGTTTATGTTGCCAAGGAGTATCTGGGACTTGAGGTTGAGGAGAGAGAAGTTCTTCTTGAGGAAGTGAAGGATTTTGCAGAGTGCGGACTCTGTGGTACGGCAGCTGTTATTTCCCCTGTGGGCAAGATTGTTGACCATGGCAAGGAGATTTGCCTGCCCAGCGGCATGAGCGAGATGGGACCTGTGACCAAGAAACTTTATGATACGTTGACCGGTATTCAGATGGGACGTATCGAGGCGCCCAAGGGTTGGATTCATGTGATTGAATAATCCGGCGGGATGGAAATATATCAGGCGCAGCGGTAGAAAGGTAAGAGAATAGTGGAGCCGTACTCACATGAGTGCGGCTCTTTTCGTAAACTGCGCGGCTATGGAGGGAAAGAAAATCTATGGATAGGATTCAGAAAAATTTTGGTTTTGGATGTATGCGTCTGCCCATGAAAAATGGTGAGGTAGATTATGAAGAATTTGCGCAGATGGTAGATATCTTTTTAAAGAAGGGGTTCAATTATTTTGATACAGCCCACGGATATCTGGACGGGAAAAGTGAAATCGCCCTGCAAAAATGCCTGACCAGCCGTTATCCCAGGGAGAGCTATATCCTGACTGACAAGCTCACCACGTCTTATTTTGAGCGGGAATCTGACATCCGTCCATTCTTTCAGAGCCAGCTGGATATCTGCGGGGTGGAGTATTTTGACTTTTACCTGATGCACGCCCAGAGCGAGGAAATTTTTGCCAAATTCAAGAAGTGCCGGGCTTATGAGACAGCTCTGGAACTGAAGGCGGAGGGGAAGATTCGCCATGTTGGGATTTCCTTCCATGACAAGGCGGAGATTCTGGAACAGATTCTCACGGAATATCCGCAGGTGGAGGTAGTACAGATTCAGCTCAATTATGTGGATTATGATGATGCGGCAGTGCAGGCGCGCAAGTGTCAGGAGGTCTGTAAGAAGTTTGGCAAGCCGGTGATTGTGATGGAGCCGGTGAAGGGCGGGAGTCTGGTGAATCTTCCGGCGGAAGCGCAGAAGGTGCTGGATGCTTTGAAGGGCGGCAGCAATGCCAGTTATGCCATTCGTTTCGCAGCCGGATGTGAAGGGGTGTTCATGGTGTTGTCGGGCATGAGCAATCTGGAGCAGATGCAGGACAATATCAGTTTTATGGAAAACTTCGTTCCTCTTGACGAGAGGGAACAGGAGGCTGTCCGCAGGGTGTGCGAGATTTTCCGTGCACAGGGCTTGATTCCGTGTACGGCCTGCCGTTACTGTACGGAGGGCTGCCCGAAGAAAATTTCCATACCGGATTTGTTTGCCTGCATGAATGCCAAGAGGGTATTTCAGGACTGGAATCAGAATTATTATTACAATAAAGTATATACGGTCAGCAACGGTAAGGCTTCCGAGTGTGTGAAATGCGGCAAGTGTGAATTTGTATGTCCCCAGCATTTAAAAATCAGAGAGCTTCTGGCAGAGGTGGCGAAGGAATTTGAAAAACAGGCGGAAGATGACTAAGGAGGTTGCAGATGAAGATAATTCATTGTGCAGATGTGCATCTGGATTCCCGACTGTCCGCCAATCTGGATGATTCCAAAGCAAAGATGAGGCGCGAAGAAATTTTAAATACCTTTCTCAG
Source organism: uncultured Acetatifactor sp. (assembly GCA_964617975.1). GTDB lineage: Bacteria > Bacillota > Clostridia > Lachnospirales > Lachnospiraceae > Acetatifactor. The sequence continues at coordinate 6,044 of CAZUAP010000020.1, read as the reverse complement.
GATGATAGATTACGGTGCGGAGCAGGGTGTGGAGGCCATTTTGATTGCCGGGGATTTATTTGACACGATGCGAGTCCGGGCAAGCGTGCGCAATGCGGTGGAGAGCGCCATCCGAAAGCATCCGGATATTCAATTTTATCTGCTCAGGGGGAATCATGAGGCATCCGGATTTCTGGATGCACTTGAGACGGTTCCGGAGAATTTGAAACTGTTCGGGGAGGAGTGGACGAGCTATGTGCTCAATTCCTCGGGTGCGGGCAATATTGTCCTCACGGGTGCGGAGCTTACAGCCGGGGGAGCAGGACTTCTCTACAGCTCGCTGGTGCTGGATAACGACCATTTTAATATTGTCATGCTCCATGGACAGCAGAACAATTATATGGGCAAAAACCAGGCGGAGACCATCGCTCTCGGGGAATTGCGAAACAAGGGCATTGACTATCTCGCCCTGGGTCATGTGCACGAGTATCACATGGAGGAACTGGATAAGCGCGGAAAATGGTGCTACAGCGGATGCTTGGAGGGCAGAGGCTTTGACGAGTGCGGAGAGCATGGATTCGTGCTGCTGGATATCGATGAGGAGAGTCTGACATACAAATGTGAGATGATACCTTTTGCGGGAAGAAAATTCCATGTGAAAGAGGTGGACGTGACCGGGTGCATGGATTCTTCGGAGATGGCTGATGTGATTGGGGATGCGCTGGCGCAGTCGGATTTTCATCCGAAGGATATGGTGAAGGTGGTGCTTACCGGACAGGTGGATGTGTCCTGTGAGAAAAATCTGGAATTTATGACCCGGAGACTGGAGGATTTGTTCTTTTTTATCCGACTGTATGATGAGACAAAACTCTCGGTAGACTACGACAGTTTCCTGCTGGATGAGTCGTTGAAGGGGGAGTTTGTGCGACAGGTGCAGGCAGCCGGAGAGCTGGACCAGGAGACGAAACTCACGATTATCCGATATGGGCTGCAGGCATTGGCAGGGGAGGACATAGAATAGATGCGATTGTTGAGATGTCATATTGATAATTTTGGAAAGCTGTCGGATTTCACGGTGGATTTCACGGAGAATCCCATGGTATTCCATGAGCCGAACGGCTGGGGCAAGAGTACCCTGGCGGCCTTTATCAAGGTGATGTTCTATGGCTTTGCCAATGAGAAAAAAAGAGGTGATTCCTTAGAGCGGGAACGTTTGCGTTACCGTCCGTGGCAGGGCGGTGTGTACGGCGGTGAGCTTGCATTCGAGGCGGCGGGAAAGAGCTATCTTTTGAACAGGACCTTCGGGGCGAAGGAGGCGGAGGACAGCTTTGCACTGTACGATGGCGCAACCAATCTGAAATCCGACGATTTTACGGAAAATATCGGAGAGGAGCTTTTCCAGATTAATCAGGAATCCTTCCTTCGCACAGTCTTTATCGGTCAGAATGACTGCGTCACCGCCGCCACGGACAGCATCAATGCAAAAATCGGGAATCTGGCGGATAATCTGGACGATATGAACAATTACGAGAAGGTGCAGCAGGTTTTGAAGGATTTGCGCAACAGCCTGACACCCACCAGAAAAACAGGCTCCCTGAAACGGCAGAAGGAAGAGATTGCGGAGCTTAAGGATGAGCTGCGCCGGGTGACTGTGGTGGAAGGGGCAGTGACGGAACTGGAGAAAAAACTGGCGGACAGTATCGAGGCAAGAGACAGGCTCACGGCGGAGCGAAAGCAGGTTCAGGCGGAGTGGGAACTCGCGACGCGGCAGAAAGAGGTGGAAGCAAAGAAGGTTCACTATGAGAGCATTCTCAGGCAGTGCGAGGAGAAACAGGCGTCGGCGGCAGGAAAGCTGGAAACCATGGGAGGCAGGGTCCCGGAGCGGGAGAAACTGCAGCGGATGCTGGAACAGCGCAATCAGATGCGGCAGCAGGAGTCGGAGGCAAACGCCAACTCGTTAAATGCGCAGGAGCAGAGGGAGCTCCAACGGCTGAAACTTCGATTCGCTGACGGGATTCCGGAGGAAATAGATTTGAAACGCGGTCATATCCTCATGTCGCAGATGGAGCAGATTCGTATGGAGGCGGCGCAGACACAGCTTTCCCGGGAGGAACAGCGGGAGCTTGACTCTCTTAAGACCCGTTTTGACGAGAATCTGGGAGATAAAATTGCGGAGGGAAGCATAGAAAATCGTCTGGAGGAAGGGCTGAGGCAGTGCGGCACCTGCATTGACAAGAGGAACGGACTCGGGACGAAGAAGGCAACCCTGAGCTCTCTGCAGCATTTGGAGCAGAGTGCGGGAAAGGGGGCAATGCCGATGACAGCGGCTGTGGTGGCGCTGATGTTGGGCATTGTTTTCATCGGTGCCGGAATCTTTGTGCGACAGTTGGAAACAGCGGGACTTTGGATGGCTGTCTTGCTGTTTGGTGTGGGGATTCTCCTGATATGCGTCTCCATTGGGAGGTGTGTCCTGGGAAAATTGTGTACGGGACGTGGGCAGAAAAAGACTGCACAGGACAGTGGTGCGGCGCTGCTGGAGCAGGAGATTGCCCGGGATGAGCAGGAGATAGAGCAGGCGGAAGGTTATTTGGCGGAGCTGCTCGGATTGTTTGGAGAGGATTTAAACGGGCATACAGGGGACTTGCAGCAGCTTAGGGATACGCTGTACGGTATTAGAAACGATTGGAGATATTATGGCAGACTGCAGGCAAGAGAGCAGGATTATCAGGACAGAGGTTATGAGACACAGATTCAAAGTAAGATGTCTCAGCTGAGAGAAATCCTGAGCCCTTATTGTGGGGAGGAAGATTTCGGGCAGGAGAATCCATATGGGGAGCTTCTCGCGGCGCTGGAGCAGGACAGGACTGCATATCTGCTGCTGAACAGCAGGGAGCAAAAGTACCTGCAGGCGGAGGCGGCGGAACAAAAGAACGGCACTGAAATTCTGAAATTTTTGGCGGAATATGGGCAGCGTGAGACAAAGAACATGGATGCGGCGCTGCAGTGTCTTGTTGAGCAGCTTAAGGATTACGAGAATGATTTGCACAATTTAACCGGCTTACAGAAAGAGCGGGAGGATTTTGAGAGGGAATATGATATCCGCAAATTTGAGGAGATAACCGCGGCGGGGGCGGACACGGAAGATGTACTAAAGAAACGTCTGGAGGAGCTGGACGGTCAGATTGCGGAGACAGGGGAACATATCCATGCCTACAGGGGACAACTGGATGACAGGCAGCAGGAGCTGGAGGAGCTGCAGGTGCAGAAGGAACGTCTTGTGGAACTGGAGGAGGCGTATGACAGGGATTATGCTTATTTTCGCAATCTTGGCCTGACCGGTGAATATCTGGAGAAGGCGAAGGAGAGCCTTGCTGCGAAATATATCGGACCTGTGATGGAGTCCTTTCGACGCAATTATGCGCTGCTGGCAGGAGAGCCGGGGGAGGAGTTTCGGATGGATGCCAATATCCATTTGACGCGAAGGGAGCAGGGAGAGCAGCGTGAGGCCAAAGCTCTCAGCGCGGGAAATCAGGATTTGATTTATATTGTGCTGCGCATGGCACTGGCAGATGCCATGTACCAGAAAGAAAAGCCTTTTTTGATATTTGACGATTCCTTTGTAAATCTGGACGGCGAGCGGCTGAAAAAAGCCGGTGCATTTCTGCGAAATATAGCGGAACAATATCAGGTTATTTATTTCACCTGCCACGAGAGCAGGGCGTTGTGAGGAGATTATGAAAAGGAAGAAAATCATTTTTGGAATATTGATTGCTCTGTGTGTAGTCCTGCTTTTGGTCCTCGTAGGAAGGGAACGCACCCGGGTGATATTTACGACAGGTTTCGGAAAGGATGAGGTTTTCCGCATAGAGGATGAGTCCTGCAGGACAGATGAGATTATGGTGTACCTGACTACCATTCAGAACCAGTACGAGGGCGTGTATGGGGAACAAATCTGGAACACAGAGCTGGACGGCGTCACACTGGAGGAAAATGTGAAGGAGACGGTGCTTGCCAGAATTGCCCAGGTAAAAACCATGTATCTGCTGGCAAAAGAGAAGGGCGTGGAGCTGGACGAGGAGGAAGAAAATCTTGTGAAACAGGCCGCGGCGGAATATTTTGCCTCCCTCAATGAAACGGAGCTTGCGGCGTTCGGACTCACGGAAGATACGGTGGAAAAAATGTATACACAGTATGCTTTGGCAGAGAAGGTGTATGACAGCATTATTGAGGATATCAATCCGGAAATCAGTGACGATGAGGCGCGCACGATTACGGTGCAGCATATTTTGCTGCGGACCTATACGATGGACGGAGCCGGCAAAAAGGTAGTCTACTCGGACAGCAGCAAGCAGGCTACCTACGAGAAAGCCTGTGAAATACGGGAGCTTGCGGTATCCGGGGAGTACGATTTTGCTGAGCTTGCAGCCCGATACAGTGAGGACACGGATATCACCTGTTCCTTTGGCAAGGGGGAGATGGAGCAGGAGGTAGAGACGGCGGCGTTTCTCTTGGAGACGAACGAAATCAGTCCGGTGGTCGAGAGCGAGAGTGGATATCATATTATCAAGTGCCTGAGTACCTTTGACCGGGAGGAAACGGACGCCAACAAGCTGAAAATTCTGGAGCAGCGCAGGAGAGAGGCATTCGGTCAGGAATATGATGCCTTTGTGAGCACGCTTGCAAAGAATCTGAATCAGCAGCTTTGGGAGGAGATTGAGCTGATTCACGATGAGAATGTGACGACAGATAACTTCTTTGCAGTTTACGAAAAATACTTTTTAGAAAAATTTTAGAAATCCGGAAACCCTGTAAATATCAAGTTTTTGGGAAAATTGTTAGCACTCAGCACGATTGAGTGCTAACTTTTTATTGACTTTTATATCTTGCTGATTTAAACTGAATGGTAAATGAAATGTAACTGCAAAAAACTAAGAAAAGGATGTGATTTGTATGGCTGCAAAAAACGGAAGTTTATCAATTAACAGTGAAAACATTTTCCCTATAATCAAAAAATGGCTGTATTCGGATCATGACATTTTTTACAGAGAATTGATTTCCAACGGCTGCGATGCCGTGACCAAACTTAAAAAACTGGACATGATGGGTGAGTATTCTCTGCCGGAGGGGTATAAGGCAAGAGTTGATGTGATTGCAGACCCCGAGAAAAAGACACTGACATTCAAGGATAACGGTCTGGGCATGACGGCGGATGAGGTGGATGAGTACATTAACCAGATTGCTTTCTCAGGTGCCACGGATTTTATCGAGAAGTACAAGGATAAGAGCAATGCGGACCAGATTATCGGACATTTCGGTCTGGGATTTTATTCGGCATTCATGGTGGCGGATGAGGTGCATATCGATACACTCTCCTACAAGGAAGGTGCGAAACCCGTACACTGGGAGTGCGATGGCGGTACGGAATTTTCCATGGAGGACGGAGACAGAGCCGAGGTGGGTACCACCATCACCCTTTTTCTGAATGAGGACTGTTTGGAGTTCTGCAATGAGTACAGGGCGAGAGAGGTTGTAAAGAAATACTGTTCTTTCATGCCTACGGAGATTTATCTGTCCAAGGCAGACACCAAGGAGACCCAGATAGTGAAGGAGTCCGAGCTGCAGGCTGACGATGTGGTGGTCGAGGAGATTGTACCGGAGGAAAAGAAAACCGACGGGGAGCAGGCGGAGACAGATGCTGCACAGGAGGCAAAGGAGCCTGAGGAGAAGAAGTTTAAAATTCAGAAACGTCCCGAGCTCATAAACGAGACCGCACCTCTTTGGACAAAGCAGCCCAAGGACTGCACGAAGGAGGAGTATCTGGAGTTCTACCGCAAGGTGTTCCAGGATTACAAGGAGCCTCTGTTCTGGATTCATCTGAATATGGATTATCCGTTTAATTTGAAGGGTATTCTGTATTTTCCTAAGATTAATACGGAATATGAATCCATCGAGGGTACAATCAAATTATATAACAATCAGGTGTTTATTGCGGACAATATCAAGGAGGTTATTCCGGAGTTTTTACTTCTGCTCAAGGGCGTGATTGACTGCCCGGATTTGCCGCT
>CAZUAP010000019.1:0-23695 GCA_964617975.1 uncultured Acetatifactor sp. | reverse complement strand
TGGTCATGCCGTTCAAGACCACGCCGACCTCCAGTCCCAGGAATTGATGCACCTGACCCATCCACTCCGCGTCACGCTTTGCCAGATAGTCGTTGACGGTCACCACATGGACGCCCTTGCCCTCCAGGGCATTCAGATATGCCGGGAGTGTGGAAACCAATGTTTTACCTTCACCGGTACGCATCTCGGCAATACGACCCTGATGCAAAATAATTCCACCGATGAGCTGTACCCGATAATGTTCCATGCCCAGAGCACGTTTGGCTGCCTCCCTCACTGTGGCATAAGCCTCCGGAAGAAGGTCATCCAAAGTTTCACCTTCCGCCAGCCTCTTTTTGTACTCGTCAGTCTTGTTTCTCAATTCATCGTCCGACAGTGCCTGCATGGTCGGGCGAAGTGACTCAATTTTATCCACCAGCGGTTCAATGCGCTTCAACTCTCTGCTGCTGTGCGTGCCAAATATTTTTTCTACCAGTTTCATACCGTTTCCTTACCAATCTGCGCTGTATGTTCCTTCGGCGCTAATTTGCCCTGTCTGTAATGTAGTCCTCAGCGATACAGCACGGCTAGAGACTATTTTAACAGATTTAACCATCATATTCAACTCCCCATTCTCACAAAGCTGTTAATAAATTATAAAGTTTGTGTAAACTTATTTACATCAATTTACATGAATTTACATGAATGTCAAAATAAAAATTGACATACCAATCTCCCAAACCGTATAATGATGACATAAGGCACAAAGCGTTGTGCCCGCACAAAAAGGCTTTTAAATACGAGGTCTGTTATTATGAAAAGACTTTCTACTTTACAACTGCTGCCGGGCATGGTTGTAGCGGAAAATGTATTCAGCTACGACCGCCATCTGGTCATGGCAAGCGGCACAGTGCTTACGGACAATTTAATTACCAAGCTGGATTTGTATGGAATCCTCACCATCTTTGTGGAAGATACCATACCCGAACCGGAACAGGCAAAGGAGACGGATGACCAGACTCCTTCTCCCTCCTATGCAGAGAGAGTTCAAAGCTCTCCTGTTTTCAAGAAATTTAAAGCAGACTATGAACTGAACGTAGATAATTTCAAGAATACGCTCAACAACGTCGTAGAGCGCAATATTGAACTTGATGCGGGCACTCTGCTGCAGAATGCTCTCGACATGGTAGCCGGCACCCAAGGGCAGATTAGTATTCTTGATATGCTTCAAAATATGCGCGAATATGATGATTCCACGTTCACGCATTGCCTGAATGTGGGTCTTATCTGTAACGTGCTCGCCAAATGGCTGAAACTGCCCTCCGGGCAGGTGGAAATGGCCACCGCCTGTGGACTTTTCCACGACATAGGGAAACTGATGATTCCCCATGCCATCATCACCAAGCCGGGCAAGCTGGATGCACATGAATATGCCCAGATACAAAAGCACCCCATCATCGGGTATCAGCTTCTCCAATCCCAGAATGTGGACGACCATATCCGCAACGCCGCTCTGATGCACCACGAGCGCAGCGACGGAAGCGGTTATCCCATGCGTCTGTCCGGTCGGCAGATTGACCGCTATGCCCGCATTGTTGCCATCGCTGATGTCTATGATGCCATGACCGCCGCCAGAGTATACCGCGGTCCCCTGTGTCCCTTCCGCGTCATCGAAATTTTTGAGCAGGAGGGCTTTGAGAAGTACGATGTGGAATATGTGCTGACGTTTCTGGAGCACGTGGTCAATACCTATATTCAAAATCGTTGTCTCCTGAGTGACGGACGTCAGGCGGAAATCATTTTTGTCAACAAGGACAAGCTTTCCCGCCCCATGGTGCAGTGCGGCGACGAATATATCAATCTGGCGGACTATCCGGATTTGACCATCGAAAAATTGCTTTAGATTTCTGCGGAATGGAGATTTATATGAGACAAACTATGCACCTTGAAGAAACTTTGCATCTTTATGTGGGTGACTTGGATGATTCAAGCCACCCCGGCGATGCCCCGCACTTCGCCACAGTAGCTGAGGCACTGGAGGCTGCAGATGCGCTCTCTCCCCCTTCTGAACAGATTCAGAGTGTGCACCCGGATAAGACTTATCCTGCTGCCCCTCTCGATATTCCCCCTGTAACCATCCATATCAGCACCGGTGTTTACCGTGAAAAGCTGGTCGTTTCGCGCCCGGGCGTGACTCTCATCGGCGAAGGTCCCGGAGTCATTCTGGTCTACGGTCAGGGCGCCTTCGAACCCATGGAAAACGGCGAAAAACGAGGCACCTTCCGCACTGCCTCCGTGCGCATTGATGCCCCCGATTTCACTGCCAGAAATATCACCTTCCAAAACGATGCAGGATATGGGCATACCGTGGGGCAGGCGATAGCTCTCTACGTGGCTGCCGACCGCTGTTATTTTGAGAACTGCCGTTTTCTGGGCAGTCAGGATACCCTCTTTACCGCCCCTCTCCCGCTGAAGGAGGCTCAACCCGGCGGTTTCAGAGGCCCCGATGAATTTAAGCCCCGTGTACGTGGACGTCATATGTATAGAGATTGTTTTATCCAGGGCGATGTGGACTTTATCTTCGGCAGTGCCACCGCATGGTTTGAAAATTGTGAAGTCTACTCCAAGCAGCCCGGGGACCGCAAGCCTCCGGAAAGTCCTGAGGACAAGACCATCTACGGCTATGTCACTGCCGCCTCCACCTATGAGGATGTGCCATACGGCTACGTCTTTCACCGGTGCAGGCTCACCAGCGACTGTCCGCCCCACACGGTCTATCTGGGCAGACCCTGGCGCGAATATGCCAAGACAGTATTTCTAAACTGCGACCTCGGAGCACACATCCATCCTCAGGGATGGCTGGACTGGAACAAGCCCCACGACCACTTTTACTATGCTGAGTTTGCCTCCACAGGTCCGGGAGCGGCACCGAACGGGCGGGCGCAATTCTCGCATCAGCTCACGGAATCGCAAGCCGCAGAGTATACCATGGAGCGCGTCTTGGATGGATGGATGCCTGAATAACATTAAGGACAACCGGAGATTTAAATGTTCCGGTTGTCCTTTTTCTTTAAGAGCTGGGAGGTATCCAAAGTCTGTTCCGTCTGTTTCGGCCTTTTCTCCCTCTTTGTTTCGTTCTTCAATTTTCTCTCGGACTTCACGTCCGTTGTTTCAGACTGCGTCACCGCATTCTGCAGCTCCTCATCTGCCCCCTTCTCATTCTCCTTCCGGCTGCTCTTCCAAATGTTATATGTGCTTTGGTATCTCCATCGGGGCACATACTGGAAACGCCTCATGGCCACATCCGCCAAAAATAACAGGACAGCCAAAGCCAACAGCCAGTTGGTCAGACTGCGCTTTTCTCTTGTGCCTGCATTGAGACTCGTCCAGATATTATCCTCCTCCGTGATGACACGCCCGTACTGCTGCACAAAATTCAAATAGGACGCTGTGGTCACATCAAATTTATATTCGTCCGAAAACTGCACTGCGGCAGCCGTAGTCATGTAGCTTTGAATCTCTCCGTCCTGCGTGCGACGTATATTAAAATGATACAGCCCTGTCCCGGAAGTGGAAAGCTCTGTTTCGTACTGTCCGGGTGCCGTGGCATGAAGTTTCACCTCCTCGGCATCCCCGTCCGGGTCAATCACTGTCGCCCAAATCTCCGTCCCACCGTCATAATTATCCGCCTTATAGACAATATTGGTCGTCTCCCCTGCCGTGACCACATTGACACTGTCCTCGCCGAGGTCGGCATTTCCGGTGGAATAATCCACGATGCGTTTCCACATCTGTACATAGTCATCCTTACCCGCAAACGCACCGCTCCACTCCCCGGTCACATCACTGTTCCAGGCTGCCGTTCTGCCCAATCCATACTGCCATACGGTGAGAATGGGGTCATTTTTGTCCGAAGCAGCAATCACTCGGGTGGAAGCCGTCTTAGGGCTGGCGGAGACATAACCATAAAGCACAGGCCAGCCATCCGCAAACAGATTGGAGGTCAATTCATTGCCCCTTGCCACGGACAGTGCAAATTCTCCATTTTGAATATAGCTGTCCCCTCCCAGAAATACCTCCTGTGCAAAAATCTTGGGGATATCCCCAGCCAAATCCGAATAATAATACCGTCCGCCGCAGGATTCGGCAAGCCTCTCCAGCAGACTTGTGTCCGAATCGCTTCCCACGGCCACTGTCGAAAGTGTAATCCCGCTGTCTTTATATAATTTTATCACGTCGGTATAATCTGTGGTCTCCCCCATACCGTCTGTGAGGAGCACTACGTGTTTGACTGAGGCGTCCGACTGCGAGGCAACCCGGAATGCCTCCTGCAGAGCCGGTTTGATGGTGGTGCCTCCCCCATAACTGATGCGCTTGATTTCATCCTTGATACCCTGTTTATCGTCAGCCTGAGTCAGCTCAACCTGCCAGTTATATTGGTCGTCAAAGGTCAGCACGCCCACATAATCCGTGTCCCTCAAATTATCCACAGCCACCGAGGCGGCACGAATGGCAACGTCCAGATTGCTGGCACCCGAATTATCCATCTCGCTAATCATGCTGCCGGAGTGGTCGATGACCATAATCATCGCCATGGTGGGCATCTCGTTCACATTCTGCAGCTGCATATTCACAGGCAGCACTGTCTCCAGCACAGTATCGCGGTATCCGCCCAGCGCAAAGCTGTCCTCCCCGCCGCAGCAGATAAAACCGCATCCATAATCCTTCACATAAGTCTCAAGATTGTCCAAAAAACCAGACGGCAATTCATCAATATAGGTGTCCACCAAAATAATCGACTTATAATCCAACATGGCATCAATACTGTCCGGTGCATTCAGCGCAGATACCACACTGTAATCGCAGCCCGCCGCCTTCAACACGGAGGCGAATCCCGAGACATTGACATTACTGCCGGATATGACCAGAATCCTCGGCGTCGACTCCACCACGGAATATGCGCTGAAGGAATCATTTTCCGGGCAGGTATCGCCCTCAGCCTCCACCTGCACACGCAGGCTTTCCATGGAATTTTCCATGGAACCTTCCATGGAACCGCCCTCCGTCTCCTCACCAACCTGTTTAGTGAATACGAAGCGATTGCTGCCTTTGTTCAGATGCACCTGACTTTCCTCGGTCCGCAGACTTCCGTTATAGAGGGATATCACCGCATCCGTGTCATAATTGCTCTCCACCAGCACCGTGACAGAATATTTGTCCCCCGGATGCAGGTAAGATGGCAGCGTCACATCGTCAATATAGGCATCCGGCGTCTCCTCATCCTCATAAATCAGGCTCAAAAATTCCGCCCGGCTGGCAGTCAGTGCCTGCGCCATGTTGCTGACATTTCCTCTGGTCTCCTTGCCGTCCGTGAGCACCACCAGTCTTCCGCCGGCATCTCCCGGAAGAAGTGTGAGTGCCCGGGAAATTGCCTCCTCAAAGTTCGTCGCCGTCTTTTCCGGGAGGGTCATCAGCCCCCCATAAGAAGTCTCGGAAGTCAAAAACTGCTCCACCAGCGTATTCTGTCCAAAAGTCACAATACCATAGACATTGTGCGCCGGCATCTTGCTCAACGTCTCCCTCAGATAGCTCTCCGCCTCCTCCAGATGTTCCTCGTTACTGTTGGACAAGTCCACCACAAAGACGGTGGCAGTCTGGTTGTTTCCCCATGGAACCCGGATGCCCAGCATCGCAAGAAACACACACAGCAGCACCGCCCCACGCACAGCCAGATAAAATTTCCCCCGGTAACGCATCTGACGGACATAAATTATCCACTCAAGCACCAGAAACAACAGTGCCAGTGCCAAAAAGAGATTGCGGATTGTCTTTTTTGCCTTCTGCAGTTTCAACTCGCCGGAGCTCGCTGCAATGGAATCTGCGGTCTTTCTTCCATCTGATTCCGTGGATGTCCTAAAACGCACCACATAAGTCTCCTGATAATCCTCATTTCCCACCTGATACAGTCCCGCTTTGCCGGGACAGCTTTCAAACTCACTCAAATCAGGTTCAGCCCAAGGCTGCAGTGCAATCTCCTCCCCCGCATAGTACACATTGGAGGCAAGCCAGGAAGTGTCCGAAAGATAAATCATGGCATTGGCGAGAAATACCGGGAACTCCGCCCGAAGCGGGAAATCCGACTCGCGGATATCGAATCCCACCACAATCTCCCGCACGCCGTCACATTCCCCATAATAACCCACGCACTTGCCTTCATATTCCAGGAAACTCTCCGCCCCTTCCGGCACGTTAAAACAGTAGGCGGTATTCACCCCTATGGTGAATCCGGACAGACCCGAGGTCAAATCACAGTCCGTCATGTCCAACACGACATTTTCCAGCGTTTCTTCTGCCGTCCCTGCGCCATCGCCAAAAAGCAGCCGGCTGCATTGTGTGGACTGCGGTATCTGATTCACATCATAAATCACCACATTATAGCTGCCATTCTCCGCCGCGGCATCCGTCTCTGACTTGGCAATGGTTTCCGATGTCACAGCCTGATAAGCCTTCTCCACAAAGGTGTTGCCCTCCCCGACAAGCAGACCGCTAATCAGATTTTCTTCCTTTTTGATGGTCTCAGATACATTGTCCTGCGTCAGGCTGTCCTTCCCGCCATCCGCAAAGGAAATTCCATCCAGCTGCGAAACAAGGGTCTGCCCCTGCCAGTCCACCTGTTCAAACATACAAATCCGGCTCTCCGAGGGCGCAAGCTGCATCCGTTCCAGTCCAATCAGCGTCTCCCCGTCGTCGTATAAGCCCACGTCAAAGGAAGCCTCGCTGTCGCTGTAATTGGTCATGCTGACCATCACATCATAGAGACCGTCCTCCCTCTCGGTGAACACCGTATATTCATTTGCCACATTGGAAACGGACTCCCCAACCACATAAAGCTCTTTGCCGGCATCGCTGTGCAGCCCGTCAAACTCCTCCGCCCCTGCGCCATCCGTATAGACCAGCAAATCCGCGGCATCGTCCGCTTCACTCCCGGACAGAGTGTCCAGAATACCCTGCGCTGCAGTCAGACTTCCGCTGCAGTCATTGCATTCTATGCCCTGCAATGTGCGCACCAGACTGTCTGCATCTCCAATATCCACCGCCAACAGATTGGCACCCATGGCATCCACTGTCACGACAGAAAATTGCGTATTCTCCGATGCACGCACATAGTCGCAGGCCTGCTCCACCGCCTCCTCCAGACGGCTTTTTCCGGAAGTTCCCACGTGCTGCATACTGCCGCTGGTGTCCAAAAGCAGAATCTTCCTGCCTCCGCTTTGACTGTCCATCCGGACAAACGGCGACATCAGCGCAATCACCAAAAGCACCGCGATGATAATCTGCAGATACATGAGAATATTGTGTACGAACTTCTCAAAAAAGGTCTTTGCCCGCTCGTTTTTCAAAATCTTTTGCCACAGCAGATTGGAAGATATGCGGTAATCCACTCCCTTGGGTTTCAACAAATATAAAATTATGATAATCGGCACCGCAGTCAGAAAGACCAGCGGCCATAGGCTCTCAAATATCATATAGCATCCTTAACTCCTGAAAAATCAGTTGTTGGAAATCTGTCTCCGTGCTGCATATTGCATAAAACGCTCCCGCCTTCGCACATTCTAATTTCAGCCGGGATGTAAAATCCCGCAATGCCTTTTCATATACGCGGATGCTCTCCGCATCCAGAGTCAGGCGCAGGCTGCTTCCCTCCTCCATATCAATCAGATTCCGCGTTCCCGTGAGTTTCACATCCAGCTCCTCCCCCGCAAGCACCTGCAAAAGCACAGCCTTCTGCCTGCGGAAATTCAAAAACCGCAGAAGTTTGCGCAAGGTCTCCTCATCCTCCAAAAAGGTCTCCTGCAAGAAATCACTGATGACAATCGTCACCCCGGGTCCCTTCGCCGGAAGCAGCCGAAGTGCCTCACCGATATCCACCTTGCCCTCAAAGGAACATTTTTCCAACCATGAGCTCAGCCGCGGAAAGGCTTTCTTCCCGCCGTTTGCCGCAAAAGGCGACTGCATCCGCTGCATATCATAGACCAACACCCTGTCCATATTGTTCAAGCCCAGATACGCCATTGCCGCCGCCAGCATACATGCCAGCTCACTCTTTTTTCGCTCTCCGTAATCCATGGAGGCGCTGGTGTCAATCAAGATGGAGACTGCCGCCTCCTTCTCCTCCATATATTGCTTGATGTAGAGCCTGTCCAGCCTGCCATAAGCATTCCAGTCAATGCGGCGTATATCGTCCCCGGGCATATACTCTCTGAAATCTGAAAATTCCGTGGAAACCCCTTTGTGTGTGGATTTACGGTTTCCGGTTCTGTTCATGGAAGATGTATGCCCCATGGCAAGACGAAACCGGGACAATCTATCATAAAAACCTGCATCCGGCATCATAATTTCTACCCTGTCCTCTCGTCAATCTGATGTCACACCTGAGGTTTGTGCGCTGCCAGGAGGCTGCGAATAATCTCATCCTCCGTGACTCCCTCGCTGATGGCATCGAAACTGGGCAGAATGCGATGCCGCAGCACCGGGTATGCCATCTCCTCCACATCCCGGAAGGAAACATTAAAACGCCCCTCCAAAAAAGCCTTGGCTCTGGCAGCTCGTATCAAAGCCTGTGCCGCTCTGGGGCTTGCACCCTCTCTGATATGCGGATTGACTGCATGGGTCGACATCACAATGTCCAGCAGATAATCCATCACTGCCTCGGCTATGGGAATCTGGTTCACCAGTGCTCTTGCCGCCAGCAGCCCCTCACCGTCCATCTGTTTCTCGATATCCGGGTTCTGGACTCCCTCAGTCAATGCAACAATTCCCTTCAATTCCTCCTTCGAGGGAAACTGTACCAGTATCTTAAACATAAAACGGTCCAGCTGAGCCTCTGGCAGCGGATAAGTGCCCTCATTCTCAATGGGGTTCTGCGTCGCCAGCACAAAGAAGGGCTCCTCCAGCCTGTGGCTGTCATTGCCCACCGTCACCGTATGCTCCTGCATTGCCTCCAAAAGCGCCGACTGCGTCTTGGGTGTGGCGCGGTTAATCTCGTCTGCCAGAATCAGATTGGCAAAAATCGGGCCCCTCTCAAAGGAAAAAGCACTTCCCTGCTCCGTCTTGACGATGATGTTCGTGCCGGTCACATCGCTGGGCATCAAATCCGGCGTAAACTGAATCCTCTTAAAAGACAGGTCAAATACCTTGCTGATGGTATTGACCAGTCTGGTCTTTCCCAGTCCCGGCATACCTTCCAGAAGTACATTGCCTCCCGTGAGCATCGCCAGCATAACCTGACGGATAATATCACGCTGTCCGATAATCCCTTTTTGAATCTCCTGCTCACAGGCTGCAAGCTGTTGCGCCATGTAAGCGGGGTCCTGTAATCTGCTCCTGTCCAATTCGCTCATCCTTACGTCGCCCTCCATCTATTTAATAGGTAATTGCGAAAATATAAATATCCGGTTCATAATGATTTTTTCAATTAAAACTCGAAAAATAATTTTTGATGACATTCTCCATACCACTGGGATACCGCCCTGCGGCAATGCCCTCGTAGGCATTCTCCTCGTAGCTTCCGATGACCTCCTCATGGGAGATATGTGTCCCCTCCCACGTCAGACCATTGGGTGCCTGAAAATACTGGGAAGTATCGTGATTGGTGGCATCGCCCGTGAGATTACCGCTGTCAGCGATGGCATTGGGAACGCTGACATAATCATGGGACGCATTGCTGCTGCCGGTACCCCTGCCACTGCCGGAGCCGCTGCCGGAGCCCTGACTGGAGCCGTTCCCGGAACCCTCGCCGGAGCCGCTGCCGTTTCCATCGCCATTGCCACTGCCGTCTCCATCGCCCTGACCGTCTCCTTGGCTGCCGTTCTCACCGTTTCCCTGACCGCCATTCTCGCCATTTCCAGATGAAGTATTCCCCTGCCCACCGCTCTTATAATTGCCGGAGGCATTGCCGCTCTGCCCCAGATTATTGGAGGCAAGACCGGTCTCGCTGCCGCTTGTCCCGCTCATCTCGCGTAATTTCTCCGCCATAGCCTGCAGGGACTCCGCTGTTACCCCCGAAACCGCCGCACCATCTTGCAGGCTCTCAGCAAGTTCAGACAACCGGTCACTCATATTCTCATACTTGTAATTCAGCTTTTGCCCTGCTGCCTCCAAGGTCTCCCGGGAATCCGCCTGCTGATATTCCGCCATAGAGGCCTGCAGACTCTCCATCAATTCCTGCAGGGCAGCCATCTGCTCCTCAGTCAGCTCCTCCTGCTCCTGTTGCTGCTCCAAGTCCTGCAGCTCCTTCACAAGCTCCGCAATCTCCTGCTCCTTCTTAGTAGCTTCCTGTCGAATTTGATGCAGCTCTCTCGCTCGGTTCTTCACCGCCGATGGCGCAGCGGCAAGCACCAGCATAACCACCAGCAACCCAGCGGTAAAAAGAATTTTCTTCCGGGATGGACAAACTGCTATCCGTATCTTTGCGCGGTTGTTTTGTAAGCTCCTCATGGCATCCTGCCGCTGGAGCTCCATCACCGTGCCCTCCTGCCCCAAGTGCTCATAGGCTGTGATAATCCTCTCCTCGAATCCAAAACCATCCATCACCAGCGCAGTTTCTCTCATGGTGCTGCGCTTTACCGCAGCCAGCGCAAGTGCCGTGAGAATCGCCAGCCCAATCGCCAGTCCCGCGTAAAGATTGGCATAATAAAGCGGCAGCGCAAAGGAAACCGCCTGAAAAACGATACCTGCCAATACACCGATATCAAGCGCAGACAGCAGTTTCTTCAGACAGGCTGCTATATTCAATCTGCGCCTGCAGGTCTTGATGGTTCGAAGAAATTCCTCTGACTCCATGGAAGTAAGCTCACCTTCTTTCAGCCTTCTTTTGTCCTGCCGGGCTTTCGTCCGGAGGAGCCGTGCAGAGGATTGACTCTCCATGCAGCCGCAGCCATAAAGACAAAGGACATCAAAAGGATACATCCCGCCGAGGCAAACATCCAAACCTTTCCCCGGGTAAGCCAATAGGTCAAAATCCCCACATTGTTTTTAGTAAAGCTGGAACCGCCAAACAGCGAGCCGCCCGTCATAATCTCCACGAAAAAATCCACGAAAAACACAATGGGATTAAACAGCAGAAACACCATGGACTCCCCTGCATTCGACTTTCCAAGGATAAGTCTCAATATCAGCGGAATAAATGTCGAGCCGTAAAAAATTGAATAAAATACAAAAGAAAGGATGACCGCCGATATGGATTTCCGGCATACGGAGGAGCAAAAAATACCGATGCTGCCCGAAAATACAGACAGCAGAATGATAGTCAGCAGGAAATAAAAAAGATTCATCCAGCTCATTCCTCCCACCACGAATGCCAACGACATGATGGGCGTGCCCGCTGCCACAAAAAACAAAATCTGCAGCACCGCAGAAATCACTTTTCCAAACACGATGGAAAATGGGGACATACAGGTGGTCAGCATAATGTCAAAGGTCTGCCTCTCCTTCTCCCCGGAGATAGAGGATGCCGTGATAATAGGCACAATCAATGCCACAATACACACCTGCGCCACTGCCAGCACCGGGAAAAGATAGACCAGATAGCTGTAGATATTACCATAACCATAATAGGAACTGCTCTCCGCCTGAATCACCGCAAGCGCCAGCATAAATGCCAGTGCGAGAACCGCCTCATAAGCGAAAAGTCCCCAGCTCAGCCGCATACTGCGGACTGAAATCTTTAAATCTTTCTTTACAATCGGATTCATTCGCATTTTCATCTGACATCCCCTCCTGTAAGCTGCATAAACAGTGATTCCAAGCTGCCTTCCTCCCTGTGGAAGCCTGTGAGAATCACCTGATTTTGAATCAGCCGCCCTATCAGCGCACAAATCTCCTCATCCGTTCCGCCGCAGGAGATAATCAACTCATTCTCCCGGACGGACTCAACGGAGACGCCCGCCTGCTCCTTCATCATGCGCACAGCAGGCTCCATCTCGGAAGCAATCTGTATGTGAATCCGTTTTCCCCCGGAAAGCTGCCGCATAATATCCTCTATGCGCCCGGCAGCCACCAGATGTCCCCGGTTCATAATTCCGATGCTGTTGCACATCTCAGAGAGCTCCGAGAGGATGTGAGAGCTGATGACAATGGTCTTGCCCATGGAATGCAGATTTTTCAAAAGTTCTTTCATCTCCACCCGCGCTCTGGGGTCCAGACCGGAGCTGGGCTCATCCAGAATCAACAGCTTTGGATTGTGCAGCAGGGCACGCGCCACGCAGAGTCTCTGCTTCATTCCACGGGAGAGCGTGTCCACATAGACTTCCTTCTTGTCCGAAAGGTTGACCAGCTCCAGCAAATCATCCGTCAGCCGGGCGATATCCCGGGAATACATCCCATACATGGAGCCGTACATATCCATATACTCCCGCACCTTCAGATTATCATAAACACCAAAAAAATCCGGCACATAGCCGATGAGACGTTTCATCTCCCTGCTGCCCACACCTGCGGCAACGCCCCCAATCTGCACCGAACCGCCGCTCGCCTTCAGCAGACCGCAGACGATGCGGATTGTGGTGGTCTTGCCCGCCCCATTGGGTCCCACAAAGCCGAACAAGTCTCCCTCCGGGATATGGAGTGTCAGATGATTGACTGCTGTGAAGGAGCCATAATTTTTTGTCAAATCCTTAAGATACAGCATATTGCACCTCCCCTACTGCACGGCGTAGAGGCATCCATAAGACACCTCACTGCAGTTGTCATCCACTGCCTTTTCCCAGTCTTCTACCATACCAACGACAGCGACCTCGCCGGAAGACATTCTGGAATAGACAGTACAAATCCCCATTCCCAGCGCCGCCAGTTCCCCGGCCTTCTCCATCTCCTTGTCCTCATAGGCGTCCCGAACCGCATTATAAGTATAAGTCCTTGCAAGATCAGAGCCCTGACTGTCAGCATAGACAAGCTCCCTTCCCGCCAGACTGCAGCTCTCCCCAGCCGGAAGATTTTCATAGACATACAGCATATCCTCTGCGCATATTGCAAAATATCTAAAATCCCATTCCGTCTCATTGGTAATCTCACCAACGGGGCCCGTCCAATCCACGGAGATATTCTCCCCCACAATCCGACTGTCGGCAGTTTGCTCATCTATGGAACTGCCTGCACAGAAATAACTGTCCTCAAAATTGGAGCTGGGATTTACACCAAAATACAGCCTGTCGCCCTCCTTTTTGATATGATGATAATAAGACCCATCATCCTCATAGCTGTACTTATCGTTTATCAGCGGTCCTGCATATTCGTAATCTTCTGCCAGCCTCAAATCCCACTCCCGGTGATTCGCGTCATAACACAACAGATACGTAATCCGGTTACCCCTGTCGGAAAGATTCTCCACCGCCACGGAATACACCTTAGTGCTCACCACCTCAAAGCCCCTTCCTGCAAAGAAAATCAGTAGAATGCCCGCCAGTGCAGACGCCGGCACAGCCACCCAGTAGAGCTCTCTTTTTTTCATCAATTTCAAAATCAGATACAACACAGGTCCGACAAAAATCACATAGAGGAACACAATCCATTTCAACAGGGCAAAATTCAGGACATTATCGCTGGAACTCAACATATTCATGATTTTCTGCATGATACCCTGATAGTCATAGTCAGACCCCGCGCCGGCATAGCGAAATCGCGCTTGCGCCTTGATGGACACCGCATCATAAATGGATTGCACAAACCATTCCTGCCCTGTCTCTTGAAAGAAGTCCTCCCCCATCCTGCCAAGCTCCGTCAGACTATAGGGCAAAATACCCACAGCGCCATCCCCCATGGAGCAGGCAAAAGCACCGCTGTAGCTGTCGTTGCTGTACTGGCTGTCTGCCATCGTCAACTCCGCCAGCGTAAGCTGTGTCAAATCCACATCCGAATAAGACCCCGGACTGTAATAAGTATTCTCCTCCGGCGCAAGGACTGCCCTGCACTTCACACCCAGATTATCAAATGCCGCCAGCGTATCTGCCGCGTAGCTTCCTGTTCCGATAATCAAGACTCCTCCATCGTCAATCCATTGAACAAGAGCACTCACTTCCTCATCCGTCAATACATCCGTATGGTATTGGTCAATCACCATAAAATCCAAGCTCGCCAGCGTGTCCATAAGATTGCCCTGATTTAATTCCATCAGCCTTATGGGATACTCGGAGCCGTAGTAATATTCCTTCTGCCCGCCCATGTCCAGATAAGTTAAAGCAGGATAATCATCGCTCAAAATGCCCAGCGACAGTGCTTCCGCCTCCTGCATCAAAAGTTTTTTAAACTCCTGCTCCGCCGTCTTTTGGTTTTTCCCATCCAGCAGCGTTACATACACGGTTCCGTCCGTACCGGAGTACGTCAAATTGTCCACCGGTACCTTGACTACAAACTGTTTAGTGCTCCCCTTGGGCAGCGTGATGGCGGTATCATATGCGCAGGGCTGGCGTGAACCCTCGTCCACCTGCACTCTCACCGTTCCCTCCCAGTCCTCTCCTTCATTTTCGACTGTCACACGGATGTCGTAGGTAATCTTGTCCGAGGGCAGTATTTCCGCATTGACGCTAAAGGCATTCTCTTGGGCACGTGCCGTGATTACCGCGCTCCCAAGTGCAATCCCTCCCATGAGTATTCCAAAAGCAAAAATCCACCGGATTTTTCTGCAAGCTCCGATTACGCCCTTCATATTTTTGCCATTCCTTTCTGTCATCTTAGGAAATAAAACATATCAGATAACGATAACGGGGCAGGATGTTCCATCCATACCCCGGCACTTCTCACAAACCATACTCTCTAGGGAGCTGGTTAAAGTGAAATTACTTAAATAACGTATTCAGGATGCCTCTCTTGAGCACCTGCATTCCTGTATTAATCAGTTGTTTCTCAATCTGGTTCTTCCTTCGCTCGCTTGCCTGTTCCTTCTTCTTTAGGGCTGCCGCCTCTTCCTTTTCTTTCTTCTTGCGGGCGTCCTCCTCCTGCTTTTCCTTCTGTTTCTGGGCAGCCGCTTCCTCCTTTGCCTTTTGTGCCTCGAAGGCTTCCTTATCCTTCTCCAACTGGGCTCTCTCCGAAGCCAGCTTTTCCTCCTCAGCCGCCTGCTGCATCTGTCCGGTCAAGACTTCATATGCGGATTCTCCGTCATATGCCTGATCGTACTTGCTCATGCCGTCCCTGTCCATGAGATTCTTCCGGGTGGTATCCGAAGCGGCACCCATCAGGCTCTGGGGACAGATGATGGATGTGCGCTGTGCCATGGTAGGCACACCATTCTCGTCCAAAAAGGAAGTCAACGCCTCCCCCACGCCCAGCTCCATAATCACGTCCTCCGTCTTGAACGCAGGATTGGCACGGAAGGACTGTGCCGCCACCTTCACCGCCTTCTGCTCGGAGGGCGTATAGGCTCTCAGAGCATGCTGCACCCGGTTGGAGAGCTGTGCAAGCACCTGGTCGGGGATATCCCCCGGGCTCTGGGTTACAAAATAAATGCCAACCCCCTTGGAGCGCACCAGCTTTACCACCTGCTCTATCTTCTGCACCAGCACCTTGGGCGCGTCGGCGAAAAGCATATGTGCCTCATCAAAGAAAAATACCAGCTTGGGTTTCTCCAAATCACCCGCCTCAGGCAGCTTTTCAAAGAGCTCCGCCATCATCCACAGAAGGAAACTTGCATACAGGGTGGGATTCTGCACCAGTTTCACGCAGTCCAGAATATTAATCATTCCCTTGCCATACACATCTGTGCGTATCCAGTCCATGATGTCCAAATCCGGCTCGCCAAAAAACAAATTGCCGCCCTGAGTCTCCAGCGGGAGCAGTGCACGCACAATGCCGCCCAGAGACTGTGTGGACATATTTCCATAGGTAAGGGTATATTCCTCCTTATGCTCCGCCACATAGTTGATGGTGGTGCGCAAATCCTTCAAATCGATGAGCAGCAGTCCCTTGTCATCCGCAATCTTAAAGATAATATTCAGGACGCCCTCCTGTGCGGGGGTAAGCCCCAGAATCCTTGACAGAATATCCGGCCCCATATCTGAGATGGTCGCCCGGACAGGATGACCGCCCTCCTGGTAAATATCCCAGAAACACACCGGATATTCCTTGTAGACGAACTCCTCTCGGATGCCAAACTTGTCAATGCGTTTCTCCATTCCCTCGGACTGGACTCCTGCCTCTGCCAGGCCGGATACATCGCCCTTCACATCACACAAAAATACCGGCACTCCCGCGTCGGAAAAGGACTCTGCCATTGCCTTCATGGTAATGGTTTTGCCTGTTCCGCTGGCTCCCGCAATCAGACCGTGGCGGTTTGCCATGTTCAGCTGCATATTCACGCGCTGTCCGTCTGCAAGCCCTATGTAGATTTGTCCGTCTGTATACATTTATTTCCCTCCTCATACACTGCTGTAGTCGCTGCCGTTTGTCCGCCTAAGCCTCATCGTATAATTTCTGAATAAAATCCCTCACCTGAAGATTATTCTCCGGAGTGGTATTTTCCAGCGTAGCGTGGATAAAAGGCTTTCTTGTCTTCATGAATCGGATGACCGAGGTGTAATCCATCTGTCCCAGACCTGCACCCACAGACACCAGCTTGTCGCCCTCCACCACAAAATCTTTCAGATGCACCATCGCCACGTCCGGTCCCAAGAGCTCAATCGCCTCGTCCACGATTGCCACCTGATCTTTATAATTACAGATATCCAAAAGATTCACCGGGTCCAAAATAATCTGTAGATTGGGGGAGTTTATCTCATCCAGCACCCGTCTCGCCCGCACAGGATTACACACAATGTGCTTCCAAACCGGCTCAATCGCCATCACCACGCCCATCTGCTCCGCATATTTCACCACGGGACGCAAATTGGTGATGAAAGTCTCCAGCGCCTCCTCCCCATGGCACTCCGGCACATGGGTGTAGCTCTCGTTGGGCGCTCCTGTCTCGGTACCCACCACTCCGCAGCCAAGCCACGATGCAAAACGGATATGCGCCATATAGCGGTGGGTAATCTGTGCCAGTTTCTCGGGATTGGGGTTTGCCAGATTCAGGTAACACCCCAGCACTGCAATGTCCACATGATTTTTTGCAAACACGTTTTTGATGTACATGGCAAGTCCCGGAGTCAACGCCTCATCCGTGGTGGGAAATTCGTCAATCACCTTGGCAAGCGCCAGATGTCCACACTTGAACCCAAGCTGGCTGACATCCTCAATACGCTCCTCAAAGGGGAGCTTTTTGGTATCATGTAATCTGATTCCCAGCTGCATTGATTACACCTCCTCCAAATCATCCACATCGATAAACTCGTAGGCATCGCCCACCTGACCGGTAATCTTTACATTGTCCAGTGTCAGTCTGGCTACATTTCTGGCGAAGATGCCTCTCTTGCTGCTCTTTTCCACGCCCTCAGACATGGCGGGCACATCGCACTTGGCATTCTCCGCATAGCTGATGGAGATGTTCTTCATGTAAATCTCCTCAATCTTCGCCTCGGGCAGACCGTCAAAATAAGCCGCTGCCACATGACAGTTGGTACAATCCATATTTTCAAATACCATCTTCTTGATGGCAGGAGTCTTGTCATCCACAGGATAGGGCTCTCTGGACTGCACATACTTGGTCTTGCCGTCCGGGTCACAGAAATAGAACGCATTGACAACCAGCGGCGTCATCACATGATCCAAAGTCAAATTGCGGAAAGTAATATTGCTGAGAATTGCGTCCTTACCGCGTCCTCTGCGGGTCTTGATGCGCAGACCTCTGTCCGTGTGACGGAAAATACAATCCTCCACCGTCAGATTCACCACACCTCCTGCCATCTCACTTCCAAGGGTCACAGCACCATGACCGTTCTCCATGAGGCACTGGCGGATGTGAATATTCTCAGAGGGCGTCTTGTGCTTTTTACCCATATAAATCTTACCGCTCTTGACCGCAATACAGTCATCGCCCAAAGAAAACTTAACGCCCAGAATCTCCACATTCTTGCAGGACTCGGGATCCAATCCGTCCGTGTTGGGTGAGTCGGAAGGATTCTGCACCGTGAGCCCGATAAAGCGGAGATTGTCGCTGAAATAGGGATGCAGCGTCCATGAGGGGGAATTACAGAATTTCACACCCTGCAGGGTCACATTCTTACATCCGCTGATAAAGAACAGTCTGGGGCGGAACGCAATGTTCATCACCTTGGGATTGTGCCACCAGTTCTCCTTGGAGGCATTGCCGTTGATGGTACCCTGACCATAAATCACCACATCCTCCACACCGATACCGCAGATAATGCCGGAGAACATGGGAAGTGGATTGCCCTCCCAAGTGCCCAGATTGTATTCATCGCTCTCATCATAGCTCTCTATCATGCCCGGGAAGGTAGGGAATTTCTCACGCTCCGTGAAGGCTCTGAGCTCAGCTCCCTCAGCCAGCTCCAGCCGGGTATGGCTCTTTAAAAACAGACTGGTAATCCGATAGACGCCTGCCGGGAAATACACTCTGCTGTCCGCAGGACAAGCCATAATCGCCGCCTGAATAAAATGTGTGTCATCGTGCTCACCGTCACCCTTTGCACCGAACTTTTTCACATCCAGTGTGACAAATTCATACTCTGTCTTGAAACGCACCTCGCCCAGTTTCTCGCCCTTTGTGCCGCTCTCATCCGCACAGGCAAAGACCTCCACCAGCTGCTCAGAGTCCGGTATCAGACCAAAGAGAGAGGTAATCGTCCTGTCTGTCACACCGTATTTGGTGCCGTTTATGTAAACTACATAAGGCTTTTTCGTAAAATGTCTGCCGCCATCTGCAATCTCGATGGTTGCGCTCCTGGCAGTGCTCATAATCTGTTTGATTTCCATATGTCTCCCGTCTCCTATCCGCCGCTCACTGCAGCCCCTTAAACTCTATTCTCGTATTTCTCAGCCAGCAGAATATCCGCTGCACAGGCCTGCAGAACCGCAGCCCTGAACAGAGCCTTCGCCTCCGCATCCAAAGCGGGCGCATTCTCCCCATAAAATCTTCTCAGAGTCTCCCGCACATTGCTCTTGAAAATATCCACCAATTCCCTGTAATACTCATAAATCTCAGGGCTCATATACTGGATGGTATGTATCCACATATCCGCTGCTGCCGCTGCATTGCAAAAGCTGTAATCCTCCTGAAGCAGACCATTCCACGCACGCATCTGCGCAATCAAATCGGGATAGCCCTCCTTCTTGTTGCACGCAGTCTCATAAGCCACATACACGGGGTATGCCAACCCTGCTGCCTTCCACACATTATTATCCACGGCTGTCAGGTCAAAGACGCCGGCTGCCGTTCTGGGCAACGCCTTCAATGCAGCCACAGCCTCTCCCGCCGCCTCTGCATTTCCGCCCTGCACCGCCTTCAAGGCTGTCTGCAGTTCTTCCTTTAATGCCTTTGTTTCCATAGTTTATACCTCTTTCCGCATCACGTTTTTCATCATTCTGCAACTATACATACTCACGTCTTTATTATACTGATTTTTCCCTATGCAGGCAACACTTTTCCGCAAAAAGAGCGCACCTTGGATTTTAGAAAATTGAAAATGCCCACGGAGCAGCCGTCTGCCCCGTGAGCATCTATTCATTTTCATTCACATTACAGCGTTACGCCCTGCTTGAAGATAGCCATATCATGGAAACCGGCCTCCTCGCTGCGCACCAGCTTGCCGCTGGCTGTCTCAACCACCAGTTCAAACAGTTTCTGCGTCTCATCCGCCATATTGCTGTCCTCCACCAGAACACCTGCATTAAAATCAATCCAGTTGGACTTCTTACCTGCAAGTCTGGAGTTCGTAGCAATCTTCATGGTGGGCACAGGGGACGCAAAAGGTGTCCCGCGACCGGTAGTGAACAGCACGATATGTGCGCCTGCTGCCGCCAATGCGGTAGCTGCCACCAAGTCGTTGCCCGGTGCACTCAAAAGGTTCAAGCCGGGAGTCTTCACTCTCTCGCCGTAAGCCAGCACGCCCTTCACCAGCGCACTGCCGGACTTCTGGGTACAGCCCAGAGACTTGTCCTCCAGCGTGGAGATACCGCCCTTCTTGTTGCCGGGGGAAGGATTCTCGTAAATCGTCTGATTGTGACTCTTGAAATAATTCTTGAAGTCGTTAATCAAATCCACTGTCTTATGGAAAAGCTCCTCATTCGCACAACGGTTCATGAGAATGGTCTCTGCGCCGAACATCTCGGGCACCTCCGTGAGGATTGTGGTGCCGCCCTTGGAAATCAGCAAATCGGAGAAACGTCCTACGAGAGGGTTGGCGGTGATACCGGAGAGTCCGTCACTGCCGCCGCACTTCATACCGATTACCAGCTTGCTCACGCTGATGGGCTCACGCTTGAAAGTAGCGGCATAGGCTGCCAGCTCCTTGATAATCTCCACAGAGTCCGTAATCTCGTCCTCATGCTCCTGTGCTACCAGGAATTTCACACGTTTCTCATCGTAATCCCCGATGTAGGGTTTCAGCACATCAATATTGCTATTCTCACAGCCCAGCCCCAGCACCAGCACACCGCCGGCATTGGGATGCTGAATCAAATCTGCCAGAATCGTTCTGGTATGTTCCTGATCATCGCCCATCTGAGAGCAGCCATAGGGATGAGGGAAGGTAATCACCTCGCCCACGGTCTCCAGACCGGCTCTGTTGGCATCCAGCCACTTATTCGCCATCTTTACGATTGCCTCAGCCACATTGTTCACACAGCCCACAGTGGGAATCACCCAGATGTCATTGCGGACACCCACCTTGCCGTCGGGGCGGTTGAAGCCCATGAATTTCACATCCTCCGTGGTCTTTTCCTCCACGGGAGTGGGATTGTAGCTGTATTCAAGCAAATCCCCCAGAGCCGTCTTCACGTTGTGCACATGAATCCAGTTACCTGCCTTGATATCCTCCTTGGCATTGCCGATGCGATATCCGTACTTGATTACCTCGCCGCCTGCGGGGATGTCGCTGATTGCCATCTTATGTCCTGCGGGAATCTCCTCCAGAGCGGTGACGGACTTTGCGCCGTCAGCCGTCTCCACCGAGATGGTCTCCCCTGCAGGAATGGTGTTCAATGCCACCACAACATTGTCGTTTTCGTTAATCTTTAAGAAATTCTGCATAATGCTGCCCTCATACCATTTGCTTTGATATCGTCAAGATAAGCTACAACTGCATCGGTCAGACCAGGCACCTTGTTCAAATCCTGACCGTGGAAATCCTCTCTGCCCAGATAGCTGGTCACGAAGGTTCTGGTATCCTTTGTGCTGTTGTCGCGGAAGAACTCAAGCACAGCCTGATCATCCTTGATATTGTACTCCTGACCGTTTCTGTGACCAATCAATACACCGTCCCGGATTTCCGTGCCGGTGTAGAAAGCCATCAGAGCTGCGATGGAGAAAGTCATATGTGCAGGCAGCTTGCCGAACTTGTCTACATAACCCAACAGGCTGGGAAGACATCTTGCTCTCCACTTGGAAACAGAGTTTAAAGAGATTGCCAGCAGAGCATGGTCTACATAAGGATTGTTGAAACGATTTACAACCTCACCTGCAAACTGTTTCAACTCCTCCTCGGGGAGTGTCAGGGTGGGGATAACCTCGTCAAAAATCGTCTTGTTCATGAAATTGCGGATATCCTCATCCTCCATGGACTGTCTCACAATATCATTGCCGCACAGCCAGGATGCCAGCACGAAAGAGGTATGTGCACCATTCAGGATGCGAACCTTTCTCTGCTTGTAGGGATGATGGTCGTCGGTAAACACAACAGGAAGTCCTGCGCCGGGCAGATTAAACTCCTTGCTGATATCCTTGTCGGACTCGATTACCCAGAGTGCAAAGGGCTCGCCGGTAACCATGATGTGATCCTCGTAACCCAGTTTCTCCCACTCCTCTTTCTCAGTTGCGCGGGGATATCCGGTAACGATACGGTCTACCAGAGTGGAGGTGAATACACATGCCTCCTCAACCCATTTCTTAAACTCTGCGGACAGACCCCAAAGCTCAATCAACTGCATTACACACTTTTTCAGCATGATGCCGTTGTCATCAATCAACTCAACGGGCAGCATCACAAGGCCCTTGCTCATATCACCCTTGAAGGTCTCAAATCTGTGATACAAGAACTTGGTCAGCTTGCCGGGGAACGTCTTGGGAGGATTCATTTCAAACTTGTCAGTATCGTCATACACAATACCTGCCTCTGTGGTGTTGGATACCACGAAACGCAGCGTATCAATCTCGGCAAGACCCATGTATTTATCGTACTCGCCAAAGGTATCCACTGCATCTGCAACACTGGTAACCACACGATTGATAATCTTGCCCTCACCATCCACGTTGCCTCGCAGGGAAACTGTGTACTGGCAGTCCTGCTTGTGGAACATATCAAGATTGCCGAACTCAATGGGCTTAATCAGAACGATATCTCCGTCGAAGGTGCCCTGCTCATTTGCGATATCAATCATATAATCCACAAATGCACGTAAAAAGTTACCCTCACCAAACTGAACAACCTTGACAGGTCTCTCCTTCTTACCTGTCATTGACTTGTTTAAAATCTCCATTTTAATTTTATCCTCCATTCTGCGCTCCGGGCGCACCTTAACTTTACCGACTATAACGTCGGTTTCGCCATTCTGATATCTACTATAACATATTCCTCTGATATTTTCCACATAAAAATTTCCCCTATTTGCGTCTTGAAAAACACGGTATCTTTCGATATAATCAGTATTGTATGGGCGGTACCAATTTAAAATTTATATATACATTCAAACGGAGGAATTGAAATGAAACCTTTTATGGACAAAGACTTCCTGCTTGAGACTGAGACAGCCAAAAAGCTGTTCCACGATTATGCAGAGAAAACCCCTATTCTGGACTATCATTGCCACATCAATCCCAAGGAGATTGCTGAGGACCGTCAGTTTGATAATATCACCCAGGTATGGCTGGGCGGCGACCACTACAAGTGGCGTTTCATGCGCTCCTGCGGTGTTGATGAAAAATACATCACCGGCGATGCTTCCGATTACGAGAAGTTCTGCAAGTGGGCTGAGTGCCTCGGCAAAGCCATCGGCAACCCTCTGTTCCACTGGAGCCATCTGGAGCTGCAGAGATACTTCGGTTACAACGGCGTATTGAATGCCAAGACCGCAGACGAAGTCTGGAACCTCTGCAACGCTAAGCTGAAAGAGCCTTCCATGTCCGTCCGCAATATCATCAAGCAGAGCAATGTAACCCTCATCTGCACCACCGATGACCCCATTGACTCTCTGGAATGGCATAAAAAGATTGCAGAGGACAAGAGCTTTGACGTAATCGTACGTCCCGCATGGAGACCCGACAAGGCAATGAACATCGAGAAACCCGACTATCTCGATTATCTGAGCAAGCTGGCTGCAGTGTGCGGCATGGAGGAGATTAACACCTTCGCTGCATTGAAGGACGCTCTGAAACAGCGCATGGCATTCTTCGCATCCATGGGCTGCAATGTTTCCGACCACGCTCTGGAGTATGTAATGTACTAGCCCGCAAGCGATGACGAGATTGAGGAAATCTTCCTTAAGAGACAGAACCGCATGGTGCTCACCAAAGAAGATGAGATGAAATTCAATACCGCATTCATGCTCTTTGTGGGCAGAGAATATCACAAGTTAGACTGGGCTATGCAGCTCCACTACGGCTGTAAGAGAGACAACA
>CAZUAP010000018.1:0-23719 GCA_964617975.1 uncultured Acetatifactor sp. | reverse complement strand
GGTTAGGGAAAAAGTATGGAACCATAGAGAACAAAAAACCTATGCCTACAATTATACCTATGCCAACTAGAGAGAAGAAGGTAAAACAGCCCATATTTTCCGAGGAAGAATGTTTCCTTTATGGAATCCATCCGGATGATGAACTATATCGGAAATTTATGGAGCTTGATATTTTAAGCAAAGATTACAGGAAATAATGTGAATACGAATGCACAGACACTTGGAGAAATCTGAGTGTCTTTTATTTTGCCAGAGTGTCCAGAACACGCCCATGCAGACCTATTTTTATGGAAGTAAATAGTGAGTTTTAGAATCCTTCGTTTATGGTACTTCCTGTTTTATATCCAATGGAGATTTAACAGCACTGAGAAAGCGACTAAAAATAAATGATTTACGTAAATATGAATACATGATATTATTAGATAAAATCAATCGGAATGTGAAATGATATTAATTAGCCATGAAAGAGAGGTATTAAACATGAGCAACAAGGAAAGAGCCATCGAATTGTTAAATCAAGTGCCGGACTATAAAATGGGTTATGTCTTGGCATATATACAGGGCATAACTGCAGACGAGGAAGCTGATGATATTTTTTGTGAAAGAATGGCAGAAAATTATAAAAATGCACCTGATGAAGATAAGGAAGGAATTCCGCTTGAGGAATGTATGAAAATATGGGGGCTTGAGGATGTATAAAATTATCATCAAAAAGAAAGCGAAAAAGTTTATTGATAAACTTCCGCGAAGTGAAAAAATCAGAGTGGTGAAAGCTATTGAGAGGCTCCCGAATGGTGAGGATATTAAAAAACTGAAAGGACATGATGAGTTGCTGCGTTTGCGCGTCGGAGATTATCGTATCATTTACACGGTAGATAATGGCGAATTGATAGTTCTTGTCATTGATGCAGGAAATCGAGGAGAGATATATAACAAGTATTGAAACGCGTGCCAATGATAATGGATTTGGGGGATATGTGAAAATGATACCATATGTTAGAGTGGATGAAGTGATGGCGGCTGAGGGAATGAAAACCGGCTATACTTTACTGGATGAGCGTCATGGCTGTGTGAACGGATGCCGGTGCGGGATTTCTGTCTACAGGCGGGATGAATACGATAAGCCCAATGCCCACGAGGACCAGGAGGGATTTTTGGTGCTGGAGGGCTGTGGAATGGCATTGATAGGGGACGAGGAACTGGCGATGGAGCCGGGGATGGCTTTCATGATTCCAGCTGGTGTGCCCCACGCTATGAAAAGAAATCGGGATTACGAATACTGCAAGGTGTTTTGGTTCCATGGTGCAGTGTAATTGGCACAGTGTAATGGACGTAACCATTGACTTTTCAGGGGAAAGCGTATACAATTAACTTTGTTATGCGTTTGGAAAGCATACAGTTTTGGGACATGACAGATACGGAGGAATACAGACAATGAAACAGGTTTCCATATATGCGGAGAACAGAAAAGGCACCATGCAGAAGATTACAGAGATTCTGTTAAATAAAAAGATTAATATACTTGGGTCCGTCACCAACGATAGCGCAGAGTACGGCATTGTGCGCATGGTGGTGTCCGATGCGGAGGGCGCGTCGGCAGCCCTGCAGGAGGAAGGCTTTATCTGCCGCCTCACAGAGGTGATTGGCGTGGAGGTGGAGGACGAGGTCGGCAATCTCAATAAGATGCTCACACTTCTCATGGACAGCAATATCAGCGTAGATTATCTGTACCTGTCCTTTAACCGCGATTCTGGGAAACCCATCATGGTATTCCACTGCGAGGATATCATGGAGGTGAAAGCGTGCCTGGAATCCAAGGGATACACGGTGCTGTAG
Organism: uncultured Acetatifactor sp.; assembly: GCA_964617975.1. Lineage (GTDB taxonomy): Bacteria > Bacillota > Clostridia > Lachnospirales > Lachnospiraceae > Acetatifactor. The sequence continues at coordinate 21,883 of CAZUAP010000018.1, read as the reverse complement.
ATTTCGGTTGTATGTGATTGGAGGAATCATGAACGCTGGTGAGTGATTTCTCCATTTTTGTATCTGAGTTTAATCACTTTGCGATTTTGCGTCTATGCTTTGCTTGACACAATAAAAAAGATATTAAGAAAAGATTTAAAAGGAAAGGTTTAAAAGAAAGGTTCTCTAATGGATTTGAACAAAGTATCAGAAATAACAGAAACAGAAGTAAAGGATGTAACGGTAACAGATATTGAGCCCCTGTTGGATGCCCGTATTCTCAGGGCAATCCGGGAGATGGGTTTTGAAACACTCAGTCCCATACAGCAGCAGGCAATTCCGGTGCTGTTAAACGGCGAGGATATCATCGGTCAGGCACAGACGGGCACGGGAAAGACTGCAACCTTCGGTATTCCCGCTGTTCAAAAGTGTGACCCACAATTAAAAAAGCTCCAGACCATCATCCTCTGCCCCACCAGAGAGCTGGCGATTCAGGCGGCGGAGGAAATCCGCAAGATAGCGAAATATATGCATGGCATCAAAGTCCTGCCCATCTACGGAGGTCAGGATATCGGAAAGCAGATTGCAGGTCTGAGGGGAGTGCAGATTATCGTCGGTACTCCCGGGCGTGTCATGGACCATATGCGCAGGCATACCATCAAAACGGATTATGTGAACATGGTCGTGCTGGACGAGGCGGATGAGATGCTGAACATGGGATTCCGCGAGGATATGGAGACGATTCTGAGCCAGATACCCAATGAGCACCAGACTGCGCTTTTTTCTGCGACAATGCCCAAGCCGATTCTGGAGATTGCAGGGCGGTTCCAGCACAATGCCCGCATGGTTCGCGTGGCGGCGAAAGAGCTGACCATTCCGCTGGTGAGCCAGAAGTTTTATCGGTTGAAAAATCAGGACAAGGATGCGGCATGTGTGCGCCTGCTGGAATATTATCAGCCAAAGCTCTGCCTGATTTTCTGCAACACGAAGAAAAAGGTGGACGAGCTCGCGGAGGTATTGAAGAAGGCGGGATATCAGGCGGAAGGTCTGCATGGAGATATGGCGCAGCATCAGAGAGATGTGGTGATGGGGCGTTTCCGAGGCGGCAGTACCAATATTTTGATTGCCACAGACGTGGCGGCGAGGGGTATTGATGTTGACAATGTGGAGGCTGTCATCAATTATGACATTCCGCAGGATATTGAATATTATGTGCACCGTATCGGCAGGACAGGACGCGCCGGCAAGACCGGACGTTCCTTTACCTTTGTCAGCGGCAGGGAGATTTTTAAGATTCGTGAAATAGAAAAAATCTGCAAGACCACTGTGGAGGAGAAAAAACTTCCCGGTGCGGCGAAGGCGTTGAAGGCGAAGGCGGACAAATATCTGAATCAGGCGTGGGAACTCCATGAGCATGAAGATATCGAATTGATGAAAAGTTTTCTGGAGCGCAAGATGGAGGAAGAAGGCTGCGATGCCCTGGAGCTTGCGGCTGCCATGCTGAAATATCAGGTGGGCGACAAGGGTCAGGAGATAGAGAGCGATAGCTATCGTAGCCGTAATGACCGCAGCGGTCGCGGCGAAAGAGCCGGATGGGGCAATAGAAACGGTCGCGGCGACAGAAACGGCCGAGGCGACAGGTTTGGACGTGGCGACAGAAACGGTCGAAACGACAGAGCTGGCCGTAGCGACAGAAACAGTCGAAGTGACAGATTTGGTCGAGGCGAGAGAAACAATCGGAATGACAGATTTGGACGCGGTGACAGAAACAATCGCAATGACCGAAACAGCCGGAAGGACGGAACCGGGCGTGAGAGCCGCAGACAAGATAATGATGAAAGATAAAGCATAAGACAGGAGGAGCTGAAAGTGAGAGCAAAGGCAGCAAAGATTGCCCCTTATATCATATTGGGACTGTGCTTTTTAATGCTGGTGCTGTTGAATCTGTTCTGCTATGACAATTGGCTGGATTCAGATATGGCGGCGGAGATGATTTTCTCAAAACTTTTGGCGCAGGGCGGACACTGGTTCGCAGCTCCGGACTGGTATTATTCCACGGAGTTCCGTTTCCTGTATACACATTGGATTATGGCACCGTTGTTCCGTGTATGTGGGGACTGGCACGTGATTCGCTGTATCACAAATGTTGTGTCCTATGTGCTGGTGCTTTGTTCTTACTATTATTTTATGAAACCGTTTAAGGTAAAAAAAGGTCTGGTCATTACGACCTCCGCCATCTTGCTTTTGCCTTTTTCGGAGACTATGATGACGCATATGGCAATGGGAAATACCTATTTGTTTCATGTCCTCATTGTGTTCTTATTTTTCGGCTTGTATTTCAGGCTGGTGGGACCGGGACAGAACCGCCGGACGGTGAGGGTTATCTGTTATCTGGCGTTGGCGTTGATTTGCGGGGTGTCGGGAGTGCGCTATCTTCTGGCTCTTATATGTCCGCTGGTGCTGGCGGCGCTGGTTTATCTGCTGCAATCCGGAGAGTTTCAACAGTTCCGCCGGACTGCCAAAGCCGGGAATCTGCGCAGGGAATCCAAGCCCCTGTGGAAATGTCCTGCCATGAAGTATTTTGGATACAGCCTTTTGGGGGCGGCGGGAAGTGTGGCAGGATATGCCGTAAATGTGTTATATGTGAGCAGAAATTATGTCTTTCAGACCTATGAAACCACCAATTTTATCGCTGTATATCAGGGCGTGCTGATGGAGCGTTTGCAGAATGCCATAGGCAGTCTGCTGATGCTTTTCGGCTATATCCCCGACAGAAGTGTGCTTTCCCTGAGGGGCGTGATTACAGTTGTCGCTTTCGTGATGCTGGGCATCTGGGCTTATTGCAGTGTGAAGGCGGGGAGAGGCAGCAGGGGACAAAGGAGGTTTGTAAGCCTGTTTTTGCTGGTCAGTCTGCTGTTGAATCTGTTTGTATTTGTATTTACCACAAGTACCATGGTGCCGAGATATTACATTACTATTTTTATTTTCGTGCTGCCAATGCTGTGCTTTTATATGGAGCGGGAGGAGAGATATGTGGACCGCACGGCGGTGAGCCTGCTGCTGGTGGTATGTCTGCTCCTTGCCACCGGCAAGACGGTGATGTCCTATCTCACGGTGGACAAGAACGCCTCCAAACGGCAGGTGGCGGAATTTTTACAGGAAAATCAATATACCTTTGGATATGCTACCTATTGGAACGGCAATATTATCACGGAGCTCACCAATGGTGCGGTGGAGGTTGCCAATGTGGGGGATGCAGAATATCTGGAATATTTTAAATGGTCCTCCCCCATGAAATATTACGAGGACGGATATGCCGACGGGGAAGTGTTTTTGCTGCTCACCTCAGAGGAGCTGGCGGAGGCTGCGGACACGGAGACAGTGAAAAACGGCAGAGAGGTTTACCGGGATGAGGCATACACGGTGTTGGTGTATGATTCCACGGAGAGCCTTATGGGATTTGCCGGGGCGCGCTAGAAGTTCGTCGGACTGTGCAGACTGCGGCAGGATTATGGAATGAGAACACAAGGAGTAGATTTATGAGAATCGGAATGGGATATGATGTCCACAGACTTGTGGAGGATAGAAAGCTGATTATCGGTGGTGTGGAGATACCTTATGAAAAGGGACTTCTGGGTCATTCGGACGCGGATGTGCTGCTCCATGCCATCATGGATGGCCTGCTGGGGGCTGCAGCCTTAGGCGACATCGGCAAGCATTTTCCGGAGACGGACCCTGCATACAAGGGAGCGGATTCCCTGATGCTTCTGAGAAAGGTGGGTGAGCTTCTGGAGCGCGGGGGATTCCTTATCGAAAATATTGATGCCACGATTATTGCGCAGGCTCCCAAGATGCGGCCCTATATTGATACCATGAGGGATAAGATTGCGGGAGTGCTGGGCATTGACGTGCATCAGGTGAATGTGAAGGCGACCACGGAGGAGGGACTTGGCTTCACCGGAAACGGGGAAGGGATTTCCTCTCAGGCAATCTGTATGCTCACCAGTCCTTTTGACCTGACTGCACAGGAGGTGCAGGGCGGTTGTGCGGGCTGCAGCGGCTGCAGGGCACAAAAATAGTTGACAAATGCCGGATTTTGCATATTCTTTAAATATATGAGAGTTGAGGACAGCTATGGGACTAATCAAAAATATTAAGGAAGAAATCAAAATCATTCGGGAGAGAGATCCGGCGATACATTCTGCCATGGAGGTGTTTCTTTATCCCAGTTTCAAGGTGATGCTTCACTATCGCATTGCACACAGGCTGTATCAGAGGGGACATTATTTCTGGGCGCGATATATCTCTCAGCGCGCTGTGCGCAAGACCGGGATTGAGATTCACCCGGGAGCACAGATTGGCAAGGGATTGTTTATCGACCATGGAAATGGTGTGATTATCGGCGAGACCACCATCATCGGGGACAATGTGACCCTCTATCAGGGAGTGACGCTGGGAGGTACCGGCAAGGAGCACGGCAAGCGTCATCCGACGGTGGGCAACAATGTGATGATCAGCGCGGGTGCCAAGGTGCTTGGCTCCTTCACCATCGGAGACAATTCCAAGATTGGCGCCGGAAGCGTGGTCTTAAGCGAGGTGCCGCCGGGTTCCACCGTGGTAGGTGTGCCGGGGCGCGTGGTGAAACGCAACAATATGCTGCTGCCTCAGGACACCATGAACCAGACGGATTTGCCGGACCCCGTGCGGGAGGATATCGTCAATCTGCAGAAGGCAAATTCTGAGCTTACCAACAGACTGCTTGAAATGGAAGAACAAATTCGGCAGATGCAGCGCGGAAATAAATAAAACAGTTACAGTGCAGGAGAGGACAATCATATGAGCATGAAGATTTATAATACCCTGACCAAGAAAAAAGAGGAATTTGTACCTTTGGAGCCCGGAAAGGTGAAAATGTATGTATGCGGACCCACCGTGTACAATCTGATACACATCGGGAATGCACGTCCTATGATTGTGTTTGACACGGTGCGCCGTTACATGGAACACAAGGGGCTAGAGGTGAATTATGTCTCCAACTTCACGGACGTGGATGACAAGATTATCAAGAAAGCCATCGAGGAGGGCGTGGAGGCATCCGTCATCTCCGAGAGATATATTGCAGAGTGCAAGAAGGATATGGCGGCAATGAATGTGAAACCTGCCACCACACATCCCCTGGCGACTCAGGAAATCTGCGGTATGCTGGAGATGATTCAGACCCTCATTGACAAGGGGCATGCCTATGTGGCGGAGGATGGCACAGTGTACTTCCGCACCAGAAGTTTTAAGGAGTATGGGAAACTTTCCCATAAGAATCTGGATGATTTGCGGGGCGGCAACCGCTCCCTGCTGGTGTCTGGTGAGGACCAGAAGGAGGACGCTCTGGATTTCGTGCTCTGGAAGCCGAAGAAGGAAGGAGAGCCCTACTGGGAGTCCCCCTGGTGTAACGGGCGTCCCGGCTGGCATATTGAGTGCTCTGTGATGAGCAAGAAATATCTGGGCGATGAGATTGATATTCATGCCGGAGGCGAGGATTTGATTTTCCCTCACCATGAGAATGAGATTGCCCAGTCGGAAGCAGCCAACGGCAAGACATTTGCGAGATACTGGATGCATAATGCTTTCCTGAATATTGACAATAAGAAGATGTCCAAGTCTTTGGGGAATTTCTTCACCGTGCGGGATATCAGCGAGAAGTACGACCTGCAGGTATTACGGTTCTTCATGCTGTCGGCACATTACAGAAGTCCTTTGAATTTCAGCGCGGATTTGATGGAGGCTGCTAAGAACGGCTATGAGAGAATCGTCAACTGTGTGGACAATCTGAAATATCTGGCGGAGAAGTCCAATGTGGAGGCATTGAGCGACAATGAGGCTGCACTTTTGCAGGAGGCGAAGGGATTCGTGGAGAAGTTTGACGAGGCGATGGATGATGACTTCAACACGGCGGATGCCATCGCTGCGATTTTTGAGCTGGTGAAGTTTGCCAACACCAATGCAGGAGAGAATTCCAGCAAGGCGTTTTTGAACGGACTCAAAGAGGAAGTGGTGATGCTCTCCGACATCTGCGGACTGATTGTGGATAAGCAGGCAGAGCTTTTGGATGCCGATATTCAGAAACTGATTGAGGAGCGTCAGGCGGCGAGAAAGGCGAGAGATTTTGCCCGCGCGGATGCCATCCGGGATGAGCTTCTGGCGAAGGGGATTGCGTTGGAGGACACCAGAGAAGGTGTCAAGATTGTGAGACTGTAGGAGGTTCACGGAGGCAGGCATGCTGGATTTAATCGAGAGGACTTTTGACATCAGGGAGCAGGACGTGCGGACCTATTCGCCCCTCACTCTGGCATACATCGGGGACGGGGTCTACGAGCTGGTCATCCGGACAATGGTGGTGGAGCAGGCAAACCGCCCGGCAAGTGAGCTGCATAAGCTCACCACAGCCTATGTGAAGGCGGAGGCTCAGGCGAGGATGATTGTGGCACTGAAGGAGGAGCTGACCGAGGCGGAGGCGGAAATCTTCAAGCGGGGACGCAATGCAAAGCCTTATACCACCGCCAAAAATGCCACCAGAGCAGATTATCACAAGGCGACGGGCTTTGAGGCGCTGATGGGTTACCTGTACCTGACGAGGCAGGATGAGCGGATGCTGGAGCTGATTCGGCGTGGGATAGAGTTGATGGACGGGGACGGCAGATGATATGAGCAAAGAGATGCGCAGAAATGAGGAAAAAATGGAGAGACAGACTGGGCAGGAATTTATGATTGAGGGCAGAAATGCGGTGATTGAGGCGTACCGCGCCGGCAAGCCCATCGACAGGCTCTATCTGTTGGACGGCTGCCAAGACGGTCCGGTGATGACCATCAAGAGAGAGGCGGTCAAGCACGGCACTCAGATAAAGTATGTCGCCAAGGAGAGATTGGATCAGATGTCCGAAACGGGCAGACACCAGGGAGTGATTGCTCAGGCGGCGGCATATGAATATGCTGAGGTGGAGGATATTCTGCAGGCGGCAAGGGATAAGGGGGAGGCGCCCTTTCTCATTTTGCTGGACAATATTGAGGACCCGCACAATCTGGGTGCGATTATTCGTACTGCCAATCTGGCGGGGGCTCACGGCGTGATTATTCCCAAAAACCGGGCGGTGGGACTCACGGCAACTGTGGCGCGCACCAGCGCGGGAGCGTTGAATTTCACCCCGGTGGCAAAGGTTACCAATCTCGCCAAGACCATAGAGGATTTAAAGAAGGAGGGAATCTGGTTTGTCTGTGCCGACATGGGCGGGACTGCCATGTATCAGCTGGATTTAAAAGGTCCCATCGGTCTGGTCATTGGAAATGAGGGTGAGGGCGTGGGACGGCTGGTCAAGGAGAAGTGCGACATGGTGGCATCCATTCCCATGAAGGGCGATATTGATTCCCTGAATGCCTCCGTGGCAGCAGGTGTGCTGGCATATGAGATTGTGCGGCAGAGACTGCAGGGATAATGAGAGCAGTGTGAAAAGGGATGTATAGAAACGATATATATAAAAACGAGATGTATAAAAACGAGGATGCTATGTCGAGAGATTACAGTGCCTATGAACAGTCCACGGATGAGGAGCTGATTCACCGCCTGAGGGGCGGTGAGACTCCCATCATGGACTATATCTGTGAAAAATACAAGCCCCTTGTGCGGAGCAAGGCAAAGTCCATGTTTATTCTGGGGGGCGACAATGAGGATTTGATTCAAGAGGGAATGCTGGGACTTTTCAAAGCAGTCAGAGATTACGACTGCGGTAGGGATGCCAGCTTTTTTACGTTTGCGGATTTGTGCATCAGCCGCCAGATGTACACGGCGGTGCAGGCGTCCCGGAGAAAAAAACATATCCCCCTGAACACCTATATTTCCCTGTATGGGGATGGGGAGGATTGCCGGGACGGCGAGACCAGAGAGCTGGCGGATTCGCTGGTGGACCGTGCGGAGCGCAATCCGGAGGAATTGTTTCTGGACAAGGAACGGGTGGATTATCTGGAGAGAACCATCGAGAAGGAATTGAGCAGCTTTGAGAAACAGGTTTTGGATTTGTATATGACCGGCATGAGCTATACGCAAATCGCGAAGGTGCTGGGCAGAGAGGAGAAAGCCACCGACAATGCCCTGCAGAGATTGAAGGGAAAAATCAGGAAAATGCTGTAATTATTTATAGTTATTTTATAGTTAGGTTAGTGAAATTTCATTGATTTTATGCACGGGATGGTGCTACAATTAGCAATGTTTGTAGAATGGAAAAGTTTGGAGGATGGGATGAATGGCAAATAATCGAAAACGCATCATGAGTCTTGTGCTTTGCGCAGGGATGCTGTTGGCAGGATGTGGAAACACCGCTCAGGAAGAGACGGCAGACTCGGCAGTGGTGGTGGACGCGTCTAAGGCGGAGAGGGGGACACTGGTGCTGAGCAATCAGTTCGTGGGCACGGTATCCCCGGAGGAGTCCGTGTATATTATCCCGCTGGCACAGGGAACTGTGACGGAGACCTTTTTTGAGGTGGGAGACGAAGTGCAGGCGGGAGATGTGTTGTTTAAGATTGACGACAGCCTTGCAAAACTTCAGCTGCAGCAGGCGCAGCTCTCCTATACTTCTGCGCAGCAGCAGGCGGACAGTGCTCTGACGACACAGCAGGATTCGGCGAACCTGCAGTCGAATGCCTCTATCAGTGGTGCGGAGGCTAGTTATGTCCAAGCGCAGGCTGCATGGAAGACGGCGGGAGATTTAGTGGATGATTTGGAAGACCAGGTGAGTGCCCAAAAGAAGATAGTGAAACAGCTGAAAGAGAGCGGTGCCGACGAGGCGGACATCAAAGCGGCAAACAGTGCGCTCAGTGCATTGAAAGAGAGTAAGAGCAATGCAGAAATGCAGTACAACGTTGCTGAGGCTGCCTACAGAGCTGCAGAGACAGCCTACGAGACGGCAAAGAGCTCCAAGGAGCTGACACAGGGGGAGGCGTTGGAGGATACCAAGGAGCAGCTTGGCACCAGCCTGCAGCTTGCCAAGGTTGCCGTGGAATCGGCGGAGCTTGCCCTGTCCTATTATCAGGTGACCACCCCCATATCAGGGAAAGTCATCAGCAAGAACGTGGAAGTGAACGGAATGGCTACCTCCTCCTCAGCGGCATATATCATCGCGGGGGATGACACTATGGTGGTGACCTTTCAGGTCAGCGAGTCCATCATGAATACGCTCAAACAGGACCAGAAAATCGTTGTGGAGCGCAACGGTGTGGAATATGAGGGAGTGATTACTGAGGTGGGCAATGCGGTAAATGCCCAGACCGGTCTGTTCCAGATAAAGGCGGCGGTCTATGCGGACGGCAGCACACTTCCCAGCGGTGTCAGCGTCAAGATTACCAGCGATACTTATACGGCAAAGGACGATATCATTATCCCGTACGATGCGGTATATTACGAGAATGATGGCTCTTATGTATATACGGTGCAGGATGGCTGTGCCGTGAAAACCTATGTTACGACAGGTATTTTTGATGATACCAGTATCCAGATTACGGACGGCATTTCCGAGGGAGATGTGGTGATTACCAGCTGGTCGCCCAGACTTTTGGACGGTGTGGAAGTGGATGCAAAGGTAGCAGAGCCTGATTCTGCCCAGCAATAGGGAGGGCGGAACATGAATCTCACAAAACTTGCATTAAAGAGACCGGTGTCCTGTATGCTGGCGGTTCTGGCGTTGTGCGTGTTCGGTATTTCATCTATCTTCGGCTTTAAGCTGCAGTTGATTCCCGACATTGAGATGCCTATGCTGATTGTCATGGCGACCTATCCTGGGGCGGACGCCCAGAGCGTGGATGAGCTGGTGATGTCTGTCATAGAGGATGCCGGTTCTTCCCTGAGCGGTGTGGACTCTACCACTACCATGTCCTACGAGAATTACGGCATGGTGCTGTTTACTTATGACTATGGCGTGGACATTGCGGAATGCCACACGGATTTGCGCGCAGCGTTGGAGGTGGCGCAGCTTTCCCTGCCGGATGACGTGGGTGAGCCCACCATCATCGAAATGAACATCAACAGTATGGACTGTATGACCATCTCTGCCACGGAGACCGGCGATGTGGACCTCTTGAAGGTCATCAACGAATCGGTGGTGCCTGAGCTGGAATCCATCTCCGGTGTAGCGCAGGTGTCTGTCAACGGCGGAAGTGAAGAATATATCAAGGTGGAGCTGAACGATACGCTGATGAACCAGTACGGTCTGACCATGAGCAGTATCTCGCAGTTTTTGTCGGCGGTGGATTTTTCCTATCCGGCGGGAAGTGTGACGCAGGGCAATCAGGATGTCAGCATCACTACCTCCATGGAATATGATACAGTGCAAAAACTCAGAGAGGTGCCCATCATGACCAGCACCGGTCAGGTCATCACCTTGCAGGATGTGGCAACGGTGACCATGTCCACGCAGGAGGCGGAGAGCCTGAGCCGTTATAATGGTCTGGATAACCTGAGTATCGGCATTCAGAACAAGAGCAGCTACGGAACCGTAAATGTGTGTCAGGCGGTGGAGAAGGAGCTGAAAAACATTCAGGAGGATGTTCCTGCGGTAGAGTTTGAGATTACATATAATGCCAGTGATTCTATTCTGGATTCGCTGAAGGCGGTATTTGAGACGCTGCTGCTGGGCGTGGTATTGACAATGCTGGTATTGTTTATCTTCTTCGGAGATTTCAAGGCGAGTCTGATTGTCGGTTCCTCTATGCCTATATCGCTGATGCTTACGTTGATTGTGATGAGCTTTATGGGATTTTCCTTAAATATTGTCACTATGGGTTCCTTGGTCATCGCCATTGGCATGATGGTGGATGCCTCCATCGTGGTGATAGAGAGCTGTTTCAGAAAGCAGAAAGGGGAGCTGCCGCTGCGTGAGGCGGTGGCGCTTGGGGCGCAGGAGGTTACGGCTTCCATCGTGGCATCCACCATCACGACCATCGTGGTGTATCTGCCTCTGGCTGTGATGGATGGCTTGTCCGGTCAGCTTTTTTCGCAGCTGGGTATGACTATCGTGGTGGCTATGCTTGCATCCCTGATTGCGGCATTGATGCTGGTTCCGCTTTTCTTCTGTGTATTTAAACCGGTGGAGAAGCAAAATCTTCCGGTGGACAAAATCCTGCGCAAGGTGACCAACGGATACAGAAAGCTGATGCCCAAACTTTTACATAAAAAGAAGACCGTGCTGTTTGTATCGGTGCTGCTTTTGGTGGCAGCCTTCGGCATCGCCAGCCTGTTGAATGTGGAGATGATTCCTTCAGCGGATGAGGGAATGGTAGAGGTGACGGTGAACTTCCGCTCAGGCACCAATCTGGCGGCAAAGGATGCGGTGATGCAGGAGTGGGAGCAGATTGCTGAGGAACACCCGGATGTCTCCGGGTACAGCGTCTCGGTGAGCAGTTCCGGTGGGACTCTGACGGCGACCTTGAAGAAGGACAGAGCCATGACCACCGCACAGGTGGTGGACGAGTGGAATGAGCTTGCAGCCGATATGACCAACATGGATGTGACGGTGGCATCCAGCGGCAGCAGCATGAGCTCCATGATGAGCACCGGCAGCTACGAGATTGACCTTCAGGGCAATTCTATGGATGATTTGCGCACGGCGGCAGAGATGCTTTCCGAGGGTATGCGTCAGATTGACGGTGTAGTCAAGGTGGATAATTCCCTTGCCAATGCCTCAACTTTGGTGAAGGTGGATGTGGATCCGATGAAGGCAATGCAGTATGGACTGACCCCCATTACTGTGGGCATGACCTTGAATAATGTCATCAGCGGAGTGAACCCTCTGACGATTACAAAGGACGGTTCGGAATATGAGGTTTGGCTGGAGTATCCCGAGGGTCAGTACGATGATTTGAACCAGATTATGGATTTGATGCTGCCCACCTCCGTGGGGGTCAATATTCCTCTGCGGGATATTGCGCAGCTAGTATACACGGAGGGGCAGGAGAGCATCTCCAGACAGAACGGAATGTATTACGTCAGCGTGACGGCGACGCTCTCCTCGGAGAAGACCTACTCGGCGCAGGATGCCATCAATGCTCTGGTGGACGAAATGGATTTCCCGGACAGTGTGACGCCGGCGGACAGTATGATGACCGATATGATGAACGAGGAACTGATGGCTATTTTCAAGGCAATCCTGATTGCGATATTCCTGGTGTTTTTGGTGATGGCTATGCAGTTTGAGTCGCCCCGTTTCTCCATCATGGTGATGACCTGTATTCCTTTTGCGCTGATTGGCTCCTTCCTGCTGCTGTGGATTACGGGACAGACGCTGAGCATGATTTCCCTGATGGGATTTTTGATGCTTATGGGTATCGTGGTAAACAATGGAATTTTGTTTGTGGATTCCACTAATATGCTCCGAAAGGAGATGCCGGTGGAGGATGCGCTGATTGAGGCGGGATGCATCCGCCTGCGCCCAATTTTGATGACTACGCTGACCACCATCCTGTCCATGCTGCCACTGGGTATCGGCATCGGTACCAACGCGGTGATGATGAAAGGTATGGCACTGGTTATCATCGGCGGTCTGGTGGCATCGACCATCCTTACTTTGATTTTGATACCTACCTTCTATCTGGTATTGGATAAAAAGAAAAAAGTGCGGGCAGAGGAATAGAACAAAAAAATTTCTAGAATTTTATACACAAAATAAAAAACTTTGTGTTGACAACCACAGGAGCTTTTGCTATAATGAATCACGGTGATTGCGTGAGGCATCCCGCAGATGCTGCTGTGGCTCAGTCGGTAGAGCGTCACATTGGTAATGTGGAGGTCACCGGTTCGATTCCGGTCAGCAGCTCTTTTGAAAGACAGAATCCTGCAAAAGCAGGGTTCTGTTTTGCTATACAAAAATATGAAGATTTTTATCCGGAGATGTTTGACGGGATAAGAGAGGACAGCCGATGGACGGACAGTCGAAAGACAGAAAACTGCAAGTCATAGCCACGATTCACACGGATTTTCCGACGAAGTTCGGGATACCCAGACAGAGCGGTCTGGTGCAGGAGCTTTTGGGTGAAATCATATTTGAGCCGGAATACCGCAGGGAGGAAGCACTTCTGGGGATAGAGGAATTTTCCCATCTTTGGCTTTTGTGGGAGTTTTCGGAGGCAAAGCGGGAGCATTGGTCGGCAACGGTCTGTCCGCCCAGACTCGGCGGCAGGGAGCGCAAGGGTGTGTTTGCCACCCGTTCTCCGTTTCGCCCCAATTCCATCGGGCTTTCCTGCGTGAAACTGGAGCGGGTAGTATGGGAGGGGGAGAACGCCCCCAGATTGATTGTGTCCGGTGCAGATTTGATGGATGGGACGCCCATCTATGACATCAAACCGTATCTTCCCTATGCAGATGCGCATCCCGAGGCGCGGGGAGGTTTCGGTCAGGCGCACAAAGAGGACGGTATACGGGTAATCTTCCCGGAGGAACTTTTGAACAGATTGCCCGAGGACAAGCGGCAGGCGGCGGTTCATGTGCTGGAGCAGGACCCCAGAGCTGCCTACAACAAACAGCCGGATTATGTCTACGGCATGGGCTTTGCCGGATATGACATCCGGTTTACGGTGGAAAACGACATCCTGAGAGTGTGCGATGTGATAGAGACGAGGGATGGAGAATGGGAAAAAATCAAATAAAAAAGATTACAACCGCTTGATAGACAGGTTGTTAATATAACACAAATGTGATTTACAAATGAGATATATAATGATAACATATAGCCAATAGACTGGCGAGTCCAAACCTGTAAATCTAGGGACGAAAAACTGTAAGCCTGAATACTATCTTCATGGAAAATTTGTTTGCGCTAGGCTATGTCTGGGGGTATAATAGTCCCGAGACTGTATGCCTTTTGCAGAATTATGTTCGGAAAATAAAAGGAGGTATGCAGGATTGAACACAGAGGTAACAAATGCGGTGAAAGCTGCAGACGATAAGGCACAGTATGACGAAAGAGCCAAGCGTTTGCTGTCACAGAAACACATACTGGCCCACATACTGGTCAAGACGGTAGACGAATTTAAGGGCATGAACCCGAAAGATGTTGTAAAGTATATTGAAGGAGAGCCAAAGGTTGGGATTATCCCGTTGGAACCAGGGCTGACCAATAAGGAAGGAACCTCTGCAGACGGGGATCGCGTGGTAGGATTTAACACGGAAAATTTGGAAATCAATGAAGGCTTAGTAAGATTTGACATCATATTTTATGTGCGGATGAAGGACGGACTGTCGCAGATTATTGTAAATGTCGAGGCACAGCAGAAAAATCCGACAGAATACCATATCTTAAACAGGGCAATCTTTTATGTATGCAGGATGGTTTCCTCACAGAAGGAGAGGGATTTTGTAAAGACCAACTATGATGACATCAAGCGTGTAGTGAGCATTTGGATATGTTTAAACATGAATGAAAACAGCATGAATCATTACCACCTCACAAATAATGTGTTGCTTGGGAACCAGAAATGGGAAGGCAAAGAAGATATGATTAGCATTGTGCTGTTGGGATTATCAAAGGAACTTCCCGAACATGATAGAGATTATGAGCTGCACAGACTGTTAGGGGCATTGCTATCAAGAAGTCTTACACAGGATGAAAAGTTAAACATTATTGGAAACGAGTATGATATTCCATTAGAAGATGAATTTAGGAAGGAGTTGGGAAGTATGTGCAACCTTAGTCAGGGGATTGTAGAGGATACAGAGGAAAGAATTATTATGAATATGTGTGAGAGTAATTTTACAATTGAGCAGATTGCTCTTGCAACACGAAAAACCGTTGAGGAAGTGCAGTCAATCATTGAGAGTAATCAGGCAGTTCTTGTATAGAATGTGAATGATATAATGAGCGTTAGCGAGCTGGAGCAGGCGTATCCTGTTCATAGTGAGTGGCGAATGGCTATCACAAGCTCTGCTTGTGATATAATGAGCGCAAGAGAGTTAACATGCTTGCATCTTAATCCATAGGAATACGGCATCGTAATTTTTCTTAAACAATGTTGTCAACTGCTTGTCACCGATGCGTTTTGGACCAGTTAGCTTATCGGGCTCATCGGGTTAAACAACTCATTCTTGACATTTCGGGGGGAAAATGTTACGCTAACAACTAAGTTAAAAGGGAGTAGTTGTAAAGGTGCAATCAACATCCCCCGGCGGCTTGCTGATGAGGTATTAAAGCGTGAGACTGCCGTGGTTGCACACTTTCATTTCGCCTGCGTATACGGTCTGGATATAAGGCGAAACTATGAGAGGACAAGACTTTTAGCACAGAGGTGCTGAGGGTCTGTTTTTTTGTCCTCAAGGAAAGCACCTACACAATATAATAGGAGAGAGCTGCGCGTGCGGCAGGAGGAGAGAAAATGGAGATGGTGTTGCAGATTTTGTTGCTGGTGGTAGGTTTTGCACTTTTGATTAAGGGTGCGGACTGGTTCGTGGAGGGAGCATCCAAGATTGCGGACAAGTTTGGCATTCCTCAGATTGTAATCGGACTGACGATTGTGGCGATGGGCACTTCCCTGCCAGAGGCGGCGGTGAGTATCTCCGCGGCGGTGAAGGAGAGTCCGGACATCACGATTGGCAACGTGGTGGGCAGCAATATCATGAATGTGCTGGTCATCTTGGGACTGACCGCCGTCATCCGCACTGTGGCGGTGAAAAAGAATACTATCCGCTACGAGATTCCCTTCACAATCGGTATCACTGTGCTGTTGGCTTGCCTCGGGCTTTCGGACAACCAGATTGGACGTCTGGAGGGTGTGATACTGTGGGTATTGATGATTGTGTATCTTCTGTATCTGGTCTGGGTGTCCAAGACGGACAAGGATGCCGTGGAGGAAGCGCCGGAGGCGGATGCCAAGGATTCTGTCCTCAAGATGCTTCTCATGGTGCTTGTGGGCGTAGGCATGATTGTGCTGGGCAGTGATATTTCCGTGGATGCGGCCACGGCGATTGCCACGGGCTTTGGTATGAGTGAGCGTCTGGTGGGACTGACCATTGTGGCGCTGGGGACCTCCCTGCCGGAGCTGGTGACAAGCTGTACCGCGGCTGTCAAGGGCAAGGCGGACATTGCGGTGGGCAATATCGTGGGCAGCAATATTTTCAATATTTTGTTTGTGGTGGGCACCACGGCATTGATTACCCCGGTTCCCTACGGCGCGAACTTTATGGTGGACAGTATCGTGGCTGTGGCAGCGATGGTTCTGCTGTTGATTTGCGTGATTCCCGGGAAAAATCTTAATCGTGTGGGAGGAATCCTCATGCTTGCGGGATATGTGGGATATTTTGTATATCTTTTGCAGTAATTTTTTGAAAAATTTCAGAAAAATCCGCGCAATAGTTGCCAAATACAGACGAAAAATGATATAATGAGCGTAAGCTATCAGCTTTGTCAAAATTAAATACAGTATTTGGAAAAAAGGGGAAGTGTTGGATGAAAGGCATTGTAGTCAAAATTTATTTCGTGCTTCAGGTGATATGCCTTTTGGTATTGGTTGGTTCGCTTGCGTCGTTTCGCAATGTGGTGACACAGCGGCAGGTGATGGGAGAATATCGGGTGCTGACGGATTATGAGTACCGCACCTATCGGGACTCATCAGCGCCGGTAGGCGTGAGAGAGGAATACACCTTCCACATTAAAAATATTGATGGGGCGTATCGGGAGCTTGTATTCTATACAATTCATCAAAATGTGGATGTTTATGCGAGCGGGGAGCGGGTGTACCGCATCAGACCCTTTAAGAGTAATGATTTCGGAAATACACCGGGATGTGTGTGGAATAATATTGCATTGGAGGACGGGGACGACGAGAGGGAAGTCCGCGTTGTGATTTACCCGATTTACAAGAGTTCCATCGGTGTGGCTCCCACATTTTACTTTGGGGAACAATACAGCATCGCCATGCATATAATACTCAAGGAGATTCCCACACTGCTGTTGAGCGTGATTGGCATTCTGGCGGGGATTATGTTTGTGGCTTATGCCATTTATAATCACAAGAGTCCACAGGCGGACGGGAGTCTGATGGCGTTGGGATTCTTTTCATTGATTATCAGCCTGTGGAAACTTACGGATGACGCGGCGATGTACCTGTTATACCCGGATTTGCCGGCGCTGTATCTCGCACCGCTTTTGCTGCTGCATCTGGTGGCGATTCCTTTTATTTCTTTTGTAAGGGAGTTAGACAGCAACAAGGAAAACTGGATATGGAATGTCCCGATTTTCCTGAGTATTTTCGGCTTTTGCTCCACGTTGATTCTGCAGTTGCTGCGCATTCGGGATGTGCGGCAGATGCTCTGGATGGTACATGTGGAACTGATTACGGCAGCGCTGTTGACATTGGGAATGCTGCTCCACGAGATACATAAGCGGGGGATGAACCCCAAGCTGAGGCGGAATCTGTTTTTCCTCTCCATCTGTCTGCTGGGAATGGCAGCGGATATTGTGGTGTATTATTCCAGCGGCGGTATGTCAGGAAATATGCTGGGGATGCTGGGATTCATCATCTATATTGTCGCTATGGGAGCCTACTCGGTGAAGGATGCCAAGGAGCTGATTGACATCGGTATTCAGGCGAAGAATTTTGAGCGCAAGGCATACCATGACCAGCTGACGGGTCTCAATAACCGCATGGCTTATGCCGACTATATATCACAGGAGAGATTTTCACCGGAGCACTGTATCATTGCGGTGTTTGACCTGAATAATCTGAAAAAGTGCAATGACACCTTGGGGCATGAGCAGGGTGATGTTTACATTAAGGAATGTGCGAATATCATTCAGGACACCTTTCAGGATATCGGACAGTGTTACCGCATGGGCGGTGATGAGTTTACTGTCCTCATGGAGCGCGTGTCCCTGGATGTATGCAGAAAGCGTATGGCCAGACTGCAGGAGGCGGTGGCTGAGCGAAATCGCAAGCATCCGGAGATTGACATGGGAATTGCCTGTGGCTTTGAATTTTTTGACAGCCGCCTTGACCATGATATCAATGATACCTCCCGGCGCGCCGACAAGATGATGTATCGCGAGAAGTTTGCCATGAAACAGGCGCTTGCTGCCCGGGAGACATAGAAACATAAGACATGGCGGAATGGAACATAGCAACAAATTTGTAGCAGGAGTTTTTGGAGGTTTTAAAGAATGAGACAACAGGGAATATTGATGCCGGTCTCAAGTATTC
The DNA here is from genome assembly GCA_964617975.1 of uncultured Acetatifactor sp. Lineage (GTDB taxonomy): Bacteria > Bacillota > Clostridia > Lachnospirales > Lachnospiraceae > Acetatifactor. The sequence goes on along the minus strand of CAZUAP010000018.1, from coordinate 3,685 downwards.
CATCTGCGTATGGGATTGGAACTTTTGGTAAAGAATGTTATCGTTTTGTGGATTTTTTGCATAAATCCGGTCAGAGTCTCTGGCAGATTCTTCCGCTGGGGCCCACGGGCTATGGGGACTCCCCCTATCAGTCGTTCTCCACTTTTGCGGGCAATCCGTATTTCATTGACTTGGAGCTGCTGATAGAGGATGGGTATCTGACGAGGGAGGAGTGTGACAGCGTAGATTTTGGGAAGGATGCTCATTCTATTGACTATGAGAAGATTTACCGCAGTCGTTTTGCAGTGCTGCGCAAAGCCTTCAAAAGGGGCTTTGGCACCGTGAAAAGGATGCCGGAGTATAAGGATTTCCTCAAGGAGAATGCCTGCTGGCTGGAGGATTATGCCCTGTATATGGCGGTGAAGGATTCCTACGGCGGGAGCTGCTTTATGGAGTGGGATGAGGATATCCGCCTGCGCAAAAAAGCGGCACTCCAAAAGTATCGGAAAGTGCTGGCGGAAGAGATTGATTTTTATAAATTCCAGCAGTATCTCTTTATCAGACAGTGGAGAGCTCTCAAGGCATACGCCAATCAAAAGGGCATAGAGATTGTGGGGGATATTCCTATTTATGTGGCGTTGGACAGCGCGGATACATGGGCAAATCCCAAACTTTTTCAGATGGATGAGGATGGTCTGCCGAAGGGTGTGGCAGGCTGCCCGCCAGATTTTTTCTCGGAGACGGGGCAGCTTTGGGGCAATCCTCTCTACGATTGGGAATATCATAAGCAGACGGGATATACATGGTGGATGCAGCGATTTGCCCATTGCTATGAGCTCTATGATGTGGTGCGCATCGACCATTTCAGGGGATTTGACGAGTATTGGTTTGTACCCTACGGCGATGATACGGCAGCGGGCGGTCACTGGGAAAAGGGTCCCGGATATGAGCTGTTTGATACGATGAAAAAGACGCTCGGCAAGAGAAAAGTGATTGCAGAGGATTTGGGATTCATGACGGACAGCGTGAGGAAACTGGTCAAAAAAACCGGATTCCCCAATATGAAGATTCTGCAGTTTGCATTCAATGCCGATGGGGACAGCGAGTATCTTCCGCACCGATATGAGCACAACTGTGTGGTATACACGGGAACGCATGACAATGATACCACCGTGGGATATCTGCAGCAGATGCGCTCGAAGGATTTAAAATTCTTAAAAAAATATCTTCACTGCAAGGATGAAAAGAAATTGTGCAGGGAGATTATCCGTGCCGGTGCCGCAAGCGTGGCGGACATTGTTATCGTACCAATGCAGGACTGGCTGGAGCTGGACAATTCGGCGCGCATCAATATTCCCTCCACTCTGGGCTTGAACTGGAAATGGAGAATGGATGTTTCGGCACTGTCCGACAAGTTGGCAAAACAGATTTATAAGATGACTAAGCTGTACGGGAGAATCGTAGAGCAATAGAATTATATGAAAAAGCTGTTCGGAGGTTGAGCTAAGGTTTCAGCCCTCCGGACAGCTTTTAATATGTTCCGCACAATTTGTACATCGGTGCATTGGAATACTGTTATTTGTTATTATAATTTCTGCCGAGACATATAGGAATTGTGGTATTCCTTGCGGTAGGTCACGTCCTCGCCGAACCAGTCGGGGGGAAGGAAGGCTTCCGCAGCTTCCTTGCTGCCGAATTCAACCTCCGCAACAATCAATGGTGCAAAGGGCGGGTCAAATACATCGAGTTCAATCGTCAGACTGTAGTCTGCCGGGGGAGTTGGAAAGCCCTTTTTGAAGCCGGGATGCTTCAAAGGAATCAGATAGCGTTTTTTGGATATGATATTTCCGTCTGCCTTCTCGCGCAGATGATAGTAGGACTCCTCGTTCAGAGCCAGGTTGCTCTCCTCCCGTGCCATCAGACCGCTGCCCTTATAGGTCATGTAATACTGGTCGTTCTCCTTGCGCACACGTACCACAGGATTAACATTCAAGTAAGCCTGTTCAATGTGCAGAGTGGGGTACTGCTCCAGATTCTCGGGGAGAGATTTCAATGTGTACTTACGTTCAATTTCCATATGTGTTACCTCGGTAGTTCCATTGTAGTGCATAAAAAGTTCCGTTTGATATTGTATCATATTTTTGATGAGAAACCAAGCCCCAGAAGAAACGAGATTTGGATAAGGTATAGTACTATAAACCGAAATATACGAAATCCCTGAGCAAACACAAGTTGAAAAGTGCGGAAGAAATGTGTATACTGAGAAAAAGCCCTGATAGAGGGCAAAAGGGAGGATTAAAATGAGCAGAATTGCAATTTTTTTTGCAAAGGGATATGAGGAGATAGAGGCGCTGGCGGTGGTGGATGTCTGCCGTAGGCTTGGACTGACCATCGATATGGTGTCGGTGACGGAGGAGAAAAGCGTGGAGGGTTCCCACGGTATTGTGGTGAATATGGACAGGACATTTTCGCAGGTGAATTTTGCAGATTATGATATGCTTCTGCTGCCCGGCGGCGGTGAGGGCACGAGGAATCTTGAGGCACATCAGCCACTGATGGCGCAGATTGACGCCTTTTATGAGTCGGGCAAGTATATCGGCGCCATCTGTGCAGCCCCCAGTATTTTTGGGCATAAAGGAATTTTGAAGGGAAGGAGAGCCTGCAGCTACCCTGCCTTTGAGAGCCATCTGGAAGGAGCGACCGTGACGAAGGGACCGGTGGAGGTTGACGGTAATGTAATCACATCCCGGGGCATGGGGACGGCAATCGACTTTGGACTGGCAGTGGCAGAGATTTTCTGTGGCAGGGAAAAGACTGAGGAGCTGGCAAAGAGCATCGTTTACAGATAAAGAGGATGATATCGGCTATGGAGAGACAGGATTATAACCAAGATTACAATAAGGAAATGCTGGAATTTATAAAGGAGAGTCCCACCAGCTTTCATGTGATTGCCAACTTAAAAAGGAAGATGGATGAGGCAGGGTTCGTGGAGTTGAGCGAGCGCGAGGAATGGAAGGTTTCGGCGGGAGGAAGGTATTATGTGATACGCAATGATTCCTCCATGATTGCCTTTCAGGTGCCGGAGGGTGAGGTGCATGGATTTCATATGGCGGCATCCCACAGTGATTCCCCCACCTTTAAAATCAAGGAGCATCCCGAGACAGAGGTTGAGGGACATTATGTTCGTCTCAATACAGAAAAATATGGCGGAATGATTTTGTCTACGTGGCTGGACAGACCTTTGTCCGTTGCAGGCAGGATTGTGGTCAAGGGTGAGAAGAAACCGGAGGCGGGCGATACCGGAGCGCGCGCGGAGCAGATAGTGACTAAGCTGGTTAATATCGACAGGGATTTGCTGGTGATTCCCAATGTGGCAATCCATATGAACCGTGAAATGAATAAGGGAGTTGAATATAATCCCCAGGTGGATATGCTGCCTCTCTATGCGGATTGTACGAGTGCTTGCGGAGAAAAGAGTGGAGTGCAGCATGGAACCAAACATGGGATGCTCCTCAAGGAAATAGCTGAGTCGGCGGGGGTACAGCCGGAGGAGATTCTGGGGCATGACCTGTTTTTGTATGTGAGGGACGCGGGCAGAGTGCTCGGCAGCACAGCGGATGATGCGGGGGAGGCCTTTGTGGTATCTCCGAAACTGGATGATTTGCAGTGCGTGTATGCATCGCTTATGGGAATTTGCACGGCACAG
>CAZUAP010000017.1:0-23721 GCA_964617975.1 uncultured Acetatifactor sp. | reverse complement strand
ATTGTTATCGTACTCAATGGTAATACCATTTCTGAAATCACCTGCAGAAATCATAATATAGTCCTCCTAAAGTTTTCACGTTATAATTCAGTAACATTTTAATATAAAAAATTCCCTATTTCAACTGTTTTTTGGAAAAATTAAAAATTATTTAGAATAAAGTCAACTGCCTGCAGGTATCCATCCAGTCCCTGCCCATAAATCTGGTGGTCGCAGACCTCCTTTGTCACGGAAACCTTTCTGAAATCCTCACGGCTGGTAATGTCGGAAATATGTATCTCCACCTTGGGCACCGTGATGCTTGCCAGCGCATCCCTGATGGCATAGCTGTAATGGGTGTACGCCCCGGGATTGATGATGATTCCCTCCGTTCCGTCAAAGTAGGCCTCCTGAAGCCGGTCTATGATGGCTCCCTCATGATTGGACTGGAATACGGTAATCTCATTGCCGCTCTCCCTCGCCTTTTTGTCAATCATATTCAAAAGATGCTGATAATCCTGAGTGCCATAGACGCTTTTCTCGCGGATTCCGAGGAAATTAATGTTCGGTCCATTGATTACCAACAATTTTCTGCTCTTATCCCTCTCCTGCACAGCCTGTCTGATTCGCTCCAGCACTTTCTCCATGGGCACGTCATCCACATCCACGATGATATCTGCGCACGCCTCATAGGCATCCTGTCTGGCCGCCAGAAGTTCCCGGATTCTCTCCAGAGGATCCTCGCACTGCAGCAGGGGTCTTTCGGTGTCCCCCTTAATGCGCTTATAAATTGTCTCCGGCTGCGCCCGCAGATAGACCACCAGTCCCATCTTTTTCAGCAGTTCCCTGTTTTCCTCTCTCACAGGTGTGCCGCCGCCCACGGAAAAAATATGGCTGTAATCCCGCGTGCCAAGCTCCTTCAGAAGCTCCGTCTCCATCCTGCGGAAGGTTTCTTCTCCCTCACGGGCAAAAATCTCGCTGATGCTTGCCCCCTGGCGTTTCTCAATCAGCTTGTCCGTATCTTCCACCGGCATACGCAATTTGTAGGACAATTTCAACCCTACGGTTGTCTTACCACTCCCCATAAATCCGATAAGTACGATGCTTTTTCCTCTGTTCTTCATCTCCAAGTCTCCTCCATAGCTGCATATACGCTTTGCGCGTTTTCTTCCGAAACATCGGTATTCATCCACAATTCGTAGGCGATTATGCCCTGATACAACAGCATTCTAGCACCGTTAAATGCCCTGCCGCCCTGCGCCTCCACCAGTTTCATAAATCTGGTCTTGACCGGATTAAATATCAAATCATATCCCGTGTGCACTCTCCTGTAAAACGCTTCCTCCTCAATCACTACCTCCTCATCATGTGGGTGCATCCCCACGCTGGTCGCCTGAACCACCAGATATTTTTCTTCCTCCGGAAGCATATCGTAATCAGCAATGCCCATTGCCCTTACGAGAGTTTTTCCCGCCAGGGCGTTCACCTCATCGGCGATGCGCTGTGCCTTCTCCAGCGTGCGGTTCATCAGAATAATTTCCGCCGCTCCCTTCTTGGCAAGCAGCACCGCCACTGCTCTCGCCACACCCCCGGCTCCGAGCACCAGCACCTTCTCTCCCTCTATGCGCACACCGTCAGCGCACATGGCTCTATACAATCCCGGCATATCCGTATTATAGCCTTTAAATCCGCCCTCCGTGCGCACTAATGTATTTACCGCCCCGATTTCCTCTGCCAGAGGGTCTATTTCCCTCAGGAAAGGAATCACATCACTCTTGTACGGCACCGTTACATTGACACCCAGAAGATTGAGTGCATAAGCACCCTTCACAGCATTCTCCAGCTGTCCCTGCTCCACGCGCAGCGGGACATAACACAGCTTTTCTCCCCGCAGCTGCGCCAGTGTATTATGTATCACCGGAGAGAGCGTGTGCTCCACGGGATTCCCGATAAGTCCGCAGGTGCGGGTGTATCCGTCGATTGTCATCACTTTTTCAGTCCTCCATGATAAAAATATAAAACGACCCTTTCCAGATAGCGTTTCAGCACAATCTGAATCTCCTCCTTGGGATGAATCGGTTTCACGAGAAAGGTTCGGATGCCTGCTTTTTTGGCTCCCCACACATCCGTAAAAAGCTGGTCTCCCACAAAAACAGTCTGTTCCGTCCCGACGCCCATATCCCGCATGGCGCGTTCATATCCGGCTTTCCCCGGCTTGCCTGCCTTGTAGATATAAAGGCTTTGCACCTCATCGGCAAATCCCTTTACCCGCGGCTCCTTGTTGTTGGACAAAAGCATCGTGGAAAATCCAATAGCATGCAACTGTTCAAATAATTTGACCGCCTCCGCTGTAGCCGGAGCGCCGTGGGGCACCAGCGTGTTATCTATATCAAACAGGATACCCCGATATCCCTCTCTGTAAAGCCCGGCATAGTCTATCCCATAGGCACTGTCCGCCTCACAGTCGGGATAAAAACGTTCCAACAGGTTCCGCATATGTCTTTCCTTCCATATCTTATATCCCCGCAGCCATTTCTCACAGCAGTCCGCACTCGGAAGCTGCCCTGTAATAGGTCGCCAGAGGAATCATACTCTGTGCAAAATTTTTGCTGCTGGCATTTCCCACCAGCACCGCATCCTGAACCACCCTCTTACCGCCCACAGCGCCGGGCACGCTGCCATGTATGGTTCTGCGGAAGGTCTCCAGACCAGGCCTGAGATATTCCGCATCCCCTGTCAGCTCATAGGCAATGGCGAGCGCCTCCAACAGCAGTGTATTGATTCCAAGCCGGTTCAGACTGGGCAGCTCTTTGTAATAAAAGCATCCCCATTCTTCCACATAGCAGTTCTCTATCAGGTCATCCACCGCCCGCAACATCATGTCTTTTAACTCCGGCTCCGGAAATTCCCTGTAATAGCGCATAACGCTCCCGATAGCAATCGAAATCATGAACCCCACGCGGATAACGGTATTGTCCGTATATGGTGCAAGCCAGTTGCCATACTGCTCCTCCCAGGTTTTGAAATCTTCCAGAATCCGTCCGCATTTGGAAAGCCATCTCTCATTTCCGGTCTCCACATAGAGTGCCGTCAGAGTCCGCAATGCCCATCCGGTCTCCCGGGCACTGGTCTCCCCTGCTCTGGCATACATGGGCGTATCCAAAAGCCTCAGGACATTTTCTCCGATGCCGAGGGCAGTCTCAAGCCCTCTCTCATCCCCCGTAAAGTGGTAATAATCCAGCAAACCTTCCACCCACTCATGGGAACATACCATCACGCCGTCCTTGCAATGTCCCGCCGTGTGCTCCCACTGTCCTCCTATGTATAGGGGATTGGAGTGATAGTGGCACACATCCACGTCCATCCAATGGCTGCAGGAGGCGATATTATAATCCAAAAACCTCCGGATACCCGTGCGCACATACAGCATCGCACAGGCATGAGGATAGTCATATTCATTATTGCACCAGACCAGCTCACCTCCGCCTCTGCCCTGTGCAGTGTAATTCGCATCGTAGGAATCTCCGAAATTCAGCATTCCGTATGCCCGTCCATGACCGTCCGCCCTGCCAATCAGACATTGCTCCACGTCCACATCCACCTTGTCTGCAAACACATCCAGCCAGACTCCCGAAGCCCTGTGAGTCTCAGAGGAAAGATAGGGTCTGTCCGGCATCTGATAAATCAGGCTGCGGTTGTCGATTTCCGCAAGGCTTTCCTGTGCCGTGTGAAAATGCAGCAGGAAACGCTGTTCTCTGGACATTCCGCTCTGCAGGACGACTTTCTCCACGCCCTCCGGCACCAACATCACAGCCAGTCCGCTTTCGTCCGCCTGCACAGCTTTCGGATAATTCTGCTGAGCCTGAAAAATCGTGGCGCAGACACCGCCCTGTCCGTCTGTACAGTCCGCAAAAAACGTCCCGTAAAACACTTCCGCAAAGTGTTCATTTGCCTCCCGAATCAGCCACTGGGAGTCCACCACCCTGTTCACGGCGGCACCATTCTGTCCCACATAGAAATCTGTCTTGTAGTTGGAACTGCCCACACAGGTGCGCACCCTCTCCACCGGTGCCCGGTCTGTAATCTGCGGCAGTTCGCCTGTCCCTCTTGCATGAAATACCGGACCTTCCCCGACATTCTGCTCATCCGCCCGGTCTCCGCATCCCGTGGAGTCCGTCTTCTCCTGCATTACCATAGGTGTAAATCCACAAGCAGGCATACTGCCCGGCTCTCTCATAAGATAAAAAACCAATGCCGCCATATGCAGGGGCTCGTCCGTGGTATTGATTATCCGATAAGAGACCTCCACCCACGGCTTTCCCGCCCATGCAGTGAGTTTCAGTTCAAAATCAATCCGCGGCGTCCGCTCCACCGAAGTCTCATCCGCGGAAATCTCATCCGGAAGCACATTGCTGCCCCGGGCTTTCAATATCGCGCACACAGGTCCCTGCTCCACAATCTTCCATTCACCTATCTGCACCGCATAGTCTCTGCCCTTACCGTCCTTCAAAACGGGGCCCACAAACTGTTCTCTCTGATAGCTGCGCCCAAAGGCATCAATCTGCTCAAAAATACCGCTGGTATTATTCCGCACCCGGAAGGAAAATGCCTGCGCATCCTCCGGGCAGACGGTGGAGACACGGATGCCTCCTTCCTCCCCTAGAACCTGTACCGTCTGCGATGCACTTCCAATTTCATCGCCGTTTGCCTTCCGCAGTGCCTGCCCATCGCCCTTTAAATCACACTTTAAATCGCACTTCAATACCAGCTTTTTGTTGGCCGGCAAATCCGCCAGAAACCGCAGAAACAGAAAGCGGACGGAACCATCCCTGTGCCGGGAGGTCACCTTCGTCTGAATCGGCAGTGCCTTTCCCTCCTGATACACCGCAACTCGGTCTGCCTCCCGCAGCTCACCCTCCTTTACCGGGATACCGATGTAACAGGGCTCTGCAATCCGCTCATACCGATATAATTTATCAAAATAAATATCAATCATACAGCTGCTCCACAAATGTTAATGATATTTTGAAGTTATGTGTTCAGTTTTTTGGCTTTGTTTCATCCTGCTGCACATGATGCAGGAGGCAGATGCATTCCACTCCGCTGGTCCATGGGAACTGATCCACCGCCACCGCTTTCTCCACGACATAACCGTTTGCCAGAAAATCTTCTAAATCACGCACCAGACTGGTGGGCTTGCAGGAGATATAGACAATCCTCTCCACGGCGTAGGCGATAATCTTCGGCAATGCCTTAGGATGTACGCCCTCCCGCGGCGGATCCAAAATAATCATGTCCGGCTTTTCCTCCACCTCGTCCAACACCTTGAGCACATCCCCGGCAATAAATTCGCAGTTGTTCAGTCCGTTTTCGGCAGCGCTTTTCCTTGCCGCCTCCACAGCCTCCTCCACAATCTCCACGCCGATGACTTTGCCCGCCACGGGAGCCATCAGCTGGGCGATGGTGCCGGTGCCACTGTACAAATCAAAAACCGTCTTATCCGTTCCTCCCAAATCTCCCACATAAGCTCGGGCTGTCTCGTAGAGCACCTCAGCACTGTAGGAATTGGTTTGAAAGAAAGAGAAGGTGGAAATCTTAAACCGAAGTCCCAGAAGCTCCTCATAAAAATAATCCTGCCCATAGAGGATGTCCGTCCGGTCACTGCGCACCACATCCGCCACAGCATCGTTGATGATATGCAGGATTCCCGCGAAATGCCCCCGCAGATTTCCGGCATTCTCCAGCTCCAGCAGCAAATTACAAAAGCCCTCTATCAAGGCTTTCTCCTCCGCAGGACTCTGAGAACTCGTCACCAATGCCACCAGAATCTCCCCTGTTTTGGACGCTTTGCGCACCAGCAGATGTCGCAAATACCCCACATGGGTCAGCCTGTGAAAGAACGGAATCTGCCTTTCTGCAAAATATGCCCGCACATTCTTGAGAATCAGGCGGTAATCCTCGTCCACGATTCGACAGTCCTCCACGGTCACCAAATCATAAAAGCTGCCTCTCTTGTGCATACCGAGAGCCAACGGTCCGTCCTTATACTCGTCTCCAAATGAAAATTCCATCTTGTTGCGGTACTCATACTCCGCAGGACTTCCCTTGATACCTTCAAATTTCCAATCCCCCTGCCTTCCCGACAACACGCCATCCAGCAGACGCTTTACCTGAGTTTCCTTCAGTTTCAGCTGTTCCTCATAGGAAAGGGATAAATAAGTGCAGCCTCCGCACAAACCAAAATGGGAACACGGATATCCAGTCTCCAGAGGTGACTTTTCCACCACCTCTAAGAGCCTTCCTTCCGCCTTCCCTTTGCGCACTTTATTTACAGAAAAACGAATTTTCTGACCGGGCAGGCACATTTTGACAACCGCAGTCTCCTCTCCCACTCGCACAACACCCTTGCCGGGAAAGTCCACCCGCTCAACAATGCCTTCGTATACCTGTCCTTTTTTCATGGGTCTAGTTCACTCCTTCGTCCTCAAAGAAGTCCTCATCATCCTCGAAATCATCCTCGAAATCGTCGTCAAAATCCTCCAGATAATCGGGATGGAGATAGCGATACACCGCATATCCGATGGCGGCAGCTGCTGCCACTGCACCTATGATAGCCAGCACCCAGAGGATTACATTGCTTTTTTTCTCCTCTGTTTCCTTCTTCTTACCAATCAAATCATTGATTTTGAGTTCTTCCAAAGCCTTTTCCAGCTTATCCATAATGGTACCTTCCTTTCCCACGAAACTTATTTTTTCGGTCCCCCGACTCGATTACTCCCTTATATCATACCACAGCCACGTCAAAATTACTACAATCTTTTTAACTTTGCAAAGGACGCATACATAATCTTTTGACCCGCTCCGTCAAAATCCACCGTGACCTTGTAATCTCTCGGCTCTTTGACAATATTTCTGACCGTGCCTTCACCGTATTTGATATGCCTTACTCTGTCCCCCACGCCATATTCAAGCTCTGTTGGCGCTCCGGCTGCCATTCCTTTCTGGATGCCGGCAATCTGGTTCAGGCTGCCGATTCCCTGCGCGATAAACGGCTTATCCGCCTTGGGTGTAGCGTGCCGGCGAAGTGCCGCCCGGGGGCGTGCCGGTTCTGCCCCACTTCCCAGACTGCTGCCGATACCGCTGCCAAGGTTCATTCCCGGCATATCCAAACCTAATTTCTCATAGACCTCCGCCGCCCGCTTGGTGCCGGGGATGGTATTGTCCATGAGCGCCGCCGGAATCTCACGCACGAAACGGCTGACCGCATTGTATTGAGTCTCTCCGCGCACCATGCGCATCCGTGCATAGGTCAGAGTAAGCTCCTCCTTGGCTCTGGTGATTCCCACATAGGCAAGGCGCCTCTCCTCCTCCATATCCTCGGGTGCATCCGTCTTGATGGTCATATAGCTGGGGAACAATCCATCCTCCATCCCGGACAGAAATACCACCGGAAACTCCAGTCCTTTGGCGGAATGCAGCGTCATCAAAAGCACTCTGTTGTCCCCATCCTCCAGATTATCGATATCTGCCACCAGCGCAATCTCCTCCAAAAATTCAGAGAGACTTATCTCGTCATGCGTCTCCTCGTAGCTCACAGCCTTCGTTATCAACTCATCCAGATTCGCCAGCCTGTCCTCCGCAGATTCGTCATCCTGGCTGCGCAGATACTCCGCATAATCCGTGTGTTCTATCACCGCCTGAATCAATCCTGATATTCCATAGGACTCTCTGCCGCTGCGCAGAACCTGAATCATATTCACGAATCCGTTGATTTTGCCTGCGGCCTTTCCCAGTCCCGGGACTTCATCCGCCTGACACATGGCATCATAGAGACCGATATCCCTCACCTGAGCGTAATCCGCGAGCTTTTCCACCGATGCCGCTCCGATACTTCTCTTTGGAACATTGATAATACGGCGGAGCGCCACTTCGTCCCTTCCGTTGTCAATCGTCTTGAGATAGGCAAGAATATCCTTTATCTCCGCGCGTGAATAAAAGTTTACACCTCCCACCACGCTGTAGGGGATGCCCTCCACCACCATGCGCTCCTCTAAGATACGCGCCTGGGCATTCGTGCGGTAGAGCACAGCGCAGTCTCTGTAATCCGCCCCGCCCTCTCTCACCCTGTGCCGGATGTCATCGGCAATATACTCTGCTTCCTCATAGGCATTGTCGAACTGCCGCAGGTGGATTCTGCTGCCTGCACCATGGTCTGTCCATAACACCTTGTCCTTGCGCCCTACATTATTCCGTATCACGGCATTCGCCGCATCCAGAATATTCTGGGTCGAGCGATAATTCTGCTCCAGCTTTATCACCTTTGCCTCCGGATAATGCAGTTCAAAATCCAGAATATTGCGGATGTTGGCACCTCTGAATTTATAGATGGACTGGTCATCATCGCCCACCACGCACAGATTGCGATACTTGTCCGCCAGAAGGCGCACCAGCTCAAACTGTGCAAGATTGGTGTCCTGATACTCATCCACCATAATGTATCGGAAACGCTCCTGATAGGATTCCAGAACCTCCGGGCAGGCCTTGAAAAGCTCCACCGTCTTGACAATCAGGTCATCAAAATCCAGCGCATTGCTCTTTTTCAATGTCTCCTGATACTCTCTGTAGGCTCTGGCAATAATCTGCTTATTAAAATCACCAACAGCTTTTATCTCGAACTCACGCACATCCACCAGCTCATCCTTCGCGGAGGAGATGGCACTCAGCAGACTTCTCTCCTTATGTACCTTGGTGTCTATATTGAGCCGCTTGCACACGCCCTTCATCACGGTCTTCTGGTCGTCCGTGTCGTAGATGGTAAAAGCGTTGTCATAGCCCAATCTGTCAATGTGCCGCCGCAGAATGCGCACACAGGTGGAATGAAAGGTGCTGACCCATATCTGGTCCGCCCCGAATCCCACAATATTGTCGATTCTCTCCCGCATCTCCTGCGCCGCCTTATTGGTGAAGGTAATCGCCAGAATATTCCACGGGTTCACTCCCATCTCATCAATGAGATATGCAATCCTATGGGTCAAAGTTCTGGTCTTGCCGCTCCCGGCACCCGCCAGCAAAAGCAGCGGTCCGTCCGTGTGACAGACCGCCTCCTTCTGCTCTACATTTAAGGTATCATAAATACTCATACTGCCTCCGCTTTACTTTTCCCCACCCCGGAATTAAATTCCTGCAAAAACTTTCTGAACTCCACAATGCTCATGGGTTTTGCATAATAGAAACCCTGCACCAAATCGCAGTCTGCCATCTTCAGCCACTCAAGCTGTTCTTTGGTCTCCACGCCCTCTGCAAGCACCGTAAATCCCAGCCGTTTCAACATCTTAGTGAGATATTGGATAACCGTCAGGCCTCTCTCATCCTTCCCGGCATTGTTCAGGAACAGTTTATCCAGTTTGATGGTATCCGCAGAAATTTTCGACAAAATATTCAGGGAAGAATATCCGCTGCCGAAGTCATCCACGGAAACCTCCACACCATGCTCCCGCAGTCTGGTCATGTTGTCATCCACGGCACTCAAGTCTGCCATAAAGACAGATTCCGTCACCTCCGCCTCCAAAAGGTCTGCAGATACATGATATTGGTCCAGTCGTTTTAAAATGCTGGGGACAAACTCTTTAAACTCATTATTTCTTCTGGAGAAATTCACAGAGATAGGAACCACTTCCTCCCCCGCATTTACTGCCTCCTCAAGATAGGAAAGCACCTGCTCCAGAACTGCAAAATCAATCTTGGTGATATAACCGTTTTTCTCGGCAATCCCTATAAACTCATCCGGCATAACCCGGCTTCCGTCCGGCTTAATCCAGCGCACAAGCGCTTCCGCGCCCTCAATCTTACCGGTTTTCAAGCTGACCTTCGGCTGGAGATAAGCGTAAAATTCATTGTTCTTAAGCCCCTTCAGGATGTTGGAGTTGACCGCCTTGGCGTTCTCCAGCTCCTGTCTGAGACTCTCCGTATAGACCTTAACAACCGTCTCAACCTTCTGCTCCTTGCATTTTTTGCGCGCCTCATTGGCATTATCCACCATAGCCGTCACACTGATATCCGTATTCCTGGCCTCATAAATACCGGATGCCAGCACCAGATTGGTCAGCGGCCATTGTATATTGCATTCCTCCGCAAAGGAAAAGGTAAAGTTTCTGTAATCCTCCAGAACCTCCTCAAATTCCATATCACGGATAAAGCCCACAAAATTATCGGAGCTCATGCGGCAGAATATCCCCTTTTCACCGTATCGGGTTCTGACCGCATCCGCAAACAATTTGAGCATTCCATCGCCCATCTCATATCCGTATATCTCATTGTAATACTGGAAATTGGAAAAATCCGTATAGATACAGCAGGTCATTCTATCGCTATCCTTATCAAGCCAGTCCCCCGCCATGGAAATAAAGCGATTATATACCGGCAGCCCTGTCAACGCATCGTGATTGAGCTTTTTATCCATATCCCGCTGTTTCTCATCCTCCTTGCGGAGCATGCGCAGCCTGTAAAAAATCTGGTTGGAAATGCGCACCAGCGTGTGTTTCATCCGCTCCCAGTCTCTGTCCCTGCTGCGGTCGGCAAACACGATACTTCCGCTGTAGGCTCTCACGGATGTGGAAAGTACCAAAAGCGCCGACTGCGCCTCCTCCATCTCCACCGGATGCGTCATTTTCCTGCTGCAGATGATACTGCCGTCCGGCTCAGCCAGATGTGACAGGCGGCTCCACGTATACACGCCCGCCTGGCTCATTCTCTGTGTATACTGCGCCTTGTCTACCTCGCTCCACTGATAGAGGACATGGGTGCTCTCGCCCTCATGCTCCACGCAGACCATATCGTCCAGCCCGTAAAATCTGCACGTTCTCTCGCTTATCATCTTAAGCGCAGCAGTGATATCCGGAACATTCTCCAAAAGCTCCATGCAGAACAGAACCAGTTCTTCCTCTGTGCGAACCAGCGTTTTCTCCGCCGCTGCCTCAAATCTGTCACCGTTTATATTCTGCGGAAGATATCTCTTTTCCGGAAGGCTCTTATCCGCAGGCACCTCCAACATCCGGTAAGCGCCTTTATTTTCGTCCTTCACTCTGTAAAGTGCGCTGTCTGCCCACTGAAAAATCACATCGTAATCCGTTCTGCCTTCCTTAATCACCGCAACACCGATGCTGCACGTGATGGTCTGCCCGATTTTATCATCATCAAACCGGTCAGACATAAAATGGTTCAATTCACATAAAATATATTCCAGAGATTCCCTGTTCATATCGTCCACATAGACCAGGAACTCATCTCCGCCGACCCTGCCCTTCACCGCATTCGGAAGCAGCATCTCCAGTTCTTCCGCAAAGGAGCAGATTACAGCATCCCCAAAGAAATGACCGTTTGTATCATTAATCTGCTTGAAATCATCCACATCGCAGATAATCAGATATGCTTCCCTGCCGTCATGAATCTTCGCCAGCCTCTCCTCCACACGTTGTTTTACAGTGCTGTGATTCAAAAGTCCTGTCATGGAATCCTTGCTGGAACGTTCCTTCAGCTCCTCCTCTTTTTTGCGGCGGTTCGTGATATCAAAGCGCAGAACCATCGCCCCGTCAACATCTCCCTCTCCGTCAAGATACGGGCAGACCCGAAACTGACTGACTGTCTCCTCGTGCGTGATTTCCCTGTTCACTTCCATCTTCCGGGAGATAGACTGTCTGACATCCTCCTCCAAATCACTGTATTCCTCTAAGAACGCAACCTCCGAAAGGGCTTTGCCCTCATCCCCCGGAGTCAGGTTTGTATACCGACACATGAGCTGTGTCACCTTCCGAATGTGAAAATCATTATCCACATACAAAACTCCGATTTCTGCATTCGCCAGCAGATTGTCCAAATCCAGACTGCTCTGTGCTCCTTCTCCAATATTTTGCTTCGTTTTCAAAATCCTGTTGCCTTTACTCATGTCTTACCTCGATTAGTTGTTTGTAGCAAAATCAGACTTCCTTTACGGAGCCGAAATTCCATATGCGAATGTTGAATTCCACCACGGGGGTGTCACAATACGCGCATTTTTTTGCTCCCAGCCCGGGCAGCGGTGCGCCACAGTTGGGGCAGTTCAGTCCAAGTCCGGAATCTTCTGTATTCTCCACGACATCTCTGTCCTGAATATATACGATTTCAATATTATATCTGCTCTGCTCTTTTAAATCATCATGTCCCTTTATAATTTTACCGTCTTGTTCAATATAGTGTATGTATTCCACAGAGGACTGCAGAACCACACTGCAGCGTCCTTTTTCTTTTCGATATTGGCTGATTTCCGTCCTATGAATGTTAATGTTTTGGAAATGTTCTTTCTGTCCGCTGTTCTGAAGCATCACAATGCGCATACGAAGGCTTTCCTTCAATTCCTCCATCCCCTCCGTGAGATTCGACGCATTCGCCGTATCCACGCACCTGAGATAGGATATCAGCACATTTTCAGCCCGGCTTTTCATCTCATCATAATGGAATTCGGGAAAATCCTTCATAATCCGCGGAAGATACAAACTTGTCGCCGAGGCGACAGACTTCGGCGTACCGGCATTCTCCAGTTCCACCTTTTTCATCCCTTCCATCGGATTCGTGGTTCCAAAAAGCATATTGGAGTAGGACTGCACCGAATTGCGGATTTTGCTGTATACTCCATAGACAACTGCCGCTGAAATCAAAAACAATACCAAAACAACAATCAGTCCGCTTATCGCCAGTATCACTTGCTCTTACCGTCCTCCCTTTCATTTATCAATTTTGTTCTATGGAAAATTTTTTCCATTGGGAAACCCCATTGGGAAACCATATTTGCAGCTTTGCATCGTAACCGCACAAATGGGGCAGGCAGAAGTCACCCTGCCTGCCGCCATGGCAGATCACATAACCTTTTACTGTCTGTCTTTTTCATCAAAAACATCTCCGCACTCCGGACAGAATTTCGGAGGATGCGCAGGGTCTTCCGGCTCCCAGCCGCATTTATCACATTTATATATAGGAGCTCCCTCGGGTTTCTTGGCCCCGCACTCCGTACAGAACTTACCCTGATTGACGGCTCCGCAGCTACAGGTCCAGCCTGCCTCCGCAGGTTTCGGCTGTCCGCACTCCTCGCAGAATTTGCCGCGGTTGTCTGCCTTGCCGCAGCTGCAGGTCCAGCCCGGTATCGGCTCCTGTGAACGCGAGGGTGCCTGCATCGCTGCCCCGCCCGCCGGTGCACTCGGCTGAGTCTGTGCATTTGCCTGATTCTGAGCGTTCATCTGAAACAGCGTAGTGGCATTCATTCCGCCTGCCATATTCGCCATATTCATGCCCGCAAATGCCATCATGGGTCCTGTGGACTCGTTGGAGGCTGCTGCCTTCATGGCCTCCGCCTGTGCCGCCGTGAGTGTCGCCGCTGCCATTCCCGGATTGGTCAGCACCTTGTTCTTCTGCAGCTCATTAATCATCTTCCTGTCTTCCTCAGGAATGGAAGGAGGATTCATGGTCATGCTGACCACCTGTATGCCGCGTGTCTCCGTCCACTTTCCGGATAATTCCTCATTCAGGAAATCCACCAGCTCACCTGCATGAGCGGGTATCTCGCTGGGACGCACACCGATTGCACTGACTTTTGCAAGCGCGGGCTGCAGTGCCGTGAGCAGCTCTGATTTCATAATGCTGGAAAGTTCGGAACGCGGGAACTCATCCTTGCGGTTACCCGCCACATTCTTATAGAACAGCAAAGGGTCTGTCAATTTGAAGGTATACTCGCCGTTGCACCGAAGAACGGTATCTATATCCAGCCCGATATTGTTGTCAATCACCCGGAAGGGAATGGGGGTTGCAGTGCCGTAGAGATTGCCCTTAATCTCCTTGATGTTGAAGAAATACACCCTCTGGTCCTTCATCGTGTCGCCGGCACCGGTAAAACGTCTCACCGCTGTGTTGAATGTTTCTTTCACGCTATTTCCGAGACTCCCGGTAAAAATACTTGGCTCTGTGGAAGTGTCGTAGACAAACTCACCCGGGTCTGCACAGAACTCCGCGATGCCGCCCTGGTCAACAATAATCATGCACTGTCCCTCGTTGACTGCAACGATGGAGCCGTTGGAGATGATGTTATCCGATCCTTTGTTGTTGCTGTTGGCACGTTTTTGCCCCTTTACCATCAGCACATCATCGGAGAGAGCATCACAGTAAAAATACTCCCGCCACTGGTCCGCCAGCAAACCGCTTATGGTATCTTTTGCCGCCTTAATCAATCCCATTTGCTTTTCCTCCGCTATGTTTTAATCAGAACTGACTTTTCCTTTATTCTAGCAAATTTTCTTGATTCTCTCAACTGTTTTCCTAAGATTCTTTGCATTTTATATTTTGCATTTCTTTACTTAACGGCGTTTTGGGCAAAGTCCGTGTTCACCAAATCCTCATAAGGCGTTTTCTGCTCCAGAACATTGAACTCCAGCAGAATATTCTGCAACAGCTCAAAGCTATCTTCCTCAAAAACCAAATCTTTCTTCCATGTGTCCTGGGCATGATACCGCTCGACAATCTTGGTGAGTGTATCCATATCCGTCTCCTCAAACTGCGGCGCGATGACCTTGGCAATCTCCTCAGATGTATGCCCGTTGACGTAATCCATCCCCTCCTGAAGCGCATCAGTAAACGCCTGAATCGTCTCCGGATGAGCCTGAATATAACTCTTTTTAGCAGAAAAAGAGGTGTAGGGAACATATCCCGACTCCTCCCCCAGCGATGCCACAACATAGCCGTCACCCTTTTGCTCCAGCATTGTGGCATAAGGCTCAAATTCCACGGTAAAATCGCCCTGTCCGCCGGAGAAAGCCGCCGCTGTAGAGCCAAAGCTGATACTCTGGTCAATGCTAAGGTCAGCAGCCGGGTCAATGTTATTTTTGAGCAGAATATACTCGAAAACCATCTCAGGCATACCGCCCGCTCTGCCGCCCAGCACATCCTTATCTTTCAGCATGGACCAGTCAAAATTCTCGATGGGTTCTCTCGACACCAGAAAATTCCCCGCACGCTGAGTGAGCTGGGCAAAGTTTACCACATAGTCCTCCGTACCGCCTGCATAGGTATAGATACTGCTCTCACATCCCATGAATCCGATGTCCGCCTCATCCGTCAACACCGCCGTCATCGTCTTGTCGGCACCAAAACCTGTCACCAGCTCCAGCTCAATTCCTTTGTCTGCGAAATATCCATTTTCTATCGCCACATACATGGGCGCATAAAATATGGAATGCGCCACCTCATTGAGCACTACCTTTGTCTTTCCTTCTGCCTTCTTGTCTCCACACCCGGTCATGCTCATCACCAGCATAATGGCGACAAGGCATAGTGCCGGTATTTTTCCGAACCGTTTCATAACACTCCTCCGCATATATTTTGCTATGGATATATGTTATGAACAGCAAAAAAGAAAGTGCCTGTATCACTACAGACACTCCTTAATCTTCTCAATCATTTCCGCATATTCCGCGTCGGTCAAATAAGTCTTGCCGGGATTCATCTGGAAGGTGCCTCCCCACTCATCGCCGCCCTCATACTTGGGGCACAGATGCATATGCAGATGACATCCGGTATCACCATAAGCTCCGTAATTTAATTTATCGGGATGAAACGCTGCATGAATCGCCTTCGCAGCATGGTTTACATCCGCAAAGAATTTGTTGCGCTCCTCCTCGCTGATGTCCACAATCTCGCTCACATGGTCCTTATAAGCCACAATACACCTTCCGGGCTTGGACTGCTCCTTAAACAAAATCAGACTGGAAACCTCCAAGTCACAGATGAAAATTCCAAACTTGTCCAGGAGCTCACCTCTCATACAGTATCCACAATTTGCATCTTTCATAATTTTCTCCTATCCATCCGCCTGATGTGCGGACTGTTCTTTCCCGAATCAATTCTGCTTTTGAATCCGGCTAATTTTCCTTCTCTCCCAGCTCATCCACCATCTTCTCAATAATGAGTTTCTTGACATAGACATCAAAACTCAGCAGGCATATAAACGAAAACCTGCGCAAAAATTCCTGATTCTCCTCGGGTGCATTTTGAAAGGTCTGCTCTGACTTCTTAAATTTCTCAATCATATCCGCTTTCAGGACTTCTATCTGGTCTTTTTCCATGCTGAAGACCTCCTCATAGACACTCTCAAGGTTAAAATCTTCACCATTCTGGAAAAATTGTTTCGTGATAGGTCCAAGCAGCGTCTGGATATCGCTTATGGACATAATGCCCTTATAGTAATAGATAAAAATCAGAAGCAGTACATGTTCCTTGGAATATTTCTTCTTCACAGGAGGCGGGAGCAGATCATTCTTGGCATAATTGTTAATCATCGTCTTTGTGAGAATCTTGTCATCACCGGGATTGCGTGCACCTGAGCGCAATCTGCTGTCCATAAAGGTTGTCACCTGATCCATATACAGATCAATATTCGGAATATCCGAGGGCTTGATATACTCAATCTGATCCAGGCTCTCCAATATACTGTTCAATAAATCTTCCGTATCAATGGTCAATGTCGCACCCCCTTAGGCATATAAATCACGTCAGCTGACAATGTATAGTATATAGTATTAAAAACTACATATCAACCTTTTTTTACATTTTTCCATCAAAATTTATGATGAACGCCCTCCTGTAACCATCACAGTTTCCTATTTACTTTAAGAATTTAGTGTGCTAAAATTACAGCTATAGGTTCATAAAGTAACGTTCTAAAATTTTACCGTGTGAAAGTATTTGAAAAGGTGGGGTATCGAAATGAATAAGAAAATCAAAAATGAAACTGTTGATTCTTTGTTTGACGCGATTTTAAGCCTTGAAAGCCGTGCCGAATGCTACAATTTCTTTGAGGATTTGTGTACTGTAAATGAGCTGCTCTCCCTCTCCCAGCGTTTCGAGGTGGCGGGTATGCTGAAAAACCACAAGACTTATCTCGAGATTGCCGAAAAGACCGGGGCATCCACCGCCACCATCAGCCGCGTAAACCGCTCCCTCAATTATGGGAATGACGGTTATGAGCTGGTGTTTGACAGGCTTAAGAAGTGATACCTGAGTTCTGCTCTGCCTGCTCCTCGGCCTGTTCTTCCTGTTTTTCAGCCTCCTCCACCTCTTTGAGTGCCTCTGCGATGGCTGCCTTGGCAGACTTTCTTGCGGCTTTGACCTCTCTGGCAGCTTTCACTCTGGCTTTCTTATCCGGCTCAGGCTGATTCATGTTGCATTTCCCCTGAAAAATTGCATTTTCATCAATCACAAGCACCCCGGTAGTGATGTCACCGAGCACCTTGGCAGTGGCAGTAAGCTCCGCCTTCTGGGCAGCATTCACATTCCCCTGAACCTCTCCGCCTATAAGAACGCAGTTGGCTTTCACATCTCCGCTGATGGCACCCTCAGCACCGACAATCAATGTGCCGGCGACTTCCACGTTGCCATCTATTTTTCCATCGATTCTCGCGGATCCCGGCGCGGAAAAATCCCCCGCAATGTTGGACCCACTGCCAATCAGGGTCGTTATTTTTACCACAACTTCTTTCTTCCCAACCATGTAAACCTCCTCCTTAACCGCTGATAGAAAGCATTTCCATCGGGTCGATATACTCGCCGTCCTTCATCATCTGATAACCCAGCTTTTCATTTTCCGTACCAATCGCAAAGAGCGTTGTCCCACTGACTACCAAATCGCCAATCTTCACCTGCGGGTCGCCTGCATTTCTGTAAATAGTCACATATCCGTTGCCGTGATCCACCCAGACATTATGACCATAGTCCACATCATCGTTGATGCCCGTTACCGTGCCGCTTGCCGTTGCCACCACAGCCGTCCCCTCAGAGGCCGTAAATTCGCAGAGCGGGTTATCACCCTCCTTCTCTGTCATGGAGGCGGAGCCGTTCAACGGGAACTCCGTGGGCATACTTTGCTTTTCCAGTTGTTCCATCAGATCACTTTCGCTCTGGGTTTTCTGACTGACTGTTTCGCTCAAAATCTGGACAGTCTCATTCAGACCGTTAATCTCCGACTCCAACTCCAGCTTATCTGAAGTAAGCTGCTCTTTTTCACTTTCCAGAGACCGTATAGTGGCAAGCTGTTCGCTGTTTCTGTCACCCACTGCCTTCCAGATTTTCTCCTCATAGGCAATATATCCCAGCATGACGCCAATGATAATGCAGAGCACAAGAATAATCACCCCAAGACTGTGCGAGCCGATTCTAAACTGTCTGACATTGGCGTCTGTTGCATTGGATGTAACAATCACGACATGGCTTATCTTACGCTTATGTTTGTCACGCTGCATAAAAAGTCACCTCCGGTAAACATCTTCATTGTACCACAGGTGACTTTCTACAGCAATGTTTTCTTAATAATTTTGTAACATTTTCCCAATAATTTTCTGCAAAATTATTATGATTTTATAAAATATGGAGTCGTATTTTGTGTAAATTGTATAAATTCTTTTTTGCGATTCTACACTTCAAGCGTCATATCTCCCTGAGCAATCCATCCCATTTTACGCATAAATTCGGAAATCAGGAAACTGATTATACCGGGCAGCACAAAGTGCATAAGCAAAATCAATCCAAGCGCAGCCGCTGTGCTCATGCCATCCGCTCTCATGGAGCCATACGCGGCAAACTGTCCCACAAATCCTGCAGAGCCCATACCGGAACCCACCGGTGTACTTGTCATGTGCAAAAGTGCCGAAGAAACCGGTCCCAAAATCGCACTGGAGATGATTGCCGGGAGCCAAATCAGAGGCTTTCTGACAATATTGGGCACCTGCAGCATGGAAGTGCCGATTCCCTGTGCAACCAATCCGCCCAGCTTGTTCTCGCGATAACTCGCAACCGCAAAACCTACCATGTTGCAGCAGCAGCCAACAGTTGCAGCACCCGCCGCAAGACCGGACAGCCCCATGGATACCCCGATTGCCGCAGAACTGATGGGCAGCGTCAGAATCATACCCATGAGCACGGACACAACCACACCTCCCAAAACGGGATGCTGTTCCACATTGACATTGACCAGCGCACCCAGCCATCCCATGAACGCTGTGATAGGCGGTCCTGCCACGAAACCGGCCGCTGCTCCGGATAAAATTGCCACAAGCGGCGTCACCAGGATATCAACCTTTGTCTTTCCCGCCACGAGATGACCTATCTTGACGGCAACAATCGCTGCAATGAATGCTCCCAAAGGCTCACCCGGCTTGCCCAGAGTATAAGCCTCCATAGCCGCTACACCCGGAAAGGCGCCAATCATACCTGCCACGGCAGCAGACACCGTCACCAGGGGGCCTTCCTTAAATTTGCACGCAACGCCCACACCGATTCCTGCTCCGGTGATTGTCTTCGCCACATTGCTCACTGCCGTGAGATAGGCTCCCACGCTGCCACCCACCAGACTGCCAATCTGGGCAATAATTGTCCCGATAATCAACGTGGAAAAAAGTCCCAGCGCCATACCGCTTAAACCATCAATAAAAATCTCCTGAAGCCATTTCTTACATTTCTCTTTCACTGTGATTCTCCTCTTAGCTGTTATATTTGTCTTGTCGACTGTCTTGTCACTAGACAATACATTATCACAGCCCTGATAGAAAATCAATCAGAAAATTTTATCTGCAGATTTCCAGCACTTCCTCCCATTTCATGTCACCCCCGAAAATATCCAGCGCACTTCCGATGGTTACATTCAAATGATTGCGGCCCAGTTCCTGTATCAGACGCAGGTCCTCCATGCTGTGAACACCGCCCGCATAAGTAATCGGCAGCCGGTTCCAGCTGCCCAGCAGGCTTACCAGCTCCCTCTCGATTCCCTGACGCTTTCCCTCCACATCCACCGCGTGAATCAGGAATTCGTCACAGTAGGATGCCAGTTCATCCAAAAGTTCTGTCGTCACCTGTGCCCTCGTCATCTTCTGCCACCGGTCCGTCACCACCAGATATCCCTCATCCGTCTTTCTGCAGCTCAAATCCAGCACAAGATGCTTTCTGCCGACTGCATCCACCAACTCCTTTAATTTATCAAAACGAATTTCACCGTCACGAAAGACATAGGAAGTCACAATCACATGGCTCGCCCCTGCCTGCAGGTATTCTCCCGCATTCTCAGGAGTTATGCCGCCTCCAATCTGCAGTCCGCCCGGATAGGCTTTGAGTGCCTCCAACGCCTGCCCTCTCGTAGCCTCATAATACTCGCTGTCTACTCCGTTGAGAAGGATGATATGTCCTCCTGAAATGCCTGATTTTTGGTATAAATTGGCAAAAAAAGCAGCATCCTGCTGCGCCACAAAATTTTCATTGGCCTGATTGCCCGCATCCTGCAGGCTTCCGCCCACAATCTGCTTTACTTTTCCGTTATGAATATCGATACAGGGACGAAATTCCATTGTTTACCTCTTTTCGTTTTTTGCGTTCGTCGCATACTGAATAAAATTCAACACTTGATACATACTAAATTCAGCCCCACAATTTGCGATTCAAGGAGGCGAGAATGGAGGAAATTATGAAGAAAAAATTTTTAGCACTGGGACTTGTGATTGCCTATCTCTGCATGGCAGTTGCCTGCACCAATGACAAAAACAATGGCAGCAATTCCGGCAGTATGGCCGGAAGCGGTGCCCAGGACGAATCTTCCACCCAGGATAACGGTGGAAATAATGTAAATAATGACACGAACGCTACAGACACCACCGGCAACGGCACTGAAAACAATGACCAAAATGGCATCACCGGAACGGGCGGAGCCGATGGCAATGACAATAACTCGCTGCTGGACGATGCCGGAAATGCTGTTGGCGATGTAGTGGATGATGCGGCAAACGGCGTGTCCGACATTGTAAACGATGTGGTCGGCAACGGGGACAGCAATGCCACCAATGAGAACGGGGCTGCCAACCATTAACACACAGGCACATCCAAAGTCAAGGGGAGAGGCTTTCACACAAGACCTCTCCCCTTGAACATCAGCCTATCACATCAGACATATCATACATACCTGCAGGTTTCCCTGCCAGGAACTTTGCCGCCTGCACCGCGCCTTTTCCAAACACCGCCTTGGAGTATGCGGTGTGTGAGAAGGTGATGACCTCGTCCGCCCCGGCAAAAATTACATCGTGGTCTCCCACAATCGTTCCGCCGCGCACCGCGCTGATACCGATTTCCTTCTTCGGCCGTTTCTCTCTCCGCGCGCTTCTGTCATACACATACTCATATTCATTATCCAACTCCTCATTGATAGAGTCCGCCAAGGCAAGGGCAGTTCCACTGGGCGCATCCAACTTGAGGTTATGATGTTTCTCTACAATCTCGACATCAAATCCCGCCGGCACCAGCACACCTGCAGCCTCCTTAAGCATCTTAAGCAAAAGGTTGATACCCAGCGACATATTGGCTGACTTCAAAATCGCCACCTGTCCGGATACCTCCTTCACTCTGGCAAGCTGTGCCTCACTGAGTCCCGTGGTACAGAGCACACAGGGCAGCTTTCTCTCAAGGCAATAATCCAACAGTTTATCTATTGCAGCTGCGGCTGAAAAATCAATCAGGCAGTCCGCCTCCACATCGCACTGAAAAATATCCGTAAACACGGGATAGGGATTGTGTCCGTCATCCCTCGCATCAATCCCTGCCACCAACTCCACTTCCGGGTCTGCGGCAATCAGTCCGCTGATGGTCTGTCCCATTTTGCCGTTGCATCCGTGCATAATTACTCTTGTCATCTCTATCCGTCCTTCCACGCCAATCTGATTTTTATCAAAGAATCCCGTACTCTTTCATCGCCTTCTCCAGCCGTGCTGCATTCGCCTCCTCCATCTCGGAAAGGGGCATCCGCAGAGGACCGACCTCCATTCCCATCAGGTTCAGCGCCTTCTTCACAGGGATGGGATTCACCTCACAGAACAGAGCACCACACAAATCCAATGCCTCAAGCTGCATTTTGCGGCTGCCCTCCACATCTCCATCCAAAAACTTCTGGCAGATTTCGTGTGTCTGTCTTGGAGCCACGTTGGACAGCACGGAAATCACTCCCACGCCACCCAGCGCCATGATGGGAACAATCTGGTCATCATTGCCGGAATAAATATCCACACATCCGTGAGAGATGGCTGCAAGATGAGCAATCTGGCTGATGTTGCCGCTGGCTTCCTTCACTCCCATGATATTGTCCACATCCTTGCACAGACGCACCACTGTCTCAGGCAGAATATTGCAGCCTGTGCGGCTGGGAACATTGTAAAGTATGATGGGAACCTTTACCGACTCTGCGACAGCTTTAAAATGTGCATATAGTCCGTTCTGTGTCGCCTTATTATAGTAAGGAGTCACCAAAAGCAGACCGTCCACGCCATATTTTTCCGCCTCAGTGGAGAGATAAATCGCCGTCTCCGTGCAGTTGGAGCCGGTTCCAGCCACCACCGGGATTCTTCCGGCTACCTTCTCCACACAATATTTTATGGTATCCAGATGTTCCTCATGTGTGAGGGTGGATGCCTCTCCGGTCGTTCCACAGACAATGATTGCGTCCGTGCCGTTCTCAATCTGGAACTCAATCAGCTCGCCGAATTTCTCGTAATTTACTTCCCCGTTCGCTTTCATTGGTGTCACAATCGCCACACCTGCGCCTGTAAAAATTGCCATTTTGTTTCCTCCTTAAAAGTAAATGCCGACACATGAAATGCGCCGGCAAATTTTACAATTCATCCTTTGATAGCGCCCCATCCTCTCGGATGACAGTCATACGATTCTTCACCGCATGCCCAAGAATTGACTTTCAGGTCGTCTCTCCTTTCGGCGTGTTCCCCTTTCTCTCCCCCTCATCTGTGCCTGTCACATCAGGAAAGATACTCTTGAAAAACGCAACCTCTATCTCACTGTCTTTATTGGGTCTATCATAGCATTTTCCACCGTTTCTGTCAACGGCTTTCCTGCTCTCTTAGACCTATTATTTATTCATTCCCAAACCTTGAACTTAACCGTCTCGATGCGGGATACCTCGTCCGCCAGAATGCAGACCTCATCGCTCAGATTGATTCCTGTGAGAATCACATCTGCACTCCCCCTGCACTCGAGAAGATTCTTCAAATCCTCCGCCTGAAGGATTCCCTTCTCCACCAGTCCAAGCACTTCATCCAGAATAAGCAAATCACATTCCCCTGTGGTGAGTACCTTCTTGGCATAGCAGATACCGTTCTTGATATTGCAGACTTCCTCCTGCTTACGCTCCTCTGTGAGTTCCTCAAAGTTTTCGTCTGATTTTTCAAACCGAAACAGCTTAATCTCCGGTTCCAGCCTGCGCAGGAACTCTGAATCCTCAAGCCCTTTCCCTTTCAGAAATTGGATAATCACCACATTTCCTCCGGCTACAGCAGTCTGAACCGCCCTGCCAAGGGCCGCCGGGGATTTTCCCCTGCCGTCTCCGGTATAAATGTAAACACTTCCTTTGTCCATCTCCACCTCCGGCGTCGCTTTTCTTTTGCGCATACTTTACTTTGCGCCATTATAGCACATTTACTAGGAATTGGCAACTTGCACAAAAAATTACACTTTATTACGCTTTTCCGGGGCAGAAAACCACCCCCGGCAGAATAGATTCCGTCTCCGTTTCCTTCTCCTCCTCTCCCATGAGTTCCAGCTTGCTCACGGACACCTCAAATGCCACGCGTTTCTCGACATGCTCCTCATCCAGCTTTTTCATATATTCTCTGCTCTGAATCCGCCCCCAGA
>CAZUAP010000016.1:0-23883 GCA_964617975.1 uncultured Acetatifactor sp. | reverse complement strand
AATAAAAATAAGTCTATAGCCTCTTTAAAGAGGTCTATAAACTTATAATACGAGGAGTTAACCGATGACAAAGCGAAAGTCTATTTTGATTGTTGATGATGAAGAAATGAGCAGAGAACTCTTAAAACAGATGTTTGAGGGGGAATATAACATTATCACAGCGAAGGATGGCAAGGAGGCAATCCAGAAACTTGGCCAGAACATTGACACTATCGCTGTGGTTTTGTTGGACTTGGTGATGCCGGTTTTAAACGGTTTTCAGGTGCTTCAGGTGTTGAATGCAAAACGGATTGTGGAACGCATTCCGGTGGTTCTCATCACTGCGCAGAAGGATACCAAGGTGGAGCTTTCCTGCTATACACTCGGTGCGTCTGCGGTGATTTCCAAACCTTTTGTGGCGCAGGTTGTGCGGATGCAGGTGAACAATATCGTAGATATGCACAGAAAAGCGGATGAAATGGAGAACACAATCCAGAGCTATCAGGCAGAGCTGGCAGCTCAGCAGGAAAAGCTGAATCGTTTCTATGACCATCTGCTTGATGCTATCAGCAATATCGTCGAGTTCCGTGATTTGGAGACCGGCGAGCATGTCCAGAGGGTGAGAGGATTTACCAGGATTATGGGGCAGGCTGTGACGGAGCTTTTCCCGGAGAGAGAGCTGACACGGCATCAGCTTGATGTGATTGTGCGTGCCTCCGCACTGCACGATATCGGCAAAATTGCAATACCGGATAACATCCTTTTGAAACCCGGCAGACTGACGGAGGATGAACGTCAGGTGATGATGAGTCATACGACAAAGGGCTGTGAGATTTTGAGCATGATTATGGACTTTCAGGATGAGGAATTGTTCAAGGCTTGTTACGATATTTGCAGACATCACCATGAGCGTTATGACGGAGGCGGTTATCCGGATAAGCTGAAGGGAGACGACATTCCTCTCTCTGCACAGATTGTGTCGGTGGTGGATGTGTATGATGCGCTGGTCAGCGAGAGAATCTATAAGAAAGCATATGACAAGGAGACAGCTTATAATATGATTCTGACGGGTAAGTGCGGACAGTTCTCGCCGGAAATGATTAAGTGTCTTGAATATTCGCGTAAAGCGCTGGAGGCATTTTCAGATAGTCAGTAGACAGTTATAGGGTGAAAGGCAGATAGGAGAGGTAGTTGGAATGACGGATGAAATCAGAAATCTGTTGGTTGCGGCAGGAGTGGATGTGGACAGCGTAATGGAGCGTTTCCTGAACAATGAGGCATTGCTGGAGCGTTTTATGAGAAAATTCCAGGATGACCCGAACTACAAGGAACTTCTCGAGGCAGTGGAGAAAAAGGACAATGAGAGAGCATTCGCCGCTGCCCACACCCTGAAGGGGGTCAGTGGAAATCTTTCTCTGGCAGCCTTGCAGAAACAGGTCAGTGACCAATGCGAGTGTTTTCGCGCCGGTGAATTCGAGGCCGGTGCAGCCCTGATGCCCAAAGTGACGGAGGA
This sequence comes from uncultured Acetatifactor sp., assembly GCA_964617975.1. GTDB lineage: Bacteria > Bacillota > Clostridia > Lachnospirales > Lachnospiraceae > Acetatifactor. Next base: position 22,391 of record CAZUAP010000016.1, on the reverse strand, counting down.
GTATCAGCGGGTGGTGAAGGCTTTAAACAAAATATACCCTTAGGAGAGTGCCCATGATAGCAGCGATATACGTGGGGGTTGTCGTGTTGATTTTTGCCGGGGATTTCGTCCTCAAGAATTATATGGAGCGCAGAGAGCTGCCTCAGAGCGGGGAACAGGAGGTGTTTGGAGGGAGACTTCTGTTGCGCAGACATCACAATCGGGGGATAGCTCTGAACCTGGGTGAGAGAAGACGGGGGATTGTGGCGGCACTGTCCGTGGTATTGACCGCAGCGATGGCGGTGCTGTTCATAGTGAGTCTCGGGCAGCGGGGAAATCATCTGTTGAGAGCCGGGTTGGCTGTTTTGCTGGGAGGGGCTTTCAGCAATACCTATGACAGGCTGAAACGAAAGTTTGTGGTGGATTATATCAGTTTTGGAGTGAGATGGAAGAAACTGCGGAGTGTAGTGTTTAATATTTCCGATTTTTGCATTATAATAGGCGCATTGCTGACGGCATTAGGAGCCGCGCAGTAATGCGCCCGTTCTATTTATTTTCTTCTATAGGAAAGTGCGTTACTCTGCAGTAATGACGGTGCCTGCCTTGTCCTTGATGGCATCTTTCACACATTTCATGGAGGTGATGAGCACCTTGCCTGTGGGTACTTTCTCAAGGTAGGAGATGGCAGCCTCAATCTTGGGCAGCATAGTGCCTGCCTCAAACTCGCCCTGTGCAACGGCTTCCTTTGCCTCAGCCACGGTCAGAGATTTAATGGGTTCCTGATTTTCCTGTCCGAAATGCCTGTAGACGCAATCTACATTGGTAAGAATAATCAATTCCTCAGTCTTTAAGTCGGCAGCCAGCTTGCCCGCAATGGCATCCTTTTCAATGACAGCGGACGCGCCCTTCAGGACATGTTTCTGCTCAATGACGGGAATACCGCCGCCTCCGCAAGCAATCACTACCTGATCGGCATTGACCAGTGCACGGATAGCTTCAATCTCAACGATGTCAATGGGTTTCGGGGCAGCTACCACACGGCGGAAACCCTTACCGGGAGTCTCTTGAACATAATTGCCCTTCTTTATCTCAGTTTCTGCATCTTCCTTGGACATATATCGTCCGATGAGCTTGGTGGGCTCATAGAAAGCCTCATCGTAGGGGTCTACTGTCACCTGCGTCAGAATCGTACTCACAGGTTTGGAAATTCCCCTGCTTAAAAGTTCGGAACGCAGCGCGTTCTGAATATCATATCCTACATAGCCCTGACTCATGGCGGAGCAGACACACATGGGAGCGGGGGTATAGTCTATGTATACACGGCGCAGCTCTGTCATAGCCTTGTGAATCATACTCACCTGCGGACCGTTGGAATGGGTGATGGTGAGCTGGTAGTCTGCCTCCACCAAATCGGCGAGTGCTCGGGCGGTGACTTTTACCGCGTCCCACTGCTCCATGGTGGTATAACCCAGAGATTCATGTCCAAGAGAAACCACAACTTTCTTTTTACTCATAAGCGTACCTCGTTATTTCTATATTATTTATTCCTGCATATTATTATATGGCGTATATTATTATATATCATATATTATGGTATATGTTGGGGAAAGATATCACGTCTGTCAAGAAAACCAGTATACCATAGTTTTCACAAAATGTATAGGGTTTTCAAGGTCAGGAGAGTTGGGTGATGACATCCTCCAACACCTGGAAATAGTTTTCAAAGGTCTTGCGGCAGCATCCCGGGTCGTGAATGGCAATGCCCGGGGCGCGCAGCCCTATGAGGGCGAAGCCCATTGCCATGCGGTGGTCATCGTAGGTATCCACCACGCAGGGCTTGGGAGCGCCGGGGTATATGGTGATGCTCTCGCTGTCCGCCTCACATCGTATACCCATTTTGCCCAGCTCTGTGACAATGGCATGGATGCGGTCGCTCTCCTGAAAGCGGATGTGCCCGATGCCCGTGATGGTGGTGGGACTGTCGGCGAAGGGAGCGATGGCGGCGAGGGTGATTGCCTGGTCGGAGCAGGCGGACATATCAACCGTGACGCCGTGGAAACCGTCTTCGGGCGGCAGCACCAAGATGCCGGAACCGTCTTTTTGTTCTGTCGTCTTACAGCCCATCTGTTCCAGAATGTGCAGAAACGCCACATCTCCCTGCAGGGACTCAAAATGCACATTCTCCACCAGCACGGGAATGTGTAGCAGGGGAGCGCAGGCATAGAAATAGCAGGCTGCGGAGGCATCGGGTTCTATCTGATAATCACGGGCGGTATAATGCTGTCCCTTGTCCGTCACAAAGACGTCGGGGTCAACGCGCTCGGCATGGACGCCGAATTGCTCCATCATTTGACAGGTCATCTCGATGTATGCCATGCCGTGGGTGCCTTTCACCCGCACAGTAAAATCCTCGTTCGAGAGGCAGGAGGAGATGAGCAGCGCGCTTAAAAACTGGCTGCTGTGGTTGATATCCACGGTGATTTCCTGTTTCCCGAAACCATGTCCCTTTAATGTAAAGGGAAAGAAACCCTCCCGAGTGGGGTCCTCATATAAAATCTCACAGCCAAGCTCCCGCAGAGAGTCCAGCAAAGGTGCCATGGGACGCTTGCGCATCTGCTCCGAAGCGTCCATGTGATAGCAGCCTTCCGAGACGCCGAGATATGCCGTGAGAAACCGCGCTGCCGTTCCGGCGCTGCCCACATACTGTGACGCCTCCTTCAGGGGAACTGCGCCGCCATGCCCGGTGACGGAGATGGTTTTTTGCGTCTCGTCCACCTTTGTCTCAAACCCCAAATCCTGCACGCATTTGAGAAAATGTCTGGAGTCATCGGAGAAAAGTACCCCGCTGAGGGTGGAGGTTCCCACCGCCAGAGTGGCGAGGAGCAGTGCCCGGTTGGTGATGCTTTTTGAGCCGGGCACCTGCACGGTGAGTATCTGCCCGGAAACCGGTTGGCTTACCTTGTCTGCGAGGCAGGGCACATGGTAGGTATTGGTGTCTGGATTGTAGTTGGATTCGTAGCTCATGTTTGTCCTATCTGCACCGGGGTGCGAATTGTATTTTTCATATTATAACACAAAATACAAATTCAAAACACTATTGACATTCCGATATAAAGGTAGTAATATACAATTCATAACAAACCTATGGAAATAGTAGGAAATAAAGACAAGAAGTCGAAATATCATCAAAAAGGAGGACACTACAATGGGTAAAATTTACAACAAGGCAACGGAACTGATTGGACGTACACCCCTTTTAAAGGTAGAAAATTACAGTAAGGCTGAGGGCATCGAGAATGTCACCCTGCTGGCGAAACTGGAATACTTCAATCCGGCAGGCAGCGTGAAAGATAGAATTGCACTTTCCATGGTGGAAGATGCAGAGAAAAAAGGTATTTTGAAGAAAGGTTCTGTAATTATTGAGCCCACCTCCGGCAACACCGGTATCGGTCTGGCAAGCGTGGCAGCCGCAAAAGGTTACCGCACCATTTTGACACTCCCGGAGACCATGAGTGTGGAGCGCAGGAATCTCCTGAAGGCATATGGCGCAGAGCTGGTGCTGACAGAGGGTGCCAAGGGTATGAAGGGAGCCATTGCAAAGGCACAGGAGCTGGAGCAGACCATCCCCGGCGGTGTGATTCTGGCGCAGTTTGACAACCCTGCCAACCCCGCAGCCCATGCGGCAACCACCGGCCCTGAAATCTGGGAGGACACGGATGGCAAGGTGGATATCTTTGTGGCAGGTGTCGGCACTGGCGGTACTGTGACAGGTGTAGGCACTTTCCTGAAATCCAAGAATCCCAATGTCAAGATTGTGGCAGTGGAGCCCGCGGATTCCCCTGTGCTCTCCGGCGGAAAGCCCGGACCACACAAGTTGCAGGGAATCGGAGCCGGTTTTGTACCCACTGTTTTGAATACACAGGTTTATGACGAGGTTTTCACGGTCACTACAGAGCAGGCATTTACTACAGGCAGAGCCATTGCCCATAGAGAGGGCATATTGGTGGGCATTACCTCCGGAGCAGCCCTGTATGCGGCTGCAGAGCTGGCAAGGCGTCCGGAAAACGCAGGTAAGACCATCGTGGCACTTTTGCCCGATTCCGGCGACAGATACCTGTCCACCGCACTGTTTGCGGAGGAATAAAACACACTGATACTTGCCATTATTGCGGTTACGTGTTAAAATCTTCGGGTGAATACAGCATTAGAAGGAAAGGAAGAAACAATGGAACCGATTATTCGGATACAGAACGTGACCAAAACCTTCATCGGCAAGGATAATCAGGTGGAAGCCTTAAAGGGCATCAGTCTGGATATCCAGAAAGGGGATATTTACGGCATCATTGGTATGAGTGGTGCAGGTAAGTCCACCCTGGTGCGCTGCCTGAATTATCTGGAGCGTCCCACAACCGGTACGGTGATGATTGAAGATAAGGATTTATCCACGCTGCGGGAGAGTGAACTTCGGAAGGTGCGGACGGAAATCGCTATGATTTTCCAGCATTTTAATCTTCTGATGCAGAGAAATGTCTTAGACAATATCTGTTTTCCCATGGAAATCGTGGGGGTGAAACGGGCAGACGCGGTGAAACGTGCCAAAGAGCTTTTGGAAATCGTGGGACTGCAGGAGAAGGCAAAGAGTTATCCCTCCCAGCTCTCCGGCGGACAGAAACAACGTGTGGCTATTGCCAGGGCTCTGGCGAACAATCCCAAGATTCTGCTGTGCGACGAGGCGACCAGTGCGCTGGATCCCACCACCACGAAGTCAATTTTGAAACTGCTGCAGCAGATTAACAAGGATTTTGGTATCACGATTGTCATTATCACTCATGAGATGAGCGTAGTGCAGGAGATTTGTTCCCATGTGGCGATTATAGACTCCGGCGAGCTGGCAGAGTGCGGCACGGTGGAGGAAGTATTTAAGAGTCCCAAGTCCAAGGCTGCCAAGAAACTGGTCTTTATGGTGGATACGAAGGTGGAGGAGATGGCAGGCAAGCGGTGCATACGCATCGTGTTCAGCGAAAATTCTTCCTTCGAGCCGGTGATTGCCAATATGGTTTTGGAGTGCAAGGCACCGGTGAATATTTTGCTGGCGGACACGAAGGACATCGGCGGTATCGCTCACGGACAGATGATTTTGCAGCTGCCCGAGGATGAGACGGTGGCGAACCGCATGATACATTATCTGAAAGAGCGCAAGCTGGCTGTGGAGGAGGTGGAGTCCCGTGTCTGATTTGATGATTTTTGAGCCTGTTATAATAAATATGCTCGGTGAGGATATTCTCACCACACTTTATATGACCTTTGTATCAACTTTTGCAGCATATATTCTGGGACTGCCCATGGGTGTAACACTTGTCGTCACTGCAAAGGATGGCTTGAGACCTAATCAGTTCATTTACAAGGTGCTGGATTTTATAGTGAACATTGTGAGAAGTGTTCCTTTCTTGATTTTAATGATTTTGGTATTGCCTTTGACGAGAGCGATTGTGGGTAAGGGCTATGGCCCCACCGCAACGATTGTTCCGCTGACGCTGGCGGCAGCACCCTTTGTCGCCCGCATGGTGGAGTCCTCGCTGTTGGAGGTGGATAAGGGAGTTGTGGAGGCTGCCAAGAGTATGGGGGCTAGCCTTTGGACGATTATTGTAAAGGTACTGATTGGAGAGGCGAGGACATCCCTTATTTCAGGGGCAACCATCGCGCTGGGAACGGTGCTCGGATATTCCGCTATGGCGGGTGTTCTGGGCGGCGGAGGTCTGGGAGACACCGCCATCACCTACGGCTATTACCGCTACAAGACGGACATCATGCTGGTGACAGTAGTGCTGCTGATTATTCTGATGCAGATTATGCAGTGGGTGGGAACCAAGCTGGCAAGGAAACTGGACCGCAGATTGAGTTAGCAGGCGGTCAGGTTATCAACAAACGAAGCAATCAGCCACAGGCTGTTTTGCATAGATAAAAGGAGGAGAAAAAATGAAAAAGAAAGCATTGGCACTGATTGCGGTGGCAGCATTGAGTATGAGTGTACTCGCCGGCTGCGGCAGCAACGACAACGAGACGAGCACAGAGGCTGCTGTGGAAACTGTGCAGCAGACTGAATCCACGGAGGAATCCACGACTGAGACACAGCAGGCTGAATTCGATGAGGATAAGGTAATCAAGGTGGCAGCTACCGCTGTTCCCCACGCTGAACTTCTGGAGCAGGCAAAGCCGATTCTGGAGGAGGAAGGCTACACTCTGGAGGTTGAGGTATTCAATGACTATGTTCAGCCCAACAATGTAGTTGAGGCAGGTGACTTTGATGCAAACTACTTCCAGCACATTCCTTACCTTGAGCAGTTTAACGAGGAGAAAGGCACTCACCTGGTAAATGCAGGCGGTATTCACTACGAGCCCTTCGGTCTGTATCCCGGAACCGAGTCTGATTTGGATAACATTGAGGGCGCAACCATTGCAGTTCCCAATGATACCACCAACGAGGCAAGAGCACTGCTGCTTCTGCAGGACAACGGTTATCTCACCCTGAAGGAGGGTGTTGGTCTTGACGCAACGAAGGTTGATATTGTAGAGAATCCTTACAACATCGAGCTGGTTGAGCTTGAGGCAGCACAGATTCCCAGAAACCTTCCCGATGTATCTTTTGCAATCATGAACGGTAACTATGCAATGGAGGCAGGCTACTCTGTAGCTGAGGACGCTCTGGTATATGAGAGCCCCGACTCTGAGGCAGCAGCTACTTATGTAAATGTAATCGCTGTGAAGGAAGGCAACGAGAACAGTCCTAAGATTCAGGCTCTCGTGGCTGCACTGAAGTCTGATACCATCAAGCAGTACATTGAGGATACTTACGACGGCGGAGTAATTCCTTTCAATTAAGTAAGTGTGAGGTAATGTATGAGAATTTCAACAAAAGGCAGATATGCGGTGCGAGTCATGCTGGATCTTGCATTGAACAGCAATGGTGAATGTATCAAGGTAAAAGATATCGCGGCGAGACAGGAGCTTTCTGAGAAGTATCTGGAACAGATTATAGCGGCGCTCAGCAGAGCGGGCTATGTCAAAAGTGTCCGGGGAGCTCAGGGAGGATACCGGATGACCAAGGCGCCTGAGGAGTATACCATAGGTATGATTCTTCGCGTGACGGAGGGCAGTCTTGCACCGGTCGCGTGCCTGGATGAGGGCGCGGAGGTCTGCGAGCGATGCGATACCTGTGAAACCCTTGCAGTCTGGAAACAGGTGGCGGATGCCATAGATAATGTGGTGGATAACATCACAATCGCGGATTTGGCAAACCAGCACAGACAAAGGGTGGAGGCATTGGACTATAGCATATAATTGTGGTTGTAGAAATTCGGTTTTGAATCAAAAGATTTGGGAGCTGAGGCACTAAGTGCCCAGCTCCTTTTCTATATTCATCCATCATTCATTGTTGTTGAAAAATAGTGTTCAAAATGATAAGATTAAGGCAATGAATAGGTAATGACAATCGAAAGGATGGAACGCATGAATACGGAGCTGGAACAGGTTGTGGCAGAGGTCAATAAGGTCGTCAAAGGCAAGGACAGGGTAATCCGCAAGGTGCTCGCCGCGGTGCTGGCGGGAGGCCATGTGCTTTTGGAGGACATTCCCGGCGTGGGCAAGACGACGCTGGCGATGGCTCTCGGCAAAGCCATGGAGCTCGACTGCAAGCGGATGCAGTTTACCCCGGATGTGCTGCCCAGCGACATTGTAGGTTTTACTATGTACAACAGCAATACCGGGGAGTTTGAGTACAGACGTGGAGCCGTGTTCTGCAACCTTTTTCTGGCGGACGAGCTGAACCGCACATCCTCCAAAACCCAGTCCGCCCTGCTGGAGGTGATGGAGGAATCCAAGGTGACGGTGGACGGCGTTGCTCATGAACTGCCCAGACCATTCACGGTCATCGCCACAGAGAATCCCTTTGGTTCCTCGGGTACACAGCTTTTGCCGGAGTCCCAGCTGGACCGTTTCCTGATTTGCCTGAATATGGGTTATCCCTCCCATGAGGCGGCGGTGGATATCCTGAAGGGAAGTGCGGGACAAGGGCTGGAGCGGGTACAAAGCGTGATTTCCGTGGAGAGACTGATGGAATTGCGCGGGCAGGCGGAGACCCTTCATGTGGAGGACAATATACACGAATATATCATCAATCTCACGGAGGCAACCAGAAAAGATGCCCGCATAGCGCTGGGCGTGAGCCCCCGGGGCAGCATCGCCCTGCTGAAGATGGCAAGGGCTACTGCACTGATGCGGGGCGGTGAGTATGTGATTCCGGAGGACGTGTTGGCGGTGATAGACGACGTATGGAGGCACCGCATTCATCTGAATGCCAGAGCCCGCGCGGAGGGCGCGGATGTGGCTGAGGTGATTATGGAGATTACGGAAAGGATACACGCTGTCTGATGGAGAAAACACTTCGACTGAGTTTAAAGGGAACCCTGAGGTTCTTCATAGTGTTTGGGTTGACTTTATGGCTGTGGAGTTTTTTTCGGAGCTATCTGCTTTTCCTGGCGCTGATACTGATGCTTGTCAGTGTTCTGGGTTCGGCGGGATTATTGTGGTGCAGCCGCAATTTGCTCCGTGCGGAGGCGTTCCTGCCCGGCAGCAGGGTGGGGCGGGGAGCCCGCGTGCCCTTCGACATTCGCGTGGAGAATGATGCGAAATTTGTGGGCTTTACTGCCGAGATTGTCTATAGCTGGTGTAATGTATTCACGGGTTATACGGAGCGGCAGAAGGTGCGCCTGTGGGTGGCGCCGGGAACAGGCGGTGAGCTCCGGCAGCTTTTGGAGAGTCAGTATGCAGGAATGGTGGAGGCAAAGATAGAAGAGTTTTTCGTATACGATTTGTTTCATATCGTATACCTGCGGGGCGGGGACAGAAGTGATGGAAATGTGTTGGTTTGGCCTGATTTTACGGAGGAGAGCGGGGAGGAAATCTACAGCTGTGTGGAGGGATTTCCCAAGGAAAATGAGACCAGAAAACGAGGGACTGACTACAATCCGGACTACGAGATACGCGAGTATATCCCGGGGGATGAATTAAAGAGCATCCATTGGAAACTGACCGCCAAGCAGAATAAAATGATGGTGCGGGAACGGCTTGCCACAGGGAGGGAGAAAATCAATGTGGTGCTGCCTTTGGGGAACGACAAGAGCCGGAATGATGGATTGATGGAAGCACTGTACGGAGTCTGCAGGATTTTGCTGGACAAGGATTATCCCATTCAGCTCTATTGGTCGGGACAGGGCTACACGCTGCGGAGCCGTTATCTGGCGGAGCAGGGGGAGCTGGAGTATGCCATCAGTGAAATCTTAAGCAGCAGCGGGCAGCATCAGCCCGGAAGTGCGCAGGAGCAGATGGCGATAGAACATAGCGGGGAAAATTATATTTTGATTCAGACGGGAGCATACAAGGGTGCATATATTCAATAGGAGGGACAAAGAGCATAAATCGGAGATGACTCTCGTGCAGGTGCAGGAGAAACAGTCCTATGATGTGTTTGCCGCAGTTGCCAAGGCGTTGGTGATTTTTTTGCTTGTCTATGGAGCTCTGGGCGGTTTCCTGTCGGCTTTCGAAATCGAATACAACAAGGGTGTGTGTATGTTGATTCTCTTTCTCATGGCGTTGGTTCTCAGCGTTGTCTATGAGACGGGCAAAAAATGGCTGATGAATCTGATGAGTCTGGGATTGTTCGGCATATATATCTATATTGCACTTTCAAATTACTGGGTAATCAACAGCGGATATTATGAGATTCTCAATCGAGTCTATGAGAAGGCAAGAGAGTATCTCGGCGTCACCTATGGAACGGAGTATTCGCTGATGGTTGAGAATGAATATGTCACAGTCACTATCTTTGTGCTGTTTTTGGGAATGGTGGGCACCATCCTTTTCAACATTCAGATGCAGAACAAGTGCAGTCTGTTCAAGGTGGTTTTACTGACCTTCACGCCCTATGTGATTCCGTTGTATCTTGAGTGTACTCCCTCCATGATTTATATTATTTTTTTGTTTGCGGGTTATGTCGCTGTGGCTGTACTTCAGGGCGGAAATGTGAGAGAACATCTGTCGGGACAGATGCGGTATATATTGCCGCTGACCGTGGTGACTGTAGCTGTGGTGGTGAGACTGGTATCGGTTTTGCTGCCGGAAGAGAACTATTCCCTCATTGTGCCATCCAGCGCGGGCAAGGTGGCTTCTGAGGAACAGATGACCAAGCTGGCACAATATGGTATGATGGCATTGTTTCAAGCGGGCAGCGACGGCGCCGGCGTCAGCGGTGGTATGCTCAGCAGAGGTTCTGCAGTCCTGCCCAGCTACGAGACGGATTTAATTGTGCGCTTTACCCCCTACAGCTATGAACCGATATATTTGAAGGCGTTCACAGGAAAAGATTATCTGGGAGACCGGTGGACGAGTGCATGGGACTCCCCACTTCAGGATGAACAGATGTTCTGCAGTACACGGCGGCGCAGGATAGCTTATGAAACGGACAGCTCCCTGCAGGGCAGAGGAATCATGGAAGTGGAGAACGTGGGTGCCTCCGCAGAGTATGAATATTTCCCCTACTACACCGATTATGCCTGTGTAAATCGGTCGGAGGAGGGCGTGGTTTCCTACACATATTATCCTCGTGTAAGGCGTTTGGATACGGCATCCGAAATGTCAGGAAACGGCTATGGGGGAGTGTATCCAGACGATGTGGATGAGGCTTATCTGTATGTTCCGTCGAGCTGTCAGGAGGCGGTTCGGGAGGTGTGTGAGGAGGCGGGCTTTTCCGGCACCGCAGAAGAAATCGCGCAGCAGGTTGTAGATTTTTTTCAAGAAAATTATTCCTACACGCTGCGCCCGGGATTTTATTATGGCAGTTCGGACTATATCACGCATTTTCTGTTGGAGAGCAAGAGAGGATATTGCGCGCATTTTGCCTCAGCGGGCACTATGGTTTTTCGTAATCTGGGAATCCCGGCGCGGTATGTGGAGGGATATGCGTTTTCTTATGCAGATGTGGTGGAAGACGGTACATTGGTGGAAGGAGTTTCCTATGAGGATTATTACAGCGGATATTCACCCATAGGGGAGACGGCGCTGGTGGAGATGGAAATTCCGGACGCCAACGCCCATGCGTGGGTGGAAATCTATGTGGAGAATGAGGGATGGATTGTGGTGGACCCTACGCCGTCCTCATCGGCGACAGACTCGACTTCCTTCTGGGATGCTTTCGCTGATATCAGCCAGTCGGAGGATGGACTGAGCTTTGGTGAGAGCAATCTGGGGACCTATCTGGAGAAATCTCTGGGTGGAATCAGCTATGCGCTGTTGGCTGCGGCAGTTATTTTGCTTGTCGTGCTGGCATTTGGACACATTCTCCGGAGGCATCGGGAGCGGAAACTTCCGGCCAGAGAGCAGGTAAAACTGGAATATCTGCGGCTGAAACGAAGAATTTCCCGCAAACACAAGGAATTTAGAACGCTGCGAACACTGGGGGAGCAGTTGAACTGGCTCAGAGAACACTGTGGGCTGGAGATTACACAAGAACAGGAGCAGGCGCTCTATCAGGTGTTCTTCGGCGAAACCGTGGATTATGACTGCGGGGAGCTCAGGAGAAAACTATTGCACTTTTGGATTTAATCGGGTATACTCTGTAGCTGATAAATCGGTTGCAGAGCGGAATTGTGAGATGTTTTTAGTAGGAAGGATGTTAGATATGACGAAAGATATGACCAATGGTTCCCCAATGAAGTTGATTCTGGGATTTGCGATTCCATTGTTTTTTGGATTTTTGTTTCAGCAGTTTTACAATCTGGTGGATACTGTGATTGTGGGACGGTTTCTGGGCGTGGATGAGCTTGCCAGCGTGGGTGCTACCGGGTCTATCAACTTTCTGGTCATCGGTTTCTGCATGGGTGTGTGCAATGGCTTTTCCATTCCCGTGTCCCACAAATTTGGTGCCGGGGATTACGAGGGTGTGCGCAGATATGTTGCGAATTGCACATGGCTGGGCATCGGCTTTGCGGCGGTTCTTACTGTCATAACCACCGTATTCTGCAGAGATATTTTGTTGCTGATGCGGACGCCGGACAACATTCTGGAGGGCGCGCATGCTTATATTTTTATTATTTTTCTGGGGATTCCTGCCACTTTCCTCTACAATACGGTGTCAGGCGTCATTCGTGCACTGGGAGACAGTAAAACGCCGGTTATGTTTCTTGTGCTCTCCTCCTTTATCAATATCGGATTGGATTTGGTGTTTATCATTTACCTGAAAATAGGCGTGGCGGGTGCCGCGTGGGCTACCGTGATTGCTCAGATTATCGCAGGCGTGGGATGTCTGCTGTATATGATTTGGAAGTTTGATATGCTTCATATCAAGGGGGAGGAATGGAGACCCGACAGGCATATGATGACGGTTTTGTGCAGCATGGGACTCCCCATGGGGCTGCAGTATTCCATCACAGCCATCGGAAGTGTAGTGCTGCAGAGTGCCACCAATACGCTGGGTTCCGCAGCGGTTGCATCGGTGACTGCTGGAGGTAAGGTGAGTAACTTCCTGGCGTGTCCTTTTGACGCGCTTGGCTCCACCATGGCTACCTACGGAGGACAGAATGTGGGTGCAGGGAAGCTGGAACGTCTGGATAAGGGGTTGAAATCCTGCATACTGTTAGGATTTGGATATTCGGTCATTGCATTTCTGATTGTACTAGTTGGGGGTGAAAGTCTGGCAAGATTGTTCGTAGAAAGCAGTGAGACAGCCATTATTGAAAATGTAAAAATGTTCCTCTTGTTTAATACAGCGGCATATTTCTTGCTTGCGCTGGTGAATATCGTTCGTTTCCTCATACAGGGAATGGGCTTCCCTACATTTGCCATTCTGGCTGGTGTACTGGAGATGATTGCGCGTTCCATCGCGGGAATCATTCTGGTGCCTGTGCTTGGATTTACCGGTGTATGTCTGGGCAGTCCGATTGCGTGGCTCATGGCAGACGCTTTCCTGATTCCGGCATACTTCATCGTCAGACGGAGACTGGAAAAACGCATGGCAGCCAAGACAACATAATCAACTGCGGCCGGTATGGGGGATTTTAGTCCTCATCTTCGTCCTGATCTGCTGCTACGGCGGAGACAACCGAGGAAACTACAGCTACGATAACTGCAATAATGACGATGAGCAATCCGCCTGCTAATAAAAGAAAAGTACCTGAAAATTCCATAATTAAGTTCTCCTTTGCTTTTTTTATGGGAAAATTATAGCATATCCGGAAGGCAAAAACAACAAGCGAGTTGATTTTATGAAAACTAAAATATGAATCAATTTTCTGTAATATAATTCATAAAATCTAAATCCAAGTGTTGACAACAGAGAAAAAATGGTGTAGATTTTATCTTATCAATTCACCTCAATTCTTAATGCGAGGAACTTAATTTTATTCAATCGACCAGTGTCGGTCAGGATTACCAGTTAAATATTTATATGGTTCAGGTTGTACTAGTTTCATTTTTGAGTGCTTATTTTTGGTACTTATTTTTGGCAAATATTTTATTCGGCCAGTCATGCTTTTGCCTTGAGTGGACCGGGATAGGAGGAAAATGAGAGAACAAATGGAATTGAATGAAGCAGCCCGCGTTGAGGAAGGGCTGCGGGGACTGGTGGATGATTATCTGACGCAGAAGCAGACTTCCCTGATGCAGATGCGCAGAGGTACCCTCAGCAGGGAGGACTTTTTGAGGGAGGCGTTGGAACATTTAAGGCGCAAAGGAGGCGGCGGGGGGCTGGCGGAGAAAATAATGGACGCCTTTGAACAGTACATATTTGGCTACTCTCGGCTGTCAACGCTGATTGATGACAAATCAGTGACGGACATACGCGTGGTCAGTTTTGACAACATCCGCATCAAGCGGGATGGCAGAAGGATGGATTCGGGAATCTGTTTTTCCTCAGAGAAAGAATACCGGCAGTTCATCGACTATATCGCAACCAAAAATCAGGTCAACATTTCAAATCTCAACGCAATTCAACGATTCACAGACACGGAGAGTCATCCGGATTTCATCCTGCGTTTTACTTTATCAATGCCTTTGGTCAACACCTATAACGAGCCTTATCTCTGTATCCGCAAGGTGCCGAGGTCCTTTCCGCAGATTCGGGAACTGATTCAAAAGGGAATGATGAGCGAGGACACGGCAAAATTGCTGGTGCAGAGGTTCCGGGAGGGCTCCACCATCATATGCGGTGGTAATTCCTCCGGGAAAACAACGCTTTTGAACGCTCTGAAGGAAACGCTGCCGGACGATATGGCGGTGCTGGTGACACAGCAGGCGGACGAGCTCACCACGCTCTATCATCCCGATATGATGTTTCTTCACAGTATTCCGGGCAGCACGGAGAGCCGGGTGAATTATGATTTGAAACATATCAGCATTGCGGGGCTCACCATGGATGTGGATTATTTTATCATCGGGGAAATCAAAGGAGAGGAGGCGTTATACCTTTTGAATGCAGCCTGCACAGGGCAGCTATGTGCAGCGACCATTCATGCGTCCTCCGCGGACAAGGCGGCGGATAAGCTTGTGGATTATGCCATGTATGACAGTCGTTATTCCCGGGATGAGCTGATGCGTATGATGGACTGCTTTCAGACGTTCGTGTTTATGGAACATTTCCGGGTGCAGCAGGTGTTTGATTGCAGAGGATGGAGTGAACAGTCCAAAAGTCTTGTATATGAAAGGATATTATAGGTGAGGCGATGAAGAAATGGATTTACGCTTTGATATTTTTACTTTTGCTGTGGGGATGTATGCTTGCGTGTCTGAGAGTGCGCTGGGTGGAACTGGCGGAAAAATGGATGAGGAGGAGCCGCGAAGGTCTGAATGAGGCTGCGCGAAAGCGGCTTCTGGAGAATCGCAGGCAGCTGCTCACCCTGCAGAAACAGCATTCGGTCTGGTATCGGCTGGAACAGGAATTGAATTACAGCGGACTGAAAAGGAGGCTGCCTTTTCTCACGGCAGAATTGTGGGCAGCATTCAATGTGTTTGCAGCCGCCCTGCTTGCAGGAGTGTCGCTGGTGGGATTTGGCTGGAAGAAAATGCTGCTTGTCGTGGCGGGCTTTCTGGGAGGCGAGTATGTGATTTTGCAGATTTGTAAGGCGAGAGCATTCCGCAGGGTCAATGCAAACCTGATAAAATTTCTGGACTTTCTCGGCAACTACAGCATCACTGCGGGCGAGCTCACCGGTGTTTTCACCCAGGTAAGCAAATATCTGGATGAGCCGATTCGCTCCGCTCTCGATGAATGCAGCTATGAGGCACAGACCACGGGGGACGCCAGCCTCGCGCTCCTGTCCATGGCGGAGAAGATTGAGCATCCCAAGTTTAAGGAGCTGGTGAGAAATATGGAAATCAGCGTGAGGTATTGTGCGGATTTTACTTTGTTGGTAAACAGCAGCCGCAGAATTGTGCGGGAGTATCTTCGCATGGGTGAGGAGCGCAAGGGGATGATGCGTGAGGCGATGATTAATATGTTTCTGCTTCTGGCGATGTCCGGGTTTACGCTGGCGATTGTGGATGGGCTGATAGAAACCTCCGTGTGGATGCTTCTGAGGGACACTGTGCCCGGAAAAATTGCGCTGGGTGTGATTGCCTTTATTATATTGCTGTTTCTCAGAAAAATCTCAGAAAGGAGGTGAGGGGGTGAGCGAGAGAACGGTTCTACAGTGGCTTTCCGTTCTGCCGGTGATTGCTGCACTTTTATTGTTTGCAGGCATGTTGCAGCTGGGCGAATATCATCCGGAGCGTCGGATTTTGAGAGCCTGTGAAGAGTTGAAGGGTTATTTGGCGGTACGGAGCAGAAATGCCGGCTGGTATTCCCGGACGAAGGACTGGCTGGACAAAAAAGGCGCGGCATTTCACTTTGGCGCATGGCTGCAGCCGGTCTCGTGGTGGGCGATGTGTATGCTGGCAGCCTTTGCCGGATTTGCGGCGGGACTGCAGTTGTCTTTCTGGTGCGGTCTGGCATTGGGAGCGGTGCTGTGTCTGGTTCCGGGAATACTTGTGCAGTATTTGAATTACCGGGACAATGAGCGAATGTTGCCGGAGATTAAACTGATTTATCACGGTCTGGAGATACAAATCAGAGCGGGGGTGTATGTAACGGATGCGTTGACGGAATGCTATGCGGGCGTACAGGAGATGCGGCTGAAACAGGCACTTTTGGATTTGGCGGGAGCCGTCACGATGAAGGCGGACGTATATGACGCGCTGGAGCATTTTCAGAGCAGATTTGATAACCGCTATATTGATGCGCTTTGCATCACGCTTTTGCAGGCGATGGAATCTGGGCAGGCTGTGGAACTGCTGGCGGATATAGCGGAACAGGTGAAGGACATGGAGGTGTCTGTGATGGGACGCAGGAAGGGGGCGCTGGACAGAAGCGTCACGTTTTACCAGCTGGGCATCCTGGCGGCAGTCCTAGGAATGGTGCTCTATGCCTGTATTGAACAAATGTTTACGGCAGCGCTCAGATTTTAGAAAAACTAAAAGGAGGAAAAAAGATGGGAAGATTGGAAAGAGAGCAGACGGAGTGCAGAAAAAATATGTTTTGGATGAAAAAGGATCCGGGGATTGACGGCATCCTGGTGACGGTAGGATTGTGCATCATCGCGCTGCTGCTGTGCGTGGTTATGAAGGACAGTCTTGCAGGGTTTATAGAAACCATTGTGGAGGCGATGACCACCAAGGCAAATGCGATTCTCGGAGGTGTCGGCGGCGCCGCGGGGGTATAGCGCATGAAACATAGCAGGGGTAAGCAAAGGCTATGGCGCATCCGGGACAGGGGAAGTGTAGCCAATGTGATGGTTACCGGAATCTTCATCCTTGCCATGGCGGTGGTGATGCTCTCCTTTTTGGATGACATGGAAATGATTCAACAAAAGACGGAGGTGGATCAGCTGGCGCGCTGTTACATTCTTCGCATGGAGACCACGGGAGGGCTCTTGCCGGAGGATAGAGACGCTCTGTTGGAGGAGCTTGCCGGGCAGGGGATTACGGATGCTGATTTGAGCGGCACCACCATGGGAGAGACCGGATACGGCGCAAAGATTGTGCTGCAGATTCGCGGAAAGCTGGGAGGCAAATATGAATTTGAGGAAAAGAGAGTGTCGACAGCGAAACATTAGTGTCAGGGAATGCGGGCAGGCGGAGTGGGCAGCGGGATTGTTTTTTGTGCTTGTGCTCGGGATATTGATGTACACGCAGCTGCAGCTTGCAGCATGGCGGACTTCGGCTGCCTGTCTTGAGGACGCACTGGCGGCTTCCAATCTGGCATCTGCGTTGATTGACGTGGAGGAATATGGCAAAACCCATACAGTGCGGATAGAGGACGCTGAGGCAGCTTACGCAATCTATGTGGAGGCAGTGAAGGACAATTTGCAGCTGAATGAACAGTGGGAATGTGCCAATCGTACGCTGATTTCCGGTCCCGTGGAGATTGCAGATTATGTTGTCTACAATGTGGAGGAGGACAGGGTGGAAGCGGTGCGGATAAATGTAAACGGCAGGGTACAGGAAACTTGGAGCGGGACAGTCGGGAAACTGAACGCGCCGGATGGAAACCCGGTGGAGCATACAGGAATTTACAGCGAAATTTGCTTTGATGTGGAGGGATTTCCGGGAATCACAGCCCGTGCACATAAAGGAAAGCTGGTAGATATTGTATCGAGAGGAGAGAGGGAAGATGAAGAACGGTAGAAAAATTGTTTGGTCCAGGGTATGGACAGGGAGCATTATTGCAGCGTTCGTGGCTGCGGCAGGTATTTTTCTCGTGATGCTGCAGATGGAGAGAAAGATGCTGAGCGAGTATGAGCATGGCGCCATCTTTGTGGCAGCCAAGACAATACCGAAAGGGCAGACCATCACGGAAGAAAATTATGGAGAATTTCTGTGCCTGAAAGAAATAGAGCTGGGATGTGTCCCGGCCACGGCTCTGCAGAGCCGGGAGCAGCTTGTCAATCTGGTCGCGCGGGAGGACATAGAGGAGGGCGTGCTCCTGACCACCGGAATGTTTGAGGGGAGGAACGAGATAACTGCAGGAATGTCGGAGCCGGTGATTGCCGGTTTCAAGGCAGAGGATTTATATCAGGTGGTTGGCGGTGTGCTGCGCGCAGGAGACAGAATACATATTTATACGGTGGCGGAAAATGGTCAGACAAGCCTGATTTGGAGCAGGGTATTTGTGCAGCAGGTGTTTGACAGCGGCGGAAATGTTATAGCAGGCGGTGATGATGCTTCCTCCGCTCAGCGGATTAATGTATATCTTGATGCAGGGGATGTGGAACAATTTTATACGGAACTGGCAAGAGGAACACTTCGTGTGGCAAAGGTGTGTGAATGATGACAAAGGGAAGATTATACATCGTTTTTTTGGCGGCGTTGGCCGGCATCTGGTTTGGAGGAATGTCAGTGCAGGCGGGTACAATTTATGACAGCCCGTACGTCAGATTTTCTCCGGACGGGCTGGCGTGGACGACAGATGCCGGCAATCAGGATGTAAAATGGTACGCGGAGGATGGTTCAGCCGATGTAGTCACGGGGATAAAATCCTCTCTGGGTGCATTGCAGCGGGGGGAGCATTTTTATAAAATACGTCGGCAGGGTGCCATTCCCATAGCCACGTGGAGAGTAACGCTGTCCAGAGTCAACTGCTGCCATAATGCCTATCCTGAGGGCGAGAGTCAATACCATGGGGTTACGTTTGCGCGCAGAGCCTGTCTGAAACCGCATTTTTCGGGATGGGAGCCCATCTGCGCAGACTGTGGACGGGCAGTTGTATACGGTCACTTTTACATGAGCAGAGAGGCGGCACAAAGCCTTACATATCTTGAGGTGCGAAGGGGGACAGCTTATTATTACCTCTGTCCGTTTAATGACAATCTGGAGCAGGGGATGGATACCAATGAACATATATGCAACGCTGTTTCAGCCAATCGGTATAGGATAGTCTACCATGCAAATGCCGGGGAGGAAGTTTATGGCGGTTATATGGCTCCCAGCTTTCATATGTATGGCAATGCGACGGAATACGAGGGCGTTGAGGTTACGCCCCAGACCCATCTGAATAAAAATACTTATACCAGAATCGGGTGGGAGTTTGTAGGCTGGAATACGGAAATCGACGGTTCCGGAAAGGAGTATGGTGATGAAACTGAGATTTATAATCTATCCGATGAAAATTATCAGGGTGGAGATTATGATGAGGATGCCACAGCGGGCACGGTGAATCTTTATGCTGTTTGGAGAAGGTCTGTGAGTGTGCTGGAGATTGACCCGGCAGGGGGAGCTTATGATGGAAATGCCGGCATAAGTTCTATTCAAGGCAATTATGGGGAGAGCTGTCAGATTTCGCCCGAGAAGGTGACGGCTCCAATGGGGTTCTCGGTGAGCTTTGAAACAAATGGCGGCAACAAAATAGATGCAGTCAGAGGGACACAGTCTTTTGTGGAATGGAGACAGAATTCACCATTCAGAGGTAAATTGCAGAGCAATATTTATTCTTTCTGCGCTCCGGACGGAAATGTGGACCGTGTCACTGCCGTGTACAGCAGAAATGCTATTACTCTGCCTCAGCCTGTCAAGGCAAACCAGTCCTTTGGGGGATGGTATTATGATGAAGAATTTCAACATCCTGCCGGGGGGGCAGGAGATAAAATAATTCCGACGGATGATATAACACTCTATGCCCAGTGGGTGGAACTGCTGCTGACCAGTGTGGATAATTATGAGGACAATGCCGGAGCGGGTGCGGTGGATTTGACATGGAGCCAGCCGGATGGCACAACTAAGAACTACAAGCTATATCAGAGCAGAGACGGCGAGAGCTGGGAGCAGATTCTTGCGGCGGATGACATTGAGAGCAGCGTTGAGTTTGAGACGGAATATATGGAACCGAAGGATGAGGAGATTTGCACGGTGCCTTATTATGGTCTGTATTCCATCAGTGCCGCCGGCGCTCAGGGTGCTGATTATGGGGAGCGTTCCGGTGGAATGGGCGGTGAAATATTCGGAAAATTCTGGCTGCAGGCAGGGGATAAACTGACCATCGGAGTAGGTGGTCGGGACGGCACCAATGGAGGAGGTATCGGGGAAAAGTATGGCAATGGTGGAGGATATTCTATTGTGAAATCTGCCGCGAGAGGGATTCTTTTAATTGCAGGAGGCGGTGGAGGAGCGGGATCACTTTGTGACGGGAATCAGGGCGGTTCGGAACAAAGTGTGATGGAAGAAGGAAATGCAGGGGAGAACGGGGCATCAGGAGGCGGAGGCGGATATCTGGGCGGACACGCCGGCATAGAGGAAGTTCACAATCATGTGGAGGGCGTCTGCAATCATGTCCATACGGGAGATTCCTCCAAATCCGGGGGCTGTTACACGGTGGCGGTAAAATGCGGAGAAAAACTAAACCATGTGTTCACCGGGACTGAAAAGTGGTATTGGGGAGGACTGGATGAAAGCTATTGTCCAAACTGTGGGACGGATAATTGCAAAGGGCATGAGCGGGACTGCTATAAGCACGTGTGTCCTGTTCATGGCACTGTCTCGAAGAATAACAAATCAAAATCCCCCAGCGTCTGCACAAAGACGGCGAGCTATGCACCGGGCTGTGGCAAAACGGAAGAGTACATCTGCGGATATCCTTATGACGGATATGTCATAAGTGCCCAGCCATCCTCCGGCGGCAGCAGTTATGTCAACAAAACGGCGGCACAGTATTATGATGCATCGGCCGGTGTGAGAGAGGGCGATGGATATGTAAAGATTGTGGCAGAGGATGTCGGCTATTGGAGTCTGACGGCAGCGGAGGGTGTGACTGCTCGAGATATGGATGCTCCGGATTGCATCTCAATGGACAGTGTGACTAAGACACCGTTGGAGGAAAATAAAATACAGGTGCAGTGGCAAAAGCCGAAGGACAACGGAACGGTCTATTTCCACAAAGCAGAGTCTTATGCGCTGGGGAGCACCTTGGTTTTATCGGAATCGAATATCACCACGAATACCTTGACTTCCGGCGTGAACGGATATTGGTATTGTTTGGACAGCAACCCTGATACAAGTGTAAATGGCA
The DNA here is from genome assembly GCA_964617975.1 of uncultured Acetatifactor sp. Lineage (GTDB taxonomy): Bacteria > Bacillota > Clostridia > Lachnospirales > Lachnospiraceae > Acetatifactor. The sequence continues at coordinate 1,273 of CAZUAP010000016.1, read as the reverse complement.
GTAATGGAGAATATCTTTCAGACACCGGATTACAGGTGACAATGTCCGACGCAGACTTGTATATACATATTGCGACAGTTGATTTGGCGGGCAATATCAGCGGGACAACTCACATATACATAGGGAGTAAAACAAAGAGTGATGAGGATATCCTTTGGCCTGTTTTCACCAGACAGCTCCTGCTTGGGGAGGGTGACAATATTTATCCGGCTGCAGAAGAAAATACCTACTATGTCAAAAGCGATGGATGTACTGCTTTCCGGGTGGAGTTTGGGGCATATATGCAGGGACCGGCTTCGGAAGGATATCAGATTAATTACGGCGTGATAGAGAGCAATGGAAAAAGTGCGGATTGGGTCAAAAATCTTGTCTGTATACCATCCGGTACCGTGGATGACAATTTGTGGGAAATGGCAGCAGAGAGCCTTGGTTTCTCAATGGAGGGGGAGGGATATATCAACAACGGGAGCTATGTGGTGGCATCCAGAAGCAACCGTTGTAAAAATCTTTCCATCACCCGGGATTTGATGCTGAGTCGGGATGCCGATGGCAAAAAAATTCGGCTGATTCCGCGGGCGGGAGCAGAGTATAAGGATGAGACGGTCTATTCGGCACGTCAGATGGACATAGAGAACAGCATATGGGTCATCGGTGACGGTGAACCGCCGGAAATTGACGGGCTGGAGGAACTGGTCAATCTGCCCCTCATAGACAGGAGACAGGAAGTCATAAGTTTACAGGTGTCGGCCTCCGATGCACTCAGCGGAGTCAGGGAGCTGTATTTGGAGATTGATAACCTAGACAATGGAGCGACAAAATATTTTTATCCGAACGAGGCAGGCGTGATTGAGGTGGATATCTGTGAAGATGAGCCGATTTTTAGCGGAGATTTTAATGTGACTGCCTATGCGTGTGACAATGTGGGCAATAACCGCACATTGGAATATGGGACAACGGAGTTTGACTTGCAGGCTGCCATCGAACGTGTGCTCGCGCCCCATGAGCCTGAGTTCAAACGTGGAGAGAGCGGTATACTTCACATTGAATCGTGGGGTTATGCGGAGAGGATAGAGATTATATTTCCGGAGGAATTGTCGTCAGAGGATGAGTCGCTGAATCATGTCTATGTGTATGACTTGACACCTGCCTATAAGCAGGAAGAAGATTATGAATTTATGATACCTTTATATGTGACGGAGAATACAGACTACACTGTGACAGTCCGCGCCTATAAGGGGGATAAAATGCTGGAGAGGCATCCTGCGCTGGCTGT
>CAZUAP010000015.1:0-25155 GCA_964617975.1 uncultured Acetatifactor sp. | reverse complement strand
TATATGTGCAGGTTAGTGGTACTGTGTTGGTTCCCACCAAGATTTACTTAGCAAGCAGCGCGAGCAGCACAAGCTCGTTGGGAACCACGCTGGCGGCGAATAAGGCTGACGGGGCGTATGTGATTGTAGTGGATCAGTATGGCAATAACATGAACCAGTACGTCACCATCACACCCAGCGACAATGCGAAGGGTACGGCGGGAATGTATGTCAGTCAGTATTCTGACGGATCGGCACAATTGTGGGTGAGAAAGCCCGGCACTATCACCATCAAGGCGACCTCGACGCAGGGCAGCAAGAAGTCGAAGTCGGTTAAGATTACGGTCAACAAGGTGACGAGTGCCACAGAGACATGGTATTCCCTTGACAGCGTCACAAGCGATGGGTTCTCGGCGAGCGAACTTAAGACCGCGAAGGGACAAGTAACCTACAGCGCTCCCAAGGGGGCTGAGATTAGGTTTCGTATGTCCTGTTTTGATGACTATGATTCATACCGCAGAGACTGGTATGACTGGGGATATGAGGTGACGGGAGGCAAGCTGAAATTTGATGGAAATTATTGGGTGCTCACGCCTACGGCTCAGACTGCTAAAGTGGAATATTGGCTGAAGTCCAATCCCAAAAAAAAGTGGTATGTTAATTTTACCAACACGAACTGGGGGACCACCTATGATGCCGCACAGAAGATAACATTGACTGACGGGAAACTTTACAGTTCTAAGTATACGAACGCCTCAGAGCTTAAGTATTATTCGGATTCGGATTATGATTATGAATATTATGATATACCGAATCAGAAACTGACTTTCCAGTATGAATATGGAAGCTACGATTCAATCAAGATTGCCCGTATCTCAAAGTCGGCACCTTATCTGTATGTGGAGGATTTCGACAGGGAGCACAGAACCTTTAAGCTCACAGTGTCGGCATATAGCACACTCAAGGCGGGCAGTTATAAATATAAGGTCGCTTTTTACACAGATGGTGTGCTGATGAGCAAACCGTCGACCATCACGGTGAAGGTGACCAAGTCCTCCCCGGTGAAGGTTACTTCCTCCTATACCTTGAACACTGCCCAGAGCGACAGGATTGAGCTGAAATGTTCGACGAAGGAGTTCGTTCCGGACTTTGAGACGCAGCTTTTGAACGCCAATGTGGGCGGCAAGGCGAATGATTTCAACAAGTATTTTGAGTTGGAGAACATCACGGATGAGCAGACCGGCGCGAGGAAGGCTGTGATTAAATTCAAGTCCACGGTGACGGAGGAGGAGAAAGCGGCACTCAAGGGTAAGAGCATTGCGGGATATGTCAAATACAGCTATTATTACGGATATTCTCATGTAGAGAACGTTACCACAAAGGTGACAATCAAAATCAAATAGACAGCAATGTGAGCGGCTGAGACCGGATATAGGCTGCTGCAGGGGCGGGAAGAAAGTGACCCGCTTCTGCGGCAGTCTTTTTTGAAGTCCGGAGGTTGCTTTTTCATGAGAATTACTCTATAATGGTACAAGATGTGGGCACACAGATGCGGGATAAACACCAAATCTTGTGCACTGCACAGCAGGCAAGTAAAAGCCGGACCGGAGAACGGACGGCGTGAGAGGAACAGATAAAAGAATGAGTGTAACAAAGATTCAGAAGCGCGACGGGCGCATTGTGCCGTTTGAGGAGGAGAAAATCGTTGCGGCTATCCGCAAAGCAAACAATGAGGTGGAGGAGAAGGAGCGCGCCAGTGAGGAACTGATTCAAGAAATTTTGGACAGCGTGCTGGCGGAGGATAAGGAAAAGCTGAACGTGGAGCATGTTCAGGACATGATTGAGGAGCGGCTGGTCAGAGAGAACAAATATGTGCTGGCGAAGAAGTATATCGTATACCGATATCAGAGAAGCCTGCTGCGCAAGTCCAATACCACGGACGAGTCCATATTAAAACTGATTCGCAATGAGAATAAGGAGCTTGCGGAGGAGAATTCCAACAAAAATACCCGTCTTGCCTCCACTCAGAGGGATTATATTGCGGGGGAGGTGTCCAGAGATGTCACCAGAAGACTCCTGCTGCCGGAGCATATCTCCATGGCACATGACAACGGAGTGCTGCATTTCCACGATGCGGATTATTTTATACAGCCGATTTTTAACTGCTGTCTGGTGAATATTCAGGATATGCTGGACAATGGCACTTCCATCAACGGCAAGATGATAGAGTCCCCCAAGAGCTTTCAGGTGGCGTGTACCATCACCACCCAGATTATTGCGGCTGTGGCGAGTAATCAATATGGCGGACAGTCTGTGAATATCAAGCATCTGGGCAAATATCTGCGCAAGAGCAGGGATAAATTTGCCCTGCAGCTGGAAGAAGAATTTGGAGATACGATGGACGCACAGCAGAAGGCCAAAATCGTGGAGATGCGTCTGCAGGATGAGCTCCGGGCAGGAGTGCAGACCATTCAATACCAGATTAACACATTGATGACCACCAATGGACAGTCTCCCTTTGTGACACTTTTTTTGCATATAGATGACAACGACCCCTATGTCGATGAGACGGTGATGATTATCAAAGAGATTTTGAACCAGCGCATCCAGGGCACTAAGAATGAGAAGGGAGTCTATGTGACGCCCGCTTTTCCCAAGCTGGTCTATGTGCTGGATGAGAATAACTGCCTGAAGGGCGGAAAGTATGACGACGTGACTAGGCTTGCGGCACAGTGCTCCGCAAAGCGTATGTATCCGGATTATATCTCCGCCAAGAAGATGCGTGAGAACTATGAGGGGAATGTGTTCTCCTGCATGGGCTGCCGGTCTTTCCTGTCACCGTGGAAGGACGAGAACGGTGAGTACAAGTGGGAGGGGCGCTTTAATCAGGGCGTAGTGAGCCTGAACCTGCCCCAGATTGGTATCCTGGCTAAGGGCGATGAGGAAGTATTTTGGAAACTTCTGGACGAGCGTCTGGAACTGTGCTATGAGGCTTTGATGTGCCGCCATAAGGCGCTGCTGGGGATTTCCTCCGATGTGAGTCCGATTCACTGGCAGTACGGCGCGATTGCAAGGCTGGGCAAGGGAGAGAAGATTGACAAGTATCTTTTGGGCGGATATTCTACCATGTCCTTGGGATATATCGGTCTCTATGAACTGACTTGGCTAATGAAGGGCTGCAGCCACACGGCGCCGGAGGGCAAGGAGTTCGCCCTGCGGGTGATGGATGCCATGAAGGATGCTGCCGCAAGGTGGAAGGAGGAGACGGGCATCGGCTTTTCGCTCTACGGGACGCCTGCCGAGTCGCTCTGCTACCGCTTTGCGAGGATTGACCGGGAAAAATTCGGAGAGATTGAGAATGTGACGGACAAGGGATATTATACCAATTCCTATCATGTGGATGTGAGGGAGAAAATCGACGCTTTCAGCAAATTTACCTTTGAGAGCGAATTTCAGCAAAAATCCCTGGGCGGTGCCATTTCCTATGTGGAGATTCCGAATATGACAAACAATATCGAGGCGCTTGAGGAGCTTATTAAGTTTATCTATGACAATATCCAGTACGGTGAGTTCAACACGAAGTCGGACTATTGTCATGTGTGCGGATATGACGGTGAAATCCTGATTAATGACAATAACGAGTGGGAATGTCCCCAGTGTCACAACAAGGACCATGCCAAGATGAATGTGACCAGGAGAACCTGCGGCTATCTGGGAGAAAATTACTGGAATACCGGAAAGACTTTGGAAATCAAGTCCAGGGTGCTGCATCTATGAATTATGCGCAGATGAAAAAGACGGATGTAGCCAACGGTCCCGGCGTGCGGGTCTCACTTTTTGTGAGCGGCTGTACCCGGGGCTGCAAGGGCTGCTTTAACCGGGAAACATGGGATTTTGAGTATGGGCAGGTGTGGGATGAAAGGGCGCAGAGAGAACTGTTGGATGCGCTGGCACCTTCCTATATCCGGGGGCTTTCCGTGCTCGGCGGGGAGCCCTTTGAGCGGGCAAACTGCCGGACGGTGGAGGAAATTATGAGAATGGTACGCCGGGAGTTCCCTGCCAAGGATATCTGGTGCTACACCGGTGGAATTTATGAGACGGAGTTGTTGGTTCGTGCCGGGCAGGAGCCGGCAGTTGCAGGAATCCTGGAGCTTACGGATGTGCTGGTGGACGGAGCCTTTGTGGAGGAGCAGAAGAATCTGCGGCTGGCTTTCCGGGGTTCCGAAAATCAGAGAATCATTGATATGCAGGCGTCCCGGGTGCAGGGACGTACGGTTTTGCTGGATGGATATGACCGGACATAAACGGCAGTGGAAAGGGAAAATGTAGAGTATGTTAAATCAATTTTCGCGAACGGAGCTTCTTTTGGGGAAGGAAGCCATGGAGAAATTAAGCAGGTCCCGCGTGGCGGTATTCGGCATCGGAGGCGTGGGCGGTTATGTGTGTGAAGCCCTTGTGCGGAGCGGAGTCGGAGCCTTTGACCTGATAGACGATGACAAGGTATGTCTCACGAATCTCAACCGTCAGATTATTGCCACCAGAAAGACGGTTGGCAAATATAAGGCGGAGGTGATGAAGGAGCGGATTTTGGAGATTAATCCGGATGCCGATGTGCGGGTTCATAAATGTTTCTTCCTGCCGGAAAATGCGGAAGAATTTCATTTTGAAGAATATGATTATGTGGTGGATGCCGTCGACACGGTGACGGCGAAAATTGAACTGGTTCTTAAGGCAAAGGAAATGAATGTCCCCATCATCAGCAGCATGGGAGCAGGCAATAAGCTGGACGGCAGCCAGTTTCGAGTGGCAGATATCTACAAGACAAGGGTCTGCCCGTTGGCAAAGGTTATGAGACGCGAGTTGAAAAAGCGCGGTGTGAAGAAACTTAAGGTGGTCTATTCGGAGGAGCAGCCCATCCAGCCGAAGGACGATATGGCTATCAGCTGTAGAACCAACTGTATCTGCCCTCCGGGTGCCAAACACAAATGCACGGAGCGCAGGGCGATACCGGGCAGCACTGCTTTCGTGCCCTCTGTGGCGGGTCTGATTATCGCCGGTGAGGTGGTGAAGGATTTGACCTCCGACTGCACCGCAAAAATATAGAATAAAAAGCGTATCATGCGCTCAAACTACTTTTGATACAACTGGAAATTTATCAATAACAGATTGTCGGAAGGAGTTTGAGTGTATGTTTTATTCAGAGATTGAGAAGGTGGTCGGCAGAGAGATTTTGGATTCCAGAGGTAATCCAACCGTGGAGGCAGAGGTCTATCTGGCGGACGGCACGGTCGGCAGGGGAGCCGCACCCAGCGGAGCATCCACGGGCGAGTTTGAGGCGTTGGAGCTCAGAGACGGAGACGGCTCGCGGTATCTGGGCAGGGGCGTCACAAAGGCAGTCGAAAATATCAATACGGTCATCAGCCCCTTGCTTACAGGCATGGACGCGAAAGACACCTATGCCGTGGACAGAGCCATGCTGGAGGCAGACGGGACCAAGGACAAATCCCGGCTGGGGGCGAATGCCATTCTTGCAGTATCCATTGCCTGTGCCCGGGCGGCGGCAAAATCCTTGGACGTTCCGCTATACCGGTTCCTGGGGGGAGTCAATGGCAATCGGCTGCCTGTGCCGATGATGAATATTATAAACGGAGGGTGTCATGCACCCAGCTCCGGTCTGGATGTGCAGGAGTTTATGATTATGCCGGTGGGCGCCTGCTGCTTTAAAGAGGCGCTCAGATGGTGCGCGGAGGTCTTTCACACATTGGCTTCCCTTCTGAAGGAGAGGGGACTTGCCACATCGGTGGGCGATGAGGGAGGATTTGCTCCGGCGCTTGCATCGGATGAGCAGGCGGTGGAAACCATTCTGGAGGCAGTGCGCAAGGCGGGGTACAAGCCGGGGGAGGATTTTGGGATTGCGCTCGATGCGGCGTCCTCAGAGTGGAAAACCGGCAAAACGGGTGAGTACCGGCTGCCGAAATCGGGTGAGATCTATACCTCAGAACAGTTGATTGAGCATTGGAGTGAGCTGGTTGAACGATATCCGATTATTTCCATTGAGGATGCTCTGGACGAGGAGGACTGGGAGGGCTGGAAAAAGCTGACGGCTAAGCTGGGAGACAGAGTACAGCTGGTGGGGGATGATTTGTTTGTCACCAACACGGAAAGACTTTCCGGAGGAATTGAATTGGGATGCGCCAATTCCATCCTCATCAAGCTCAATCAGATTGGTACGGTCTCGGAGACGCTGGAGGCAATCAAGCTGGCACACAAGTCCGGATATACCGCAATCAGTTCCCACCGCTCCGGGGAGACGGAGGACACGACGATTGCGGATTTGGCAGTGGCACTCAACACCTGCCAGATTAAGACGGGAGCTCCCTCAAGGTCGGAGCGGGTGGCAAAATACAACCGGCTGCTCAGGATAGAGGAAGAACTGGGAGGTGCGGCTGTCTACGCCGGATGGGGAGCCTTCAAATACTAAGATTTCACACACATCCGATAAAAATCTCCGATATTTAGATATTTAACAGAAAATTTATATGCACGGAGGGGAAAATATGATACAATATGCGAATAGAACAAAGATGTCCGTAAAAGAGAGAAGATGGTTTTGGCTCCTCGTGGCAGCACTGGCGGTTTATACTATTAAGAGCATCTTTGTCGGTGCGGACATAGATGAAAGCTATGGTGTGACGGTGGGGTACCGGCTGGTGCAAGGGGACCGTCTCATGTGGGATATGTGGGAACCGCACCAGACCTCAGCCATCTTCACTGCGTTGTTCATTCGCCTGATTCTCATATTTACCGGCGGAAGTCTGAATTATATGACGGTTCTTCTGAGAGTGTGTTTTTTCCTCGTACAGCTTGGCATCACCGTGTATCTTTACAGGTGTTTTCGGGAATGTCTGCCCTTTCTGGGGCGGTGGGAGTGCATACTCTTTGCCATGATATACTATATCACTACGCCAAAATGCATTTATGTGCCGGAGTATTCCAATCTGCATATGTGGTTTTCCACTGTATTTATATTGTTTTTGATGCAGTATTTCTGTAAGGGTTCCCCTAATTATGGAAAGATGCGATATCTTTTACTCTCCGGAGCCATGCTGGCATGTGATGTGCTCTCTTATCCGGGAATGGCTCTCCTATACCCATTCTGCGCCGGATATATTCTGTTCAAGTCTGAAACCGGTAAGAGCAGGGTGAGGGAGTTTGCGGTATTTACGCTGCCCTGCATTTTGGGGGCGGCAGGGCTCCTGGGTTATATTTTCAGTTATATGAGTCTACAGGATTTCATGACGGTGCTGCCCTGCATTATGGGAGATGGCTCTCATCAGGTGAGCGCAGCAGACAAAATTTCTTCCTGGGGACTTGGCATAGGAGAGCTTTTGCTCATGATTATCGGCTGTGGTCTGGTCGCATCTGTGGCTATGTATATAGCGAGGATTGTACGTCGCAAAAAAGGGCGTGAGGACAGAGACTGGCTGACAGACTGGCTGTTTTGGTGGTTTGTGGTGCAGACGGTATTTCAGACCTTGTACTGGCTGGACACGGATTACAATTCCGGGTATCCGCAGCTTGCCTATACAGCAGTGCCGCTGTTTGGATGTTGGTGTGCGCGAAAGTGTGAAAGCAGAGGAAAAACCGGACTTTGCATGATAGGGCTTGCTTTTCTGAACTTTGCAGGCTTGAACCTTTTCTCAAATTGGGGGCCGTCTTCATTGACGGTATATCTGGTGGTAGGACTTCTGGGCGGGCTCTTGTGCTGGAGAGAGTATTTTCTGGAAAAGCAGGGAAAGGCAGGGCTAAGACTCATACATATTATCTGTGTAATTTTTATTCTCAGTGAGGTCTTCGGACGCTGCCTGTTGATGATAGGCGGCGAGGAGGACAGCAGCATGACCTTTCAGGTGAGGGGAATCAGCCGCGAAGGGGTCCGAGGCGGCATACTGACATCCTACATGAATTCCTACCGTTATAACAATAATTACGAGCTGTTTTCCGAGATTGTTCCGGAGGGAAGCATGGTATTATATCTCGGTCCTTCCCAGTTTTATTATATGTTGGGAGATTGCAGGATTGCATCGCCGACGACCATCAGTACCCCTGAGTATGATGAGAATCTGGAGCTCTATTACGAGCTGCACCCGGAGCGCTTTCCGGATGTGGTAGTGATGGAGAGCTGTTACGGGGATGTGTCCTATTTTGAGGAGGATGATTATATTTTCAAGTGGATTGAGGAGGAATTTCAGCCTGTGGAGATAACAGATTATCCTTATGTGCGGGTATACCGCAGATAGGCAATATAGAATCCAGTATCCATATTAAGGAGGAGCAAGATGAAGAAAAACGACATTTATTATGGCGATTACGCGGCACTGTGCAGGGAAGCAGACCAGATGGATTTGAGCCTGTTTGACAAGTATGATGTTCAGAGGGGACTGCGGGACAAAAACGGCAATGGCGTACTCACCGGTTTGACCAATATTTCGAGGATTGAGTCCTTCAAGACGGTGGATGGGGTCAAAACGCCGTGTGAAGGCAGACTGTGGTACAGGGGCTATGACTGTATCGATTTGGTGAATGGGTTCCGGGGAAAGCGTTATGGGTTTGAGGAAGTTGCATACCTGTTATTATTTGGCGAGCTGCCTACGGAGGAAGAATTGAAGAATTTCCGCCATGTGCTCGCCTCGGAGAGAACACTGCCCACTAATTTCACCCGGGATGTCATCATGAAGGCACCCAGCAGCGATATCATGAACTCCATGACCAGAAGTGTGCTGACGCTGGCATCTTATGACAAGAATTGCACGGACACCTCTGTGGAGAATGTACTGCGCCAGTGCCTTGGACTAATCAGCCTGTTTCCTGTGCTTGCGGTATATGGCTATCATGCGTACAATCACTACGAAAATGATGAGAGTATGTATATCCATCGCCCCTCCAAAAAGCTCTCCACGGCGGAGAATATTCTGATGATGCTTCGCCCGGACAAGCGGTATACAGAGCTGGAGGCGAGAGTGCTGGATATCGCGCTGGTGTTACATATGGAGCACGGCGGAGGCAACAATTCCACCTTTACCACTCGCGTGGTGACATCCTCCGGTTCCGATACCTATTCCGTGGTGGCAGCGGCTCTGTCCTCGCTGAAGGGACCTAAGCATGGCGGTGCCAACATCAAGGTGGTGGAGATGATGCGGGATCTGGAAAAGAATGTGTCGGATTGGGCGGACGAAGATGCAGTCCGTGATTACCTGGGTAAGATTTTGAACAAGGAGGCATTTGACCATAAGGGACTGATTTATGGTATGGGACATGCGGTTTATTCTCTGTCAGACCCTAGAGCTCAGGTGTTCAAGGGCTTTGTGGAGCAGCTTGCGGCAGCAAAGGGAAGGGAGAAGGATTTTGCGCTGTACTCTATGATTGAGAGGATTGCACCCGAGCTGATTGGCAGAAAATCCCGTATCTATAAGGGTGTCAGTGCCAATGTGGATTTTTACAGCGGCTTTGTGTACAGTATGCTTGAGATTCCTTTGGAGATGTTTACACCGATTTTTGCCATTGCACGTATTGTGGGATGGAGTGCGCACCGCATCGAGGAGCTGCTCAACATGGATAAGATTATTCGTCCTTCCTATAAGAGTGTGATGGATGAAAAAGTCTATATCCCCATGGAGGACAGATAAAACAGAAACGTTTAGCGGAAATTGCATAGTATTTCACCACATCAGACATAATAGACATAATCAACAAATACCATTTTCAGGCAGAGAAAGCTGTGGTAGAATATGGAGGAAGTTATGTCAGATACAATACATGATTATTTGAGAGAGTATGGCGATGTTTCCTTTATGGAGAGACCGATGAATGAAGTGGACAGTCTGGTGCTCTGTCAGTTTGCCTATCTGAAATTTGACGGGATGGTGCCCGGTGTCAGGGAGAACAGGAGCTCGGTGACCCTCTGTGAGCTGGCGGAGCATCCCCGGGTGGAAGAACTGTTTGCGGATGAGCGTTTTGCGAAGGATAACCGGCAGCTTTTTGAGGGAATGCTGGGAGGGCGGCGTTTCCGCAATATGAAATTGAATTGTTATATCAATGTGGTTGAGAAGGAGTGGGAGACGCAATTTTCCGCAATCACCTGTATTCTCGAGGACGGAACCATCTATGTGGCTTTCCGGGGAACGGATGAGACGATTGTGGGATGGAAGGAAGATTTTAATATGGCGTTTCTTTCTCCGGTGCCGGGACAAGCCATGAGCGTCAAGTATTTGAACATGGTGACCGGCAGATTTTACAGTCGCTTTTATGTCGGAGGACATTCCAAGGGAGGTAATTTGGCGGTCTACAGTGCGATGAACTGCACACCTCATGTGCAGGAGCGCATTCTGAAAATTTACAGCATGGACGGACCGGGTTTTCGCCCCGAAGTGTTGGAAGAATGTGGATATGACAGGATTGCTGACCGTGTGGTGAAACTGTTGCCGCATTCGTCCATGATTGGAATGATTTTTGAGTGGGACAACTCCTACCGCGTGGTGGAATCCGCCAGCTTTGGTCTGGCTCAGCACAATCCCTACAACTGGAAAGTGAAGAATGGGGAGTTTGTGATGGCGGATGATATTTATGATAAGACACGTCTTGCGGACAAAACCATCAATGAGTGGATTCTCTCTCTGGAGGAACAGAAGATAAAAATTTTTGTGGATACGCTGTATCAGGTCATATCTGCCTCACAGGCGGATGATTTAATTGCCATTACGGCGGATTGGAAACGGAGTATGAACGGCGTTGTTTCCGCGCTGAAAGAGGTTGATGAGGAGACGGCGAAGGTGCTCCGCGAGATTATCAAGGCGCTGTTTGATATGACGAGAGCTCGAATGAAGGAGGAACTCGTCAAACCGAAAAGAAAGACAAAACGGGTGCGCCCACCAGCATAGTCTTGCCGGGATTGAGGCGCTCGGGGTGCCATTGCAGACCCAGCACAGGCAGAGACTCATGCAGGATTGCCTCGGGACATTGGTCTGCAGTGCAGTGCTGAATGACCTGAAGACCGCTGCCGATTCTGCTCAGACACTGGTGGTGGGCGGAGTTCACGCGCGCCTGGTTTCCGTAGAGGGTATGGAGAAAGGTGCCGGATGCGATGGAGGTGTCGTGATAGAGGTCGTTTTCGGGACTCAGGTGCAGGGAGGCTGTCTCCATATCCTGCACGATGGTGCCGCCGAAGGCAATGTTGATGAGCTGCATCCCCTTGCAGATTCCCAGCACGGGCAGTTCGTGGCGCAGGCAAAGCTCCAACGCCTGAAACTGGAGAATGTCCAGCTCGGTGTCAATGTTACGGGAGCCTCTGTCTTTCTCCCCGAAAAATGCGGGTGTGATGTCCCCTCCGCCCGGCAGCAGCAGTCCGCTGCACGATATGACCTCTCCGGGGTTTAAAGTGACGATGGGACAGAAGGCGTTTTCAAGCAGAAAACGTTCATAATTGCCGGTGTTTTTCCTGCGGCCCAGGATGGCGATTTTGGTATTTTGTGGCATGGCAGCTGACCTGATTATGATAGGTTATAGAGTAATATATGCAGGAATAGCCGGGAAATTTATTATCCTGCCAGTCCGTTTTGCAGGTGACAATGGAAATGTCCGCAGATGATGGACAATACATGGATTGGAGATTAAAAATGAACGGTAAAACGAAGAGGTCGAGGGAATACAGGAGGGCGCAGGCTTTGGCATTTTGGCTCCCGGTATTGGTCATGCTCACGATTTTTATCATTGACCGGATTTATCCCTTCGGCAGCAGAAGTTTTCTGAGCACGGATTTGTATCATCAATATATGCCGTTTTTTTGCGAGTTTATGCGCTCGGTGAAATCGGGACAGGGACTTTCCTATACATGGAATGTGGGTGTCGGTTCCAATTTCCTTGCACTGTATGTATATTATCTGGCAAGTCCCCTGCACTGGCTGGGACTGCTGGTCTCAGAAGAACATATCATGGAATTTATCACTTATCTGGTGGTGTTCAAAATCGGACTCTGTGGGCTGACCTGTTTCTGGTATCTGGACAGCCGCAGTGCACGTTGGAGCAGGACGATGGCAAAGTCAGGACAGCCGGAGGGGACGGCGTTATTTTTTGCGCTGGCATATGCTCTCTCGGGCTTTCTGGCAGCCTACAACTGGAATATCATGTGGCTGGACTGCGTGATTCTGCTGCCGATGATTGTGATGGGGCTTGAGCGGCTGGTCAGAGAGGGACAGCCCGGTATGTACTGTGTGGCGCTGGGGCTTTCTATTTTGACCAATTATTATATCTCCATCATGATTTGTATTTTCCTTGTGCTTTATTTTATCTTCCTGTATTGTACGGAGCGGCATCCCATGCCGGCGTCCGATGCCGGAAGAAAAGCCCGGTTAATGGCTCATTTCAAGCCTGCCGGACAGTTTGCACTGTATTCCCTGCTCGCAGGAGGCATGGCGGCGGCGCTCCTGATTCCGGAGGTCTGTGCCATCCTGGAGACGGATTTCGGCGATATTTCTTTTCCGAGCACGGTGGAGAGCTACTTCTCGGTGTTAGATATGCTTGCGCGGCATTGTGTGGCGGTCTCCGTGGAGAAGGGGCTGGACCACTGGCCCAATATTTATTGCGGAGCGGGCGTATTTTTATTTGTGCCTCTCTATGCTGTCAATGAAAAGATACCTGCTCGCAGAAGGTTTGGTATGCTGGCACTGGCAGGTTTCATGCTTCTCGGTTTTTCCACCTCGGTGTTGAATTTTATATGGCATGGGCTGAATTATCCGGATTCCCTGCCTGCGAGACAGTCCTTTATCTATATTTTTCTGATACTTATCATGTGCTATGATACATATTGCAGCATGGATTTGACGCAGTCCGGGGAGAAAGAGAGGATTGTGCGTGTCTATCTGGGGGCGGTGGCGGCACTGCTTATGGTAGAAAAATTTGTGGAGCATGAGGACTTTGCTCTCGGAGTGGAATGGCTGACCCTGCTGTTTGTGACAATCTATGGGGTGATTCTGTACATGGGTTATACCCATCAGGATAAGAGATGGAGGAAGGCACTTGGAATATTTGCTTTGGCAGCGGTGGTGGCGGAGCTGGGCATCAACACCTACTGTACCAGTGTGAGCAATGTGAGCAGAAACTCCTATCTGGAGAATCAGGAGGACTATAAGCTGCTGTATGAAAAGACCCAGGAGCAGGAGGATGGCTTTTACCGGGTGGAAAAGTTCACCAGAAAGACCAAGAATGACGGAACGCTCACAGGTTATCCCACAGCCTCCGTATTTTCTTCAACACTCAATTCCTGGGTGATGGATTTTTACGATAGGATGGGGATGCGACACAGCAAGGTGTTTTATGGCTATGACGGGGCCACTGCATTCACCTCGGCATTGTTGAATGTAGATTACCTGTTCGGTGACAGCAAGGAATATGAGAACAGTCTTTATACGATTTTTGATACAAGCAATTCCATCAGTCTCTATCGCGCCCAATACACGCTGCCCTTCGGATACGTGGCTCCGGAGGGGTATGATTTGCCGGAGGGGTTCGACAACAGCGGTCTGCGCCTGCAGAATCAGATGGTGCATGACCTTGGCATAGAGGAGCAGCTTTTTGAAAAATGTGAGGCGGATACCTCGGGGGATAATGTGCTGTTTACCGCGCAGAAGGGTGGCATCTATTATGCGATTCTCACGGCGTCCGGCACCAAGAAGGTCAAGGTTACGGGAGGTTCTCCCAGCGAGCAGAGCTTTAATGACCTCAAGAACGGTTCGGTGGTTTATCTCGGCTATCTCCCGGCGGGAGGAAGTGTCACCATCACCAATGACGATGACAGCGATACCAGCAAAAATGTGTCGGCGGATGTGTATTATATGAATGAGACGGTGTTGCAGTCTGCCATTGAAATACTGTCGGGCAATCAGCTGGAGCAGGTGGAATATGACAGCACGCATCTGTCCGGAAGTCTGACGCTGACGAAGGCCGGGAGACTGATTCTTTCTGTGCCTGCCGAAAAGGGCTGGAAGGTGAAAATCAATGGCGAGAAAGTAGAGACGGAGCTCTTTGGCGGTGCGTTTATGGCATTTGACCTGCAGCCCGGCGAATATGAGCTGACCATGCACTATGTGCCCTATGGAAAATATGCAGGAATTGCCGTCAGTGTGGTGAGCGTACTATGTTTTGCACTGCTCATGCGCAGATATGCCGGCGAATGCAAAGAGCCGGAAAAGGAGCGCAGGAAGCGCAAACAGAAATGAATTTGATATTTGAGACAGATTTCCAATTTCAGATTTCAAATTTCATGATTAAGATAGTTTTAATGGACTAAAAAAATGATACCTTCTTATCAGAGAGAGACGAACAGGCAATGAAAACGTCGGCTGATAAGGAGGTATTTTGATGAGAAGAAAAGCTGGTTTTGGATTGATTGCTTTTCTGCTGGTGTGTGTCATTGGATTTTGCAGCGCAGCTACGGTGATGGGACAGGAAAATCTCCAGGACAGAGAGCGGGAAATATGGTATCGGGAGCAGGAGGTGAGGCTGCTTGAGGAAACAAAAGCTTATCTGAGTCAGGAGGGATTTGCTAACTGCGGAGTCACACTTACCAGAGTGATAGACGCGGACGGCGAAAGAGAATATACCTTCACCATTCATCACAACCGCATCGACCGGATGGATGAGGAGGAGCGGCAGGCATTGCGGGAAGAACTGAAGGCGATGAATCCGGATTTCGGCATGGATTGTGGAGAGGAGCGATGCATTTTCACTTATGAATTTCTGACATTATAGTTTACGGTTTTTTCACATGGCAAAGCTTTAACGGCTGACAGGACAAAGATTTGCATGACATTTGTAATAAATAGGGGTATACTCTTAGTAAGAAAAAGTACATCCGTTTCAGACACGGTGTCGAAAGGAGTTTTTGCAGATGTCATTTGTTCCAAGACCCCACGAAATTTATAAACATTTTAAAGGAAATCTATATCAGATAACGGCAGTGGCACAGCACACGGAGACCGATGAGCTGCTGGTGGTATATCAGGCATTATATGGTGATTTTAAGACTTATGCCAGACCGCTTGATATGTTCCTTAGCGAGGTGGACAGGGAGAAGTATCCGGAGGCAGCGCAGAAATACCGCTTTGAGCTTCAGGGAGACAATGAGGACAGGCGCAGGGAGCGGGAAAAGGGAGCGTCCGCAGAGACGCATGAGGATGCAGAGCATGGAGGTGTTTCCGAGGATGAGGAATCGCCCGAGCTGGATGCGCAGGTGATGGAATTTCTGGATGCAGACTCCTACGAGGATAGACTGAATATACTCACCGGACTTCACCATCGGATTACGGATGAGATGATTACCACCATGGCTGTAGCCTGTGACATTGAGGTGCCGGAAGGCGAGACGGAAAGCAGATATGCCTCTCTCAAATCCTGCCTGCTGACGCTGGAAAAGTACGAGTGTAACCGCCTGAGGTGACTGAGTGCGCAGATGGCAGCCCGGCTTTCTGATATGAGATTATCTGGATTTCCCTATTAAAACCAGAAAGATTAAATCAGAAAGGATGAGACTTATGAACGGCACGCGCACGCAGGACAAGAGTAAAGACCGCCAGAGTACAATGGTGGTGGGAATTTCGGCAAGAGCGCTCTTTGACATGACCAAAGAGCATGAAATCTATCAGAGGCAGGGAGTGGACGCCTATTGTAAATATCAGATTGAGCACGAGCAGGAAGTGTTGCAGCCCGGTCCCGGATTTGGACTGATTCGCTCGCTGCTGGCACTGAATGACCGGGATGGGGAGAAGTTGGTGGAAGTCATCATCATGTCCCACAACAGCCCGGACACCTCCCTGCGCGTGTTCAATACCATCAGACATTATGAGCTGCCGATTACCAGAGCTGTGCTGGTGAGCGGTGCATCCCTGGCACCCTATCTGGAGGCGTTTCATACGGATTTGTACTTGTCCGCCTGCGAGGAGGATGTGCAATGTGCTATCGACAGCGGGATAGCAGCGGGAATCATCTGCACGGAGCAGGGTGGCAGCTTTGATTTGGAAGGCAAGGGAAAGCCGGCGCAGATACGCGTTGCCTTTGACGGTGATGCGGTGCTTTTCACGGACGAGTCGGAGCAGATTTTTCAGACCAAAGGTCTTCATGCTTTCGAGGAAAATGAGGAGCGCAATGCGAGAAATCCTCTTGCGGAGGGACCCTTTGCCAATTTCCTGCGCAAGCTGTCTGATTTGCAGAAGGAGTTGAGGGACAGCGAGGGAAATTGTCCGATTCGCACGGCGTTGGTGACCTCCAGAAGCGCTCCGGCTCATGAGAGGGTGATTCGGACGCTGCGCTCATGGAATGTGCGCGTGGATGAGGCTTTTTTTCTGGGAGGTCTGGAGAAGAAGGCGGTGCTGGCAGCGTTCGGTGCCCAGATTTTTTTTGATGACCAGTCGGTGCATACTATCAGTGCTGCACAGGCGGTTCCGGCGGCAAGGGTGCCATACCGAAAAATGAAAAGGAGAGATAGTTTTTCAAATGAAGTATCAGACGACCGTGCCAGCTGAATTTCTGGAGAGAGTCAATCGATTTGTAGCATATGTGAAGTTGGATGGACAAAGCGAAAGGGTGCATGTGAAGAATACCGGCAGATGCCGGGAGCTGCTGATACCCGGAGCGAGAGTCTGGCTGGAGAAAAGCGATAAGCCCGACAGAGCCACGGCATATGATTTGGTGGCAGTGGAGAAACAGGGGCGTATAATTAATATGGATTCTCAGGCACCGAACAAGGTCGTTGGAGAGTGGCTCTTAAAGAAGGAGCTCTTTCCGGACCTTGTTTTGGTGCGTCCTGAGACTGTCTATGGAAAGTCCAGGTTTGATTTCTATGTGGAGACAGAGTCGGAGAAAATTTTCCTGGAGGTGAAAGGTGTAACTCTGGAGGAGGAAGGTGTGGTGCGGTTTCCTGATGCGCCCTCCGAGAGGGCAGTCAAGCATCTCGGTGAGCTGATTCAGGCGAAACGGGAGGGCTACAGGGCTTGCGTGCTTTTTGTAATACAAATGGAGGATGTCAGGTGTTTTTTGC
This sequence comes from uncultured Acetatifactor sp., assembly GCA_964617975.1. GTDB lineage: Bacteria > Bacillota > Clostridia > Lachnospirales > Lachnospiraceae > Acetatifactor. Next base: position 8,090 of record CAZUAP010000015.1, on the reverse strand, counting down.
CCAACCGGGAGATGCACGCGGAGTTTGCGGAAACGCTGGCGCGGGCGGCGGAGGCAGGAGTGGAGGTGTTTGCCTACGATTGCAATGTGACGCCGGATGAGCTCTCCATCCGCAGACCGGTACCTGTCTTTTTACATGAGGAGGACGTAAAATCAAACGCCGGAGAAATTTATGGTATTCCCCAAAAGCTCCTAAGCTGGTATGATAGCAACAGGAGAATTTTGCCGTGGAGAGAGGAACCTGCCGCCTACCGGGTGTGGGTGTCTGAGATTATGCTCCAACAGACCCGAGTGGAGGCAGTCAAGCCATATTTTGAGCGGTTTATGAGAAGACTGCCGGATGTGGCAGCTCTGGCAGCCGCGGACGAGGAGACGCTCCTCAAACTGTGGGAGGGGCTGGGATATTATAACCGGGTGCGCAATCTCCAACGCGCAGCGGTGCGAATCATGGAGGATTTTGATGGACGCATTCCGGAAGATTATGAGGCACTGCTGAGTCTCCCGGGAATAGGAAGTTATACGGCGGGTGCGGTTTCCTCCATAGCTTATGGCAAGAGGCGTCCGGCAGTGGACGGCAATGTGCTGCGCGTGCTCTCACGGTTTCGCAGGGATGAAAGGCTGATTTCTGACGAGAAGGTGAAGAAAGCGGTGGAGTGCGAGCTGCAGGAGATTATGCCGGAGGACAGACCCGGGGACTTCAATCAGGCAATGATGGAAATCGGAGCTTGTATCTGTGTACCCAACGGTGCACCCCACTGTGAAAAATGTCCTCTCGCGACAATGTGTATGGCACACAGGGACGGTGTGGAGACGGCGTATCCGAGAAAGGCTGTGTCCGGAAAGAGAAGTGTGGAGGAAAAGACCATCCTGGTCATACGGGATGCGGAGCGCACGGTTATTCGGAGGAGACCCGGCAGAGGATTGTTGGCGGGGATGTATGAGTTCCCGTCTCTGGAGGGATTCTGCACTGCGGAGGAAGTGGTGGAATACCTGTCACAAAACGGCTTGAAGACAATACGTATTCAACCGCTTGAGGATGCAAAGCATATTTTCAGCCACCGGGAGTGGCATATGAGGGGATATATGGTGAGGGTGGACGAGCTGGAGCCCGCAACACCCTGTGAGGGTACAGAAAACTGGATTTATATTCAGCCGGAGGAGACCAGAGAGAAGTATCCCATTCCGGCGGCATTCGGAGCATATACAAAAATTTTGAGTATCAGACTTGGTAAAGAAAATTTTAAGGAGGAGCAGTAATGAAACTTTTGTCGGTCACGGTTCCCTGTTATAATTCGGAGAATTACATGAGAAAATGTGTTGAGTCCCTGTTGGTGGGCGGGGAGGAAGTGGAGATTCTGATTGTGGATGACGGTTCCACAAAGGATCGCACAGCGGAGATAGCAGATGAGTATGCGGCGAATTATCCTACCATTGTCAGGGCGATCCATCAGGAGAACGGCGGTCACGGATCTGCGGTGAATACAGGGATTGCCAATGCCACGGGATTGTATTTTAAAGTGGTGGACAGCGATGACTGGGTGAAGAAGGAAGCATATCTGCAGATTCTGGACAAATTGAAGGAACTGGCAGGGGGAGGCGAAGTGCTGGATATGCTGATCAGCAACTTTGTCTATGACAAGGAGGGGGAGAAACGCAAGAAGGTTATGCACTACAGGCATATTCTTCCACGAGACGAGATGTTTACGTGGGAGGACTGCCATCATTTCCTCAAAGGACATTATATTTTGATGCACTCGGTAATCTTCCGAACCCAGCTTTTAAAAAAGTCCGGCATACACCTTCCGGAGCATACTTTCTATGTGGATAATCTCTATGTGTTTGAGCCGCTGCCTTATGTGAAAAATATGTATTATCTGGATGTGAATTTCTACCGGTATTATATCGGAAGGGAAGACCAGTCCGTGAACGAGAGCGTGATGATTGGACGCATTGACCAGCAGTTGAAGGTCAACCGGCTTATGATTGATTATCTGGTGGAGCATAAGAATGAGGTGCGCAAAAATAAGCGTCTGTATCAGTATATGCGCAACTATCTGGAGATTATCATGACGGTGTCCTCGGTGCTTTTGATTCGCTCCGGCACGGAAGAACATTTGGATATGAAAAAAGACCTCTGGCAATATCTCATGGATAAGGACAAAGGTCTGTATTTCTATATGCGCCATGGAATCATGGGAAGTACCATGAATCTGCCCGGCAAAGGCGGCAGAAAGATTTCTGTGGATGCGTACCATATCTGCCAGAGGATATTTAAGTTTAATTGATTCAGCGCACAATCTGGGGATTGGCTTTTCTGCGCTGATGCGCGTTGTGCACGGCGAGCACCAAATCAAACCGGTAGACCACGGTATACATGACAGCTGCCATGACAAAGGCGGTGAGCACATCAAACATGGAGTGCTGCTTGATTAATACCGTGGACAGTATGATGGAGCAGGCGAGTACGGCTGAGCCATTCTTTATCCATCGTCTGCGGGAGAGCTCCTCGTTGTGGATGACAGCGAAATGGGCTCCCAGCGAGTTGTAGACATGGATGCTGGGCCAGAGGTTGGTGGGCGTGTCCGTACGCCACAGGGCTGCAATCATGTGTGTAAAAATATTATCTCTTGGCATGACGCTGGGGCGCAGATGGTGACCATTGGGCCAGAGCGTCGATATAATCAGGAAAATGGTCATTCCTGTGAACAGAAAGACACAAGTTTTATAATAGTCGTCCTTATTTCGGAAAAGCATGTAGAGCACAACTGCAGATACATAGACAAACCAGAGAAAATATGGGATGACAAATACCTCACAGAACGGTATGTAATCGTCCACGCTCATGTGGATTATCCGGTAGTGCGAAGTCACGGTCTTTTCGAGGTAGCTAAACCAAAACCAATAGACAATGCCATAGACAATCAGCGGAATTGCATGACGGTAATTCATCAGAACGGACGTGCCTTTGCTGAGACCATTCTTAATTTTACTTACGGTGGTACTTTTCATAATGACTCCTCCATGTTTGGAAAACTTCCAAACACTTACAGTATAATTCAAATGCAAAAAAATGCAATCGGTTTTTGATAATTTTAAGAATAAATAAGAATAAATATAAAATTAGGACTTCCTATTTGTGGAAGAATGTATTATAATATAACTGTATTTGAAATTATCGAGGCGATGTAATCGCACAGTCAAGGACACATCCGTGACCCATCTTTTGGTACAATCCCTTTGGAATGATAAATATATGATTGCTTGAAACATAAATTGAGAACACACAAATATAGAACAGACGGGATAGAGTCCGTATTAGGAGGAATTTATGAGAGAAAAGTATGAATCACTGGCGTTGCTACAGTTGAAGGAACTGGCTAAGGTTCGTGGGTTGAAGGGAACGTCCACGATGAAGAAGGCGGAACTCGTGGAGGCAATGCTCGAGGAGGATGAACGACAGAAAAAACTTTCGGAGGACAAGCCTGCTGCGGCTGTAGCCCCCACTCCAAGAGCATCCGGTACACCGGAGTCTGCGGAAACAGCTCCGACGCAGAGGGAGAACACATCTTATACGCATACTTCGAGACAGCAGAACTATGCGCCCCGTACCCAGACTCAGGAGGTGTATGAGGACAATCAAATCCCCAAGGATTTGGACAGCGGTATGGAGGCAAGCGGAATCCTGGAGGTCATGCCGGACGGATACGGCTTTATCCGCTGCGAGAATTATCTTCCGGGAGAGAATGATGTCTATGTGGCACCCAGCCAGATTCGACGTTTTGGACTTAAGACCGGCGACATCCTGTGCGGCAATAAGCGTGTAAAGACACAGCAGGAAAAGTTCAGCGCCCTGTTGTTTGTGCGTTCCATCAATGGCTATACGCCGGAGGAGTGCGCACGGCGCAAGAATTTTGAAGATATGACGCCGATTTTCCCCAATGAGCGTATTAAGTTGGAGACTCCCGGGTGCAATGTCTCCATGAGAGTTATGGATTTGGTGAGCCCTGTGGGAAAAGGTCAGCGTGGTATGATTGTGTCACCGCCCAAGGCGGGCAAAACCACACTCCTGAAAGAGGTGGCAAAGTCCATTCTGCATACTTATCCTCATATGCATATGCTGATTCTCCTTATTGATGAGCGTCCTGAGGAAGTTACCGACATCAAGGAGGCAATTGTGGGGGAGAATGTTGAGGTGATTTATTCCACGTTTGATGAACTTCCCGAGCATCATAAACGTGTGTCAGAGATGGTGATTGAGCGTGCGAAACGTCTGGTGGAGCACAAGAAGGACGTGGTGATTCTCCTGGACAGCATCACCCGACTTACAAGAGCCTACAATCAGGTAGTGCCCCCAAGCGGGCGTACTTTATCCGGTGGTCTTGATCCTTCGGCGCTGCATATGCCCAAGAGATTTTTTGGCGCAGCGCGCAACATGAGAGAGGGCGGCAGCCTGACAATTCTTGCAACGGCACTGGTGGAGACCGGCAGCAAGATGGATGATGTGGTCTACGAGGAGTTCAAGGGAACCGGTAATATGGAGATTGTGCTTGACCGGAAACTTTCCGAAAAGCGTATTTTCCCGGCTATTGATTTGGCAAAGTCCAGTACCCGAAGGGAAGATTTGCTGCTCAGCAGCGAAGAACTGGAAGCCATCAACATCATGAGGAAAGCGTTGAACGGCTTGAAACCGGACGAGGCGACAGACAGGATATTGGATATGTTTGCGCGCACCAAGAACAATTTTGAGTTTGTAAATATGGTGAAAAAGAATAAATTCATCTAATCGGATTATTCTATATTTATTAAAACTTTTTTATTAAAAGTTTTTGAATTTAGGTATTGCAAGCAGTGGCTGCGTGTGTTACAATAATACCGCTGTTTGTGGTTCCATAAGCAGTGCGGATGAGAACAAGAAACTATTACTTGAAATTTTTATAGAGAGGTGAGAACATGAAAGAAGGAATCCATCCCGAATACTACCAGGCAACCGTTACCTGCAACTGCGGTAACACATTCGTGACCGGCTCTACCAAGCCCGAGATTCACGTGGAGGTTTGTTCCAAGTGCCATTCATTCTACACTGGCCAGCAGAAAACTGCAAGAGCTGATGGACGTATTGATAAGTTCAACAAGAAATACGGCGTCAAATAAGAATGCAGACGAAAGGTTGAGGTATTTCTATCTCAACCTTTTTTGTACGATAGGAAATTGTGTTGCTAATGCAACTTGAGCTTTAAAAATATTGCATGGATGGGGCATCACGCACAATATTATACGCTATATAATATTGTGCAGCATATGATGCTGCGTAGGATAGGACATCGCGTCTGAAGGACGCATCGCAAGGAGCAGCTATGGCAAAAAAGAAAAATACCCGCTATTCCGGAATAGGCGGACAGGCAGTTCTGGAAGGCGTTATGATGAAAAATAAAGAAAAATATGCTGTTGCAGTGAGGAAACCTGACGGTCAGATTGAGGTGGAGCTGGAGAATCATCAGGGACTGATGCACGGCAGCAAGCTGGCGGAACTTCCTTTTATCAGGGGAATCTTTAATTTCTTGGATTCCATGATTCTGGGCACGAAGGTGTTGAATTATTCCGCATCCTTTTATGAGGATGAGAATGAGGATTCCAAGCTGGAGCAGGCAGCGGAGAAGGTCAGCGGAGGACACGGAGAGCGTCTGATGAATCTGCTGGTGGCAGTGTTTTCTGTTGTGCTGGCGGTGGGAATCTTTATCGTGCTGCCTTACTTTATATCCTCCCTGTTTGAGAGATATATCAGAAACACATCTCTGCTCGCCATTATAGAGGGTTGCATACGCATTTTGATTTTCCTGCTCTATGTGTGGGGAATCAGCGCGATGAAGGATATACGCCGACTCTACCAATACCACGGAGCTGAGCACAAGTGTATCAACTGCGTGGAGAAGGGACGTCCCCTCACGGTGCACAACGTCATGAGGAGTTCCAGACAGCACAAACGCTGCGGAACCAGCTTTATCTTTTTTGTGATGCTGGTGAGTATTGTATTGTTCTTTTTTATCAGAGTGGACAATGTGCTGGCGAAGGTGGTGCTGCGCATATTGCTGATGCCCGTGGTGGCTGGAATCTCCTATGAGCTGATTCGTTGGGCTGGCAGAAGTGATAATATTATTGTGAGAATTCTTTCTGCGCCCGGAATGTTGATTCAGCGCCTGACTACGAAGGAGCCGGATGAGCAGATGGCGGAGGTTGCCATCGCGGCTGTGGAGGCTGTCTTTGATTGGAAAGCCTATCTGAAGGATACGTTTGGATACGAGGTGGACGACAGCTGGCTGGATGACTCGGATGCGGAGGCTGCGCAGGAATCATGACCTACAGAGAATGTTATGAGCGGGGCACAGCTGCTTTGGCGGCGGCAGACATTGAGGAGGCAGAGCTGGATGCAAGACTTCTTCTGGAATATGTGTGCGCTACAGACCGGAATACCCTGTTGGCTCACGGAGACAGGGAAGTGGCGGGGGACGAGCTGCGCTGCTATGAGACCTTGATACAGAGGCGTGCCAGCCGGATTCCCATGCAGCATCTCACAGGGGTGCAGGAGTTTATGGGGCTGGAATTTATAGTGAATGAGCACGTGTTGATTCCGAGACAGGACACGGAAATTCTTGTGGAGGAAGTGCTCAAAAATCTCCACGACGGCATGAGGATTTTGGATATGTGTACCGGAAGCGGATGTATTCTCATCAGCCTGTTAAAATACAGTAATGACTGCCGGGGCGTGGGGGCGGATATTTCCCCCGAGGCATTGCAAGTGGCAAGGGAAAATGCGGAGCAGCTGCTCTCCGATGATGAATTTCAGAATGAAAGTGCCATAACTTTCATTGAGAGTAATCTGTTTGAGAAGGTCACGGGAAAGTTTGAGTTTATCGTGTCGAACCCGCCTTATATAAAGCGGAATGTCATCGGTACGCTCATGCCGGAGGTGCGGGAGCATGAGCCTGTCACGGCGTTGGACGGCGGTGCGGATGGGCTGGATTTTTACAGAGAGATTGCGCAAAAGAGCAGGGAATTCCTTGCGGGCGGCGGAATGCTTTTTTTTGAAATCGGGTACGACCAGGGAGCCGAGGTCATGGAACTGCTGGAACGGAACGGCTTTGCGGATGTCAGGATTGTGAAAGATTACGCAGGGCTTGACCGGGTAGTCTATGGGACTTTTATAGAATAAGAGCTTTATAGAATTGAAAGCTCTATAGAATAGAGAGGTTTGCTATGTTTGACAAATTAGATGATTTATTGATTCGTTTTGAGGAGATTATGGGGGAACTTCATGAGCCCACCGTCACCAACAATCAGGAGCGTTTCCGGAAACTGATGAAGGAGCAGAGCGACCTGACACCCATTGTGGAAGCCTACACGGAGTACAAGAAGTGCAAGCAGGAGATTGAGGACTCATTGGCGATGCTGGATGGCGAGAACGATGATGAGATGCGCGACATGATTAAGGAGACCCTGAACGACAGCCGCAAGCGTGTGGAGGAGCTGGAGCAGGAGCTGAAGATTCTGCTTCTTCCCAAGGACCCTAACGATGATAAGAATGTTATTGTGGAGATTCGTGCAGGTGCGGGCGGAGATGAGGCTGCGCTTTTTGCCGCTGAGATTTATCGTATGTATGTGCATTATGCCGAGGGCAGACATTGGAAGGTGGAGACCATGAATGCTGATGAAATCGGTATCGGCGGCATGAAGGAAGTACAGTTTATGATAAAAGGGCAGGGTGCCTACTCTGTGATGAAATATGAGAGCGGTGTGCACCGCGTACAGCGTGTGCCTGAGACGGAGAGCGGCGGACGCATCCACACCTCCACCATCAGCGTGGCGGTGATGCCGGAGGTGGATGAGGATATCGACATCAAGATTGATGACAAGGATATCCGTATCGATGTGATGCGTGCATCCGGAAACGGAGGACAGTGTGTCAATACCACGGACTCCGCTGTGCGTCTGACCCACTATCCTACGGGAATTGTGGTCTACAGCCAGACGGAGAAGTCCCAGATTCAGAACAAGGCAAAGGCATTTGCGCTGTTGAAGGCAAAACTCTACGATATT
>CAZUAP010000014.1:0-25202 GCA_964617975.1 uncultured Acetatifactor sp. | reverse complement strand
ATTCTGCCCACGCAGGGGATTGACGCCGCATCCGGGACGTCCGATTTTGCCCACCAGCATTGCCATGTTGGACATGGACATAACGCCTTCCGTTCCGGTGGAATGCTCTGTGACACCCAGACAATAAATGATGGGAGCCTTCTTTGCCTTGGCATACATCAAGGCAGCCTCTCTGAGATGATCCGGGTCGATATGGCAGATTTCCGCCACCTTCTCCGGCGTGTATTCCATCACGATTTCCTTCAGCTCCTCAAAGCCCTCCGTTCTCGTCCGGATGAACTCCTCGTCCGCCAGTCCCTCATTGATAATCACATTCATCATGCCATTGGCAAAGGCAACGTTGGTGCCGGGTTTAATCTTGAGATGGATGTCCGCGCTCTTGGACAGTCCGATGTCTCTGGGGTCAACCACAATCAGCCTGGTGCCTCTCTCCACCGCCTGACGAATCTGCATACCGATGACGGGATGCGCCTCCTCAGGGTTGGATCCAACCAGCATAATCACATCCACATCATTGGTAATGTCGCTGATGGGATTGGTCATGGCCCCGGAGCCAAGTGTCATGGCAAGTCCTGCAACCGTTGCGGAATGGCAAACGCGGGCACAGTTATCCACATTGTTGGTCCCGAATGCACAGCGCACCATCTTCTGCAGCATATAGCAGTCCTCGTTGGGAGAACGGGAACATGCAAAGCCCGCCAGGGAATCCGAACCATACTGTTTCTTAATCTCAGTAAACTTCGCCGCAATCAAATCCAGCGCCTCGTCCCAGGTAGCTCTCTCAAATTCACCGGTCTCTTTATTTTTGATGAGAGGATACTTTAATCTCTCAGGGGAATGTACAAAGTTAAAGGAACCAAATCTTCCCTTCACGCACAGCAGATTTTTGTTGGAAGGGCCGTTCGCAGGCTCCACATCCACAATCTCATTGTCCTTGACCACCAGATAATACTGACAGCCGGTAGCACAGTGGGGGCAGGTAGTGAGTACCTTTTTCACCTTGCCGACCTGATACTTTTTGCGGTTTTTGGCAATCAGCGCACCTGTAGGACATACCCGTGCGCAGTTACCGCAGGACTCACAGTCCGTCTCCTTCCAGTCCGGTCCAAAGGGCGCGTCAATCAAAGTTCTCGTACCAATCTTGCCGTTGTGCAGCGTGCCGTTTCCAGCCACCTTATTACAGGTGCTCACACAGCGCTGGCAGTTGATGCACAGCTCAGGATAATAGGTCAGGAAAGGGTTCTCCTTCTTTGCCGCAACGGGTGTCGCATCACCCTTATAGCAGGATTTGGTAATCTCATATTCATTGGACAAATCCTGCAGGCGGCAGTCGCCGGACTTGCCGCAGGAGAAACATCTCACATCATGGTTTGCCAGAAGCAGATTCAATACCTGCTTTCTGCTCTTTACCACCTTATCGGATTTGGTGTTAATCAACATGCCTTCCTTCACTCTGGTATTACAGGAGGTGACAAGATTGCTCCTGCCCTCCACTTCCACCACGCACATCTTGCAGGCGCCAATCTCATTGACATCCTTGAGATAACACAGAGTGGGAATTTTGATATCCGCCATCTGAGCTGCTTCCAGAATCGTGAGAGACTCGTCAACGGAAAGTTTTACACCGTCTATCGTAACATTTACCATTATACTCTGCCTCCTTCCACTACTCCACAGCCAAAGTGGTCACATCTCAGACACTTGCCGCACTCCTGCATCGCCTCATCGAAGGACATACCATTCTCCACAGGCTCAAAGTTCGTCTTTCTCTCTCTCGCAGAGCGGTCGGTCAAATGTACTCTGCCGTAGTGATTTCTGTCATTCTCTCTGGGCTCAGGTATTCTGATATCGTCCAGATACTTATGATGATATCCCAGATATTCATCAATATTCAGTGCGGCAATCTTGCCGGCACCGATGGCTTTGATTACGGTGGCAGGTCCGAATACGCAGTCACCGCCCGCAAATATCTTCTCGTAACCCTTCACCCGGGTGGTTGGCTCCGTCTCAAAGGTCTTTCTCTTGGGATTCACACTATATTTCTCAAAGGGTGCAGACACAATATCCTGTCCGATTGCCATGAGCACCACCTCGCAGGGAACCTCGATTTCCTCCTTATTTGCCTTGACCGCGGAGGGTTTACCCTGCTTGTCATAGAGGCTGATAATCTGAGGCTGCGCCACGAAAGCACACACATTGCCCTGCCCATCCGCCTTGATGCGCACAGGGGCATTCAGCGTAAGCAGCTCCACTCCTTCCTCGATAGCGCCCTGAATCTCGGAGGGCAGTGCCGTCATATCCACCTGTCGTCTGCGGTAGATAACGGTCACTTCCTTTGCGTTGCACCGGATGGCAGAGCGTGCGCAGTCCATCGCCACGTTGCCGCCGCCTACCACAACAACCCTCTTGCCTGTATAATCGGGAATATTGCCCCGTCCAATCTCGCCCAGCATATCAACCGCAGAGTAAACGCCATTGCTGTCAACGCCGTCCACCTTCACGGATTTTCCCACCTGAGCGCCGATGGCAATATAAATCGCCTGAAACTCCTCCAGCAGTTCCTCCATGGTCACATCTTTTTCAACAGCCGTGTTCAGACGCACCTCAATATTGCCGGTGGAGAGTATCGCGTTAATATCCTCGTCCAGACGGTCCTTGGGCAGTCTGTAGTTGGGAATACCGTAGCGAAGCATACCGCCCAGTGCCTCTCTCTCCTCATATACCACAACCTTATGCCCCATCAGGGAAAGGAAATATGCGGTGGTCAGACCCGAGGGACCGCCGCCCACAATGGCAACTTTCTTACCTGTGGAAACATTGCACTCAGGCACCTTCACCTGGTCTGCTGCAATCTGGTCTACAGCAAACTTCTTAAGCCCTCTGATGTTCACAGGGCTGTCAATCAAATCACGTCTGCACTTTTCTTCACAGGGATGCTCGCAGATAAATGCGCAGGCTGTGGGAAAAGGATTGTCATGCCGAATCAGATTGATGGCATCCGCATACCGATGCTCCCCAATCAGGGCAATATATCCGGGAATATCTACATTTGCAGGACAGTAGGAGATGCAGGGAACCTTCTGACCGATTTCCTTCTGGCATCTATGGTCCTGGATATGGCTCATATATTCATCGTGGAACAGCTCCACACTCTGCAGCACAATATTTGCCGCCTCATAACCGATAGCACAATCCGCAGAATCCTGAATCATCTCAGCAAGCTCGACCATGTTGTTGAAGGTCTCCATGTCTGCCTTGCCCTCCAGAATCTGACGCATCATGTTCTCCACCTGCTCCAGTCCGTCTCTGCAGGGAACGCACTTGCCGCAGGTCTGGCTTCTTGAGCTCTGAAGGAATGCAAGCTGCACCGCAATGGGACAGACCCCGGGCGGATTCGCCTTGACACGCTTCACGAACTTGTCAAGAAACTTTGTCGTTTTCTCGTTCATTTCGTTCTTTTGCAATACTTTTTCTTTGTACATGAAAACCTCCCTTATCAACGAAAAATTCAGTAAATATGCTTCTTCAAAACAGTTTTCAGCCTTTTTTTTCGTTACTTTATATCATACTATAAGTGAGATTTTATTACAACAGAAAAAATATTACCATTTTGCCAATTCTGCGTCCAGCCACTCCATGCGTTTTGTCTGGTAGTCCAACAGATATTCAATGTCTGTGGAAATTTCTTCCTCTGGCCAGCATTCCTGCTCTCTCCGGATGGCTCCTGTATCTATCAGATACTCCAGATTGCTCTCCAAAAGCTGTGTGATTGCCTCGGTACCCAGAAATCCGGTCCTGTATTCTTGCCATCTGGATTGCATAATGCCGCCGATTAGCTCCGGCTGCGTTTCGTACAGACGGGACAGTTCTTCCACTTCATAGACAATGGTGTAATCCTCCTCATACCGCACCATCCCCGGCGCATTCACATCAAAAATATTACCGAAAGAAAGGTCCAAATCCCATGGAATCCGGTACATTCTGTACCCGCCATCGCTCTGCGCTCTTGCCGCATAATAGTTATTTTTAAAGCAGTTGTCACTGACGCTGCCCACCGATAGAAACAGGAAATTGTCAACAAGATTGGAGATATCTACCTTTGCCAATGCCTCCTTGGGCACCTGTCCTCCTCTGTAAAAAAGATTCAGATAGTCCCTGATGGGAGCCCAAGCGGTTCCGTAATCCGAAATGTTCTTGGGATAGCGCACGCGGATGGAATCATAAATTTTCCATTGTTTGTCCACGGATATCTGGATGTCCTCATCCGGGGGGATTGAATTGCCGACTATCTTATATAGGCTATCCCCCTTGTCCAGATTCAGTTTCTTCTCATCCACCGGCTCCACCAGACAATACAAGCCCTGATAGCGGTTATCCACAAGCAGCTCCACATATTCCATTCTGGGTCCGGGTTCTTCCACCGCCTCATTGGCTGCATCAAACTGTTCCCAGAGCTGGGATGCCGTAATTTCACGGATTCTGTTCTTATCCGTAGCCAGGGAGTTCAGTTTCCAGGTGTTGTCCTCGCGCATGCCCAGCAGGGAGACGTCCACATTTTTCTCGCGAGAATCCTGCACACTGAGGGAGTAGCTCCGTTTCCCATAGGTATCTGTCATGCCGCCCTTCTCATGGTAGCAGACGCCGGACTGCAAAATCTCATAACCCTCTATATTGACCCCGGGGTTAAACACCTCCAAGGTTCCGTAGTACAAGGTTTCCGAGCCATAGTATTTCTTGTCCGGATCCACTTCGTACTCCACTTCTTCCGCCTCCTCCACACGGCTGTGCTGCATGGAGACAACCGGCATGCCGGATACAATCAGCTCCAACTCATAATAGCAATCATCCCCCACCATCCAGAGGGTAAAGCTGTGATTGTCACGGATCGCCGCCTCCTTTTGTTCCAGATAAGCGTCCCGAGGCATGCAGAGGTAGTAATCGCCGCCATCCTCCGCCTGCACAGACAACATTCCTTCCCAGCCACTCTCCCTGTTCTGGGACAGGTACAGCACCCCCGACTCGTCATAGGGCAACATGGCGCCTTCGTAATAAATCCCCGGATTGACTGTGGATGATTTCTGTTCCTTCCCCAGCAGACAATCCTCAGCCTGCACCACAAAAATGCCCATGATACGATTGTCATAGGCATATGGGAAACTGTCCGCTTTCCAGCGGTCCGCGATATTCCATAGGATGATAGCGGATAGGACTATTATACATATCAAAAGCAGCCCTGCTGCCCTTTTTCTCCTCATACGGCACTCCTCAACTGCGTTCTCACTATTTTCAATACACTTCAAAGCTGTCCGGCCATGCCCTGCAAATCAGCGTCAGCCCGGACTTTGCCGCCAGCTCCACCGCCTCCCGTGTGGGCACCGCCTTGGACACCAGCACGGGAATCCCTGCATTGACTACCTTGCTCACCATATCCGTGGGCACCCGCCCCGTGGTAAACAGCATACATTTGCTGCGGTCAAGTCCCTGTCTGACCGCATAACCGATAGCCTTGTCCATGGCGTTATGTCTTCCGATGTCCTCCACGGAGTAGAGCACCCGCCCCTCCACTCCCAGCACACAGCTATGGGTTCCCCCAGTGCTTTTGTGCAATTTGGAATCCTGTGCAAAGGCATTGACGAGCGCAAAAACCCATTCTTCTTTCCAGACATTACCATCCTCGGAAATCTCTGAAGGCAGCTGCAGCACTTCTGCGGACGAAACCGGCTGAAGAAAAACCTGATTGTCCGTACAGCAGGTCGGTTCCTCTGCCACGGCGGCCTGCAGCCGTATGGATTGTTTCAGGAAAACTCTGGCGCGGCTGCCACTCTCGCAGATATAGAGCTGCTCGATATCATCCAAATCAGAGATAATCCGCTCGGTGACCAGTCTGCCCACCACAAAATTCTCCAAATCCGCCGGAGTGCAGACCAGCCGCGCCACAGTCTGCTCATTCACCACAAGTTCCAGCCGTTGTTCCCTGAGAATCTGTCTTGTCACCCTCTCCTTGCCGCCGTCACTGCGCACCAAAAGAGCCTGTGCCCCGGTATCTGTATGAAGTTGGTCTGCACGATTCTCTACGTTCATCGGAACCTCCTTAAGAATAGTATTCTAAATGACATTGTTTTTTCAACATCATTTCACAGGGCAATCTGCTTTGCTGCCCCCCAAGCATCCGCCTCCCCGGCATCATGCGCCACCAGTATCAAGGTGCGTCCGCGCCTGTTGTCGAGAATATACTGCATGGTTCTGCGTCTGTTCTCCTCGTCCAGCCCCTGAAAAGGTTCATCCAAAAGGATTGTCGTGGACTCGCTCAACACCGCTCTCAGAACCGCCGCCCGTCTTTTCATGCCCCCGCTGTAGTCTCTGATTCTTTTGGAGAAGGCATCCTGAGGCAGGATTTCACAATACTGCGCAAAAATGGTCTCCCTGTCGCATCCTGTAGTCAGTTTCAGATTGTCCACGATGTCAAAGCGCTCCAACAGGCGGTTTTCCTGAAATACTACCGAAAACCTTTCCCCCTCGCAGCGCACCTCCCCTGCATCCGGCTTTTCCAGCCCCAGCAGCAGTCTGAGCAGCGTGGTCTTGCCCGCTCCCGACGCGCCGGTTATCAATGCAGTTTCCCCGGGCTCCAGCCGGAAGTTCAGTCGTTCTATCACTTTTTTGTCATAGCTTTTCTCAAGGTTACGCACTTCAATCATAGTTTCCGCCCACCCTGCGTCCTATTGCTTTCACAATGCCAATCATTATTTTCTCCCACACATAACCCGCTGCCACGATGATGACCGTCCACGCAAACAAGTCCGGCATCTCCAGATACAACTTCGCCTTGTACAGTTTCTCTCCGACGGAATGGGCGGGAACCCCGATAAGTTCCGCTGCCACGCCCGCCCGGATGCACATTCCCACTGCAATCCTAAGAGACGCCTCCAGCCTGTCACAGACCGCGGGCAGATACACATACCGCAGCCTCCTGCCAAAAGGAACCCTGTATACCTGCAGCATCTCCAATATCTCTGCATCCAGATTATCAAAGGCAGACAGCATCTCGAAATAGAGAATCGGAAATGCCACAAAGCCCGCCACAAACGCTGCAATTCTCGACGAAGAAAACCACGCCAGCAGCAAGATAATCACAGATGCAATGGGCACGGACTTGGCAAAGGAGAGCATTGGGGTCAGTCCTTCCCGGACAATAGGAATCCTCCATGCCAAAAATGCTGTCACCAGCGCAAGCGCCAGTGCCAGCAAAAATCCTCCCATAATCTTGGCAGTCGTCTGCAGCAGAATGCCATAGGTGCTGCCCTGTCCGAGAAGTCTTATCAGACTTTCCGCCGTCTCAATCGGACCGGTGAGGAACAGGGGCTCGTTCACCAACAGATAGACAATCTGCCACAACAAGAGCCAAAAAGCAGTAATTACAATCCATTTAAGTTTCCGCTTTTTCATAAGCATTATTCATAATAAAAATCATCTGTCGGAAGCTGTCCGCCCACCGAAGAAGCATCCTGCTCATACAAAACCGTCAGATAATTCTGAAGCTGTTCCTTCATCGATTCCCCTTGAATACATACCAGATTGCACTCAGGGATGGCCTGCTGTGCCACGGCTGCCTTGACAATGTCGAACTCCTCCACAGCCTGCGCCATCTCCTCCACGTTGGCGTTCACATAATCCACGCTGGCAAGCTGTTCCTCCAAAAACTTCTCCACTGCATCGGGATGCTCCTCTGCAAACTGCTTGTTGACAATCGTAACACCAGTCACCATATCCGGCCATTCCTCTGCCAGACTGATGTTGGTCACAAGTCCCTCCAACTGTGTCTTGGCAACCGTCACATAGGGCTGAGGCAGCACTGCCACTGCACCGGTATCATTTTTCAGGGCGGAAATCACTTCTGTCGCCTCGGATTTAAAGTCGATTGTCAGGTCGTCCTGACTCATATCATTCTGAGAAAGAATATAATTCAAAGCATATTCCGGCGTTGTGCCTTTGCCTGTCATATAAACTGTTTTATCCTTCAAATCTGCAATAGATTGAAGATTCTCGTCAAAGCTCACCACATAGAGCACGCCGAGGGTGTTGATATCAAGCACCTGAACCTGCCCTTCCGTCTTTTGATATAACACTGCCGCAAGGTTGGCAGGGATGCTGGCGATATCCACATCACCCTTCACCACCAGGGGAACAATTTCGTCTGCTGCCGTATAGATGCCGAAATCATAACTTCCATCATTGTCCTTCATCATCTTCACCATTCCGATGGAAGTGGGGCCTTTCAAGGATGCCACACGGATAGTCTCCACATCCGATTCCGGCTCCGTCTGAGTCTCTGACTCCTGCGTCGTCTCCTCTGTCTGAACTGTGGTTTCCTCGCTCGTCAAAACTGCATCGCTGTCACTGCTCTGTGAGCCGCAGCCTGTCAGGAGGCATCCCAACGCTCCAAGTACCCCCATTAATTTTACTACTTTCTTGCACATTCTTTTGTTTCTCCTTTCATTATTTCAACCCCGTGTCCTACGGAGGGCAGAACAAATTCCAAGCTCTCCCTCACCGCTTTGGGACTTCCCGGAAGATTGATAATCAAAGTCTGGTTCCTCATAACACTCACCGCCCGACTCAACATCGCTCTGGGTGTAATTTTCAGGCTGTAAGCCCGAATTGCCTCCGCGATGCCGGGAACATTTTTCGTGGCTGCCCGCATGGTTGCCTCCGGCGTATTATCCCGGGGGGATAACCCCGTTCCTCCGGTGGTAAAAATCGCATCCACCTTCTCCTCGTCCGCCAGCCGCACCATCTCCTGATACAGGGCGTCCTCATCGTCCGGCAGCACCTTGGCACTGACCACGTCATACCCTTGTTCCTCCAGCATTTCACGGATTGCCGGACCGCTTAAATCTTCCCGCTCTCCGGCACTTCCCTTGTCACTGGCCGTGATGATGCCCGCCCGGTATACCCGGCTCAATTCATCGCCCACGCAGATGACTCCTCCGTGGAGCACTTTTGCAAACACGCCCTCTCTAGGCATGATGCAGTCGCCCACCATCTGAAAAATCTCACACTCGGAGTGGCATTTTTTGCCAATCTGGGTAATCTCCAGCACCACGTCATTACATTTAAAAATCGTGCCCACCGGATAGGTCTTAAAATCAAAGCCCTCCACGAGGAGGTTTTCCCCGAAGGCACCGTCTGCTACATCAGCACCCCTTCGGCGGAATTTCTCCACCTCCTCATAGGACAGAAGGCTCACCTGTCTGTGCCAGTTGCCCGCATGGGCATCCTTCTCCAATCCGTAATTTTCTATGAAACGGCACTTGCCAATATTTTGCTTGGCTGTACCTTTTTGCTCACTGATACATACTGCAACCACTTTGCCCATCCGAATCTATCCTCCGATTATCCGCATTTATCTGCATTTATCCGCCAATCTGTACCATTCTGCGGCTGTCCGAATCCTGCACCGCCCCCTCCGACAGCATATGTTCAAAATCATGTGCCTTTGGCTTGGCTTTCACCGCGTCCAGAATGGCGTCCCTGATTACCGAATCCGACTCGCCGTTTCGCAAAAGAGCTCTCAAATCTATGCCGGTATTATAATGCAGACATAATTTCAATCGTCCCTCCGCCGTGAGACGGATGCGGTTGCACTCCCCACAGAATTTATGGGACATGGGGCTGATAAATCCGATTTTGCCCTGAAAGCCCTGAAATTCATAATATTGCGCCGGACCGTTTCCACGGATTCCTTCCGCAGTTTTCCCCGAAATGGGCACTCCTTTGCCAAAATTGCGCTCCAGCCTCTCCAGCACCTCCCCCGTGGGGATTCCGTGGAACTGTCTGCCGCATCCCACAGGCATCAGCTCAATAAAGCGCACATCCACCGGAAAGTTATGTGCCAATGCAGCGACCTCTGGAAGCTCTGATTCATTCCACTCTCTGCAGGGTACGCAGTTGATTTTGGTGCGTATGCCCGACTCCGCCGCACATTTGATTGCTGAGAGCACGCGCTCACAGGCATCCACTCCGGTAATCTCCCGGAAGGTTGCGGGATTTACCGTGTCCAGGCTGATATTGACCGCCGTCACGCCCGCCCTTTTCAGGTTCGGCAGCACCTCCTCAAGCAGCACGCCGTTGGTGGTGATGCCTATGTCACGGATTGTTTCCATGCCGTGAACGTCCTCAATCAGCTTTATTAGATTTTTGCGCACCAGAGGTTCTCCGCCGGTAAAGCGTACTTTCCGGATGCCGAGCTCCGCCATGATACCCACCACTCTCGAAAGTTCCTCCAAAGTGAGAATTTCTGCATGGGACATGGCGGCAACTCCCTCCGGCGGCATACAATATCTGCACCGCAGGTTACATTTGTCTGTCACGGATATTCTCAGATAGTCGATAGTTCGTCCAAAATTGTCCTGCATTTATTTCTCCATCAAAATGATTCTCTCCCCGGGAATCGCCAGCCGCAGTGCCTTACCGCATTCCACTGTCCCGGCGCGCAGCTCCTTCCATTCCTCCTTGGAAAATTCCGCAGTGAGAATCGAATAATCTCCGGTGACCTCTGCATTTTTATTGCGAAAAAGCACGACCATGGAAAAGGTGTCCTCCACCTCCCGGATGATTTCACATTCCATGCCATTATAACACATATTTTCTGTTGGTTCAAAATAATGTGCGCGCACACCCGCATAGCGGTAAGGAAAGGCAGCCGCGTCCGGTGTAGTCGTATGCAGGTAAATCCCCCAGTCCAGGGCATATATGCCCTCCGTCCGGTATTCCAGCCTGCTCACATTTTTGCATCCCGTAAGCAGTGTTGCAGCCAAGGTGCGGGGTGCGTCAAAGAGCTCCTTTTTCGGGCGAATATCCACCACCTTGCCCTCCTCCACGACCGCAATCCGGTCTGTGAGCCTGTACACTTCATTTCTGTCATGGGATACCAGAATCACACGCTTGCCGTAGTTCTCCATAAGTTCCATGAGTTCCCGCTCCAGCTGGGATTTCAGGTAATTATCCAGTGCCGAAAACGGTTCGTCCAAAAGCAGATATCTGGGCTGTGCCGCCAGCATCCTCGCCAGTGCAACACGCTGTTTTTGACCGCCCGAGAGCTGTCTCGGATAAAGTCTCTCCTTGCCCTCCAGATAAAAGCGGCGCACATATTCTTCCGCAAGCTGTTTATCTCTCGCGCCGCACATAATATTGTCCAAAACCGTCATATTGGGAAACAGGGCGTAATCCTGAAACAGATAGCCGATGTTTCTCTTTCTGGCAGGCACATTGATATGTTTCTGCGAATCAAACAAAATCTCGTCGTCCAGCTTGATTATCCCGCTGTCCGGTTTCTCGATTCCTGCAATACATTTTAAGGTCAGGCTTTTCCCACAGCCGGAGGCTCCCAGAATGGCAAAGACTTCGTCCTGTGTCTCAAATTGAACCTTGAGCTTAAAATCTCCGCAGGTTTTCTCTATATCCACATATAAGGACATCACGCTTCCTCCTTAACCTGTTTCCCGGATTTGGAGCCTATCCGTTCCACTGTGTAATTCATCAAAAACATGGTCACAAAGGAAATCAGCATGATAATCGCCACCCATTTGTATGCCTGTTCCCGGTTGCCGCTCTGCATGGCGGTATAGACCGCGATGGACATGGTCTGGGTTCTGCCGGGGATATTGCCGGCAATCATCACTGTGGCACCGAACTCTCCCAGCGCTCTGGCAAAAGCCAGAATGGTGGCCGCCATGATGCCGGGCCGCGCCACCGGGAGCAGAATGCGGAAAAAGATAGCTGTCTCCGACATTCCCAGGGTTCTTGCCGCATGAATAAGGTTGGGGTCCACCTGTTCCAGCGCTCCTCTAGCCGTGCGGTACATGATGGGAAATGCCACTACCACCGCCGCAATCACCGCCCCCTGCCAGGTAAAGAGCACGGTCCCGCCCATCCGTTCCAGCAGCTTTCCGAGAGGGCTGTTTTTGCCGAAAAGCACCAGCAGGAAAAAGCCTACCACCGTGGGCGGCAGCACCATGGGCAGGGAGAATACACCGTCAATCAGGCCCTTAATTTTGCCCAAAGAGACCACCAGCCTTGCAGCCAGCAGTCCCAAAAAGAAGGTGAAGATGGTGGCGGTCACCGCCACCTTCACCGAAATCCACAAAGGTGAGTAGTCCATTTTTGTACCCCGTTTCTTACTCTACTCTGGAGAAACCATAGCTCTCAAAGAGCGTCAGGGTGTCCTCTGTCTGCAGATATTCTACAAATGCCTCTGCTGCATCGGCATTTTCGCTTGCCTTCACCACGCCTGCGGGGTAGATAACCTGTTTGCAGGAGCCTTCGGGAGCTTCGGCTACAATCTTGACATTCTCTGAAGTATAGGCATCGGTAGCATATACTATTCCGCAGTCCACAGCGCTGGTCTCCACCCAAGAGAGAACAGTGCGCACGTCAGAGCCGTAGTTTGCCTTGGCTTTCACTGCATCCAGAATATTCAGAGAGGTAAATACTTCCTCGGAATATTGTCCCACGGGAACGCTCTCCGGCTCGCCCAGTCCAATCATGGTAACTTTGTCTGTGGCAACTTCCTCGAAGGAGCTTAAGTCGGTGTCACTGTCTGCGGGAACAATCAGTACAATTTTATTCTCGAGCAGGTTGACAATGGAATCGGAATTCATGAGTCCTTCCTCGTCCAGAGCGGTCATCTGTTTGGTTGCGGCGGAGAAGAAAACATCCGCGGGTGCACCTTCTTCAATCTGGGTCTGGAGCGCTCCTGAGCTGCCGTAGGAGAAGTTGAGTGTCACGTTGGGGTTTGCCTCCTCATAGAGGGTCTTAATCTCGTTGCAGACATCGGTCAGGGATGCTGCTGCCAGGATGGTCAGTTCCACGGGTTCCTGTTCTGCGGTCGGTTCAGCAGTCTGCTCAGATGCAAGCTGTTCTGTGGAAGTCTTGGCTGCCTCAAGCTGGTCTGCGTCAATCTGGATGTCGGCGTCAGTCTTGGAGCCGCAGCCGGTGGTAAGGAGGGCTGCAGCAAGCATGGTTGCAGTGATAACAGTGGTTGAGAATTTCTTAAGTTTTTTATTCATGTTCATGGTATATGTTTCCTTTTCTTGTTTGATTATTGTAGTGTTGGTTTTTTTTCAGTATGGGTTGACATAGTGTCCGCTTTTGCCTCCAATTTTTTCGAGCAGGTGGATAGCGGAGAGTTCCATGCTTTTGTCTATGGCTTTGCACATGTCGTAGATGGTGAGCAGCGCTACGCTGACTCCTGTGAGTGCTTCCATCTCCACGCCGGTCTTGCCGCGCAGTTTCGCTGTGCAGCGGCATCTGATTTGGTAGATTGATATTTCCATCGAAGTTTCTGTTTCCATATTAAAATCGATGGTCACTTTGGTGAGCATCAGCGGATGGCACATGGGAATGAGGTCTGAGGTTTTTTTGGCTGCCATGATGCCGGCAATTCTGGCAGTGCCCAGAACGTCACCTTTGGCGGCTGTATGGTTTGCAATCGCCCGGAATACTTCTTCATTCACTTTGATACAGCCTTCCGCTATGGCAATGCGTTCTGTGTCTTCCTTGGCTGTCACGTCCACCATGATGGCGTTTCCCTCGCTGTCAAAATGCGTAAATTCTCCCATGTCTCTCTCCTTGTCATATGCTTTGTTTGCCAAATCCGCAGTTGGGGAAATGGCAGGTCGGGCAGTTCAGGCACAGTCCGCCCTCGCCGTAAATGCTGATGTCCTCGGGCACTAAGCGTTCACCCACCAATATCCGCGGCAGCATCAGGTCAAACACGGTTCGTTTGGCATACATGACGCAGCCTGGCAGTCCCATGATTGGCACTCTTTTTTCTCCTGCCTGATAATATGCCAGCAGGAACATGGCTCCCGGCAACACCGGCGCGCCGTAGGACACTATCTCGGCCCCATAGGCTTTGATGGCTCCGGGGGTTCTGTCATCCGGGTCTACGCTCATTCCTCCGGTACACAGCACCAAATCCACGCCCTGCTTTATAAAGCTGTCAATCGCCTCCACGATGTCCTGTTGGTTGTCGTCCACGATTTTCTGTCCCACAACTTCTGTGTCATACTCTGCGAGTTTTCCTCTGATTGCAGGTCCGAAGGCATCTTCGATTCGTCCCTTAAAAACTTCACTTCCGGTGGTCACAATGCCGACCTTCGCGTGGGAAAAGGGCAAAATCTCCAGCAGCGGTTCTTCCCCTGCTGCCGTCTTTGCCTGTTCCATTTTTGTTTCCTCAATCACCAGAGGAATAATTCTGGTGGCAGCGATTTTGTCGCCTTTCTTCACGGGAAAATTGCCGTGTATCGTTGCAATCATCATCTCTCCGAGACGATTGACCGCGCGGAGTCTGTCCGAGCGAATCTTGAGCAGTCCGTCCGCCTCCGCACGGATTTCAATTTTGCCCTCTTTGGGCTCTGTTGCAGACATATGCTCGTTGATACAGATGTCTCTGAGCACTGCGGCAGCCTCATCTTCATGGAGAATCCCTTCTTTTTTCTCCCACACATAGAGATGCTCTTTGCCTACAGATAAAAGTACCGGAATGTCCTCCTCGGTCACGATATGTCCCTTGCGGAACACCGCGTCCTTCACTACCCCCGGGATAATCTGTGTGATGTCATGGCAGAGCACCTGTCCTACCGCATCTTGAGTCTTTATCAGTTTCATGTGTTTATTTCCTCATCTGTCAAACCGAAATATTTTTTTACGCGCAAAAAAATCCCCTGAATGTCGTCCATGCCAAACACCGGGCACTTCACATCTTCCTGGGATACCACATCGGTTGCTATGCAAATCAGTGAATCTTCGTCACAGACCGGCGCAGCGGATTTTGCCTGCCGCACCACTTCCACTTTGGGATAAGGAGAATGTTTCATTCCTTCGATTATCACCACATCCGCATCCCGGCACAGGGAAAGCATCGTCTCGATATCCGCTTTTTGTGCACAGTTTACGGAATATTGTGTGTCGGAAAAAATCGCACTGCACACCGCTCCCGCCTGGCGGAAACGGCAAGTGTCCGTTCCCTCGTAGTCCATGACATATTCATGACCGTCATGCTTGATGACCGCAACCGAATAATTCTCCCTGATGAATTCATTAATCAGTTTGATAATCAATCCGGTCTTGCCGCTGTCTTTGATGCCGCTGACGCAAAACACCAGCGGAAGCACCAGTCGGGCATATTCCTGTCTGGTGTTGATATTGCGCACCACGCGCTTGTCAAAGCAGGTGGTCTCCAGACGAATGTATTTGGTGCGGACGGCTCTAAGCACATTCAGCAGCCGGTAATTGCCGCTCTCTATCTGCGCCTTGATGACATCCAGCATCTTTTTGGAATAGATGGCACACAAAGGATGAATATGCTCCTCGTCCACAAGGCAATAGCAGTCATAGTCCGAGGAGATAAACTCCGCCATATACTCCACGAGCTCTTTCTTGATAAACGGCATATCCGCAGCGCAGATAAACACATATTCCTGCTCGGCATGGGCTAAAATCTGGTAGATGCCCTCCATGGGACCCACATTGTTCCGCTCATCGTAAACCACCTGCAGTCCGGTATCCTCGTAGACT
The DNA here is from genome assembly GCA_964617975.1 of uncultured Acetatifactor sp. Taxonomy (GTDB): domain Bacteria; phylum Bacillota; class Clostridia; order Lachnospirales; family Lachnospiraceae; genus Acetatifactor. Next base: position 9,626 of record CAZUAP010000014.1, on the reverse strand, counting down.
CCCTTCCGGGCAGCAGAAATAAGCACCTGTGAGAAACCGCCAAGTTCCTCACAGATACGGTCTATGAATCTTTTGGACTCCAGCTGCAAAAGTGCCTTGTCCTGTCCCATTCTGGTGCTCTTGCCGCCGGCAAGAACGCCAACACTCAACTCCACCATCTTTTCTATTCCATTCAACACTTTAATCAAATTTTTTTGCGCACTACATCCCTTTGATGTAGCGGATGCGCACGCTGTCGCCAACCTGCACCTGACGGCCCGGCTCCAAATCAATAAAGCAGTTGCACTCCGTGAGATTATGTATCACAGAGGATGCGTGTATTTCCGTGGGCAGATAGACCTTCCCGTCCTCCGCGCGGGCTCTGAGCTGACGCCGCACACGGTTCACCTTCGAGTATTCGCTCTGCAGTACCGCCGTCCCCTTGACTGTATCAAAGCTCTCATGGTGCATCATCTTCGCCGCAAGATGCCAAAAATAAATTTCAAAATTCACCAGTGCCGCATAGGGATTGCCCGAGAGGCTGAGAATAATTTTACCGTCCTTTACGCTCGCCGTGGTAGGCGTGCCGGGCTGGATATTTGCTCTCCGAAACAAGATTTGTGCCTGTATATTGCGCAGCACATCGGGCACGATGTCCTTTTTGCCCACGGAGACTCCGCCGGTGGTGATAACCAAATCCGAAATCTCAAGAGCCTCGTTTAACTGTTCGGTGAGAAACTGCTCCTCATCCGCGCAATTTCTTACACAGACAACCTGCAACCCTTCCCTGCGGATGCCCGCAGCCAGTATATAAGCGATGTTATTGTAAATTTTCCCCTTCGCCAAGGGCTGTCCCAATTCGGCGAGCTCCGTCCCGGTACAGAGGATTGCCACCCTCACGGGACGGTATACAAGGATTTTTTCCCTGCCGATGCCTGCCAGCAGTCCGATGTGAACAGGGCTCAGTCTCGTCCCCTGTCTCACCACCACATCTCCCTTTTGGATGTCCTCTCCCACTTTACAATAATTGGAAAAGGGCTTTGCCGTCACGCAGACACTCACCACACTCTCCCCGTAGTCCGTGTCCTCCTGCCGTACCACGGCATCGTAACCCTCCGGCACAAAAGCCCCGGTCATAATCCGCACTGCGGTTCCCTTCTCATAGGGGATTTCATCGTAGTCTCCAGCAAAAAGCTGTCCCTTGACCCGCAGTTTGACCGGATTTTCTTTGGTGGCGCCCTCCAAATCAGCCGCACAGACTGCATAACCGTCCATTGCCGACTTGGGGTACGGAGGCACAGGCATATCGGCGTATACCGTCTCCGCCAGCACCATGCCGCACGCCTCGCTTATATCTGTCTCCTGCACATCCTGTGGAGCAGCATTATCCAGCAGCAAGGTCTGACATTCTTCAATTTCCGGAAGCGTTTCCCGCCCGTTCTGTGCCATTTTTCTCCTCCATTCTGCAGTCCCAATAAAAAACACAGTCAACCATCTTTTAATCCATGATATGTACGAGAATATATCCGTCCTGCTCTGCGATAGATCCCTCCGCCGGCCAGCCCGGCATATCCACGGCTATCTCATCCGCCTGTTGTATAACATCCGGATCCGTCACCAGCTGGAAGGAATGTCCGTGCATTTCGAGGAAATTCATCATCTCACGGTTTGTTCCGTCAAACGCATCAAACGCCCACTGAATCATGGGGAAATTTGCCTCTCCGATAAAGCTGTAACCCCAGACGGAAAAATATTTTTCTTTCAAATGGGAATCAATCTTATCTGTGATTGTAGCTATCCACCGGTACTGCCAGGAACCATAGGACACATAATAGTCTTTTACAAGCTCATAGGGCGTACTGTAATGTCCCGAAAAAATCACCGGCGTCTCCGTGCCGTAATCGCGCTCTATCTCGTAGGCAATCTCGCAAAGCATCTCTTTGGTGGTCTCGTATTTTTTGTAATCCGTATAAAAGCTGCGGTTCATAAACTCCGCCTGATTCCAAATCAAAATAACCGCCCCCAGGCCCACACACCAGCCAATCCACCTCCGCGGATGCTCCCCTCCGGTCAGGCTCCGGCACAAAAGCCAAACGCCGACAGCGGCAAAAAAGGGGAGATACTGACATGAGCGATAATAAGTAAGCCGCATCTCTGCCAGTGTCAGCAAAAAAGGTGCAATCAGCATCCCCACAAACAGAAACGGATACCAGATTTTACGCTGTCTCACCGCGAGAATCACACTTGCAATCCCGAAGATAAACACAGCCAGTTCATAGACCGTCACCGGGAGATATACCACCGCATTCAAATGATAAACCACCCAAAAACGCTTTATCAGCATAACCAGATTGTCCATCCCGCCATCGCTAAAAAGCGTCAACATTTCCACGATGCCGCGCCGTTCCTGTTTCACCTGTTCCAGCACTCCCCGCAGATGGAAAAGCTCTGTGGTCAGGGATATCATCATGCTGCGCAGCAGTACACAGCCCACAGTCAACAGTGCTCCCATCAGAAGATACCCAAGCACCGTGGAAACCTTCAGCCGTTCCCGGTCCTCCATTCCCCACAAAAACAGCACCACAAGGATTCCAAGTATATAGAGAATTAAAAAAGATTCATAACAGCCAACCGCCGCCCAGACTAGCAGCAGACTGCCGCCAAAGTGCAATATCTTTTGTCTGCCCTCATTCACCATGCCGCCGTGAAAACACAAAAGCGCCAGCGCCGTCAGCACGTAACCCAGCCCCACGCCGTCATGCCAATAATAGACAAACACTTCGCTGATGATGGGGTTGGAGATAAAGGCGCACGCAAAAGCCGTGGATGCCAGGGTGCTCACCCGTCCACCCGAAAGCCGCCTGAGAAGCACATTGAACAGCGTGGCCGCCAGCATCAGAAACAGTACGCCAATAAGCTCCGTCATAAACGGAGCAAAATCGGAGACATGGAACAGCTTATTCAGCCAGAAAATAGTCCAACGCCCCATGACTACCTCCAGCCCATCTTCCAGATACAGTGAAACCGCCGTATCATCAATGCCGATACTCGGCTGCACAATGGCATATCCGTAGCTGCAGGCTGCTGTCAAAATGAGCGCCAGCACATATATCTTCTGTTGTATAAACCATTTGATATCTTTTTGCAGACTGGTCATGAAAGTTCCTCACGCGCAAAAATTGAGCGCTATACGGACAACACTCACCGTTGATTGTACCACACTTACATGGCATCTGCCACAGGAAATTTTCGGCGTGGCGGAAATTTTACTGAATGGAAAGAACCTGGTAATCCTGAGCCTCCACCGCCTGTCTGAGCGTCTCGTCACTCACCTCTGCATTCAGAGTGACAACCGCCGATTTGTCCTGATGGCTGACGATTGCCTCATCCACCCCGTCAATCGCCTCAAGAGCCTTCTTGACCCTCGCCTCACAATGTCCACACATCATACCCTCAATTTTCATTGTCTTCTTCATAATTTTTTTCTCCTTTATATTATTATTAATAACCATGCCCTTTTTCTCAGCCTGCAAACTTTGAGCCGCAGGCCCATAGTTGTTATTATGGTTATCTTGGCTTTCATCATGCTTTTTACCATAAATTTTACAGAAATTCAGTCGCAGTGCATTGGAAACCACGCAAAAGCTGGACAGGCTCATGGCAGCCGCCGCGAACATGGGATTCAGTTTCCATCCGAACAACGGAATCCATATGCCTGCTGCCAGCGGGATACCAATGACATTATAAAAGAACGCCCAGAACAGATTCTGATGGATATTCCTGAGTGCCGCCCTGCTCAAGCGGATTGCCGCAGGCACATCACTGAGTCTGCTCCTCATGAGCACCACATCTGCCGCATCGATTGCCACATCGGTTCCGGCTCCGATGGCGATACCGGTATCCGCTCTGGTCAGCGCCGGGGCATCGTTGATACCGTCACCCACCATAGCCACTTTGCCCTGTTCCTGAAGTTTTCTGACGATATTTTCCTTGCCCTCCGGGAGCACGCCGGCAATCACCTCATCCACACCTGCCTGATTCCCGATTGCCTTCGCCGTCTTTTCATTGTCTCCCGTCAGCATGACAACCCGGATGCCCAGATTTCTCAACTCCCGCACCGCCCGGGGACTGTCCTCCTTAATCACGTCTGCCACAGCTATGATTCCGGCAATTCTGCCTCCTTTTGCAAAAACCAGAGGTGTTTTTCCGTTCTCGGCAAGGAAATCCGCTTTCTTTTTTAGTTCATCACGAATGGAATATTCACTGTCGATAAATTTCACGCTGCCGCCGGCTGCCTTTTCTCCCTGCAGCACAGCCATAAGTCCGTTGCCCGGCAGTGCGCGGAAATCTGTGACGTCTTCCGGAGTGATATTTTCTTCCTCCACCTTTTTCATAACCGCTCTCGCCAGCGGATGCTCACTCTTTTGCTCCAATGCTCCTGCAACCAGCAAAAGCTCCCTGTCCGTAAATCCCTCCGCCGACAGGATATCCGTCACCACAGGCTCACCGCACGTGATGGTTCCCGTCTTATCTAAAGCAACGATAGCGGTCTTGCCCGCCTGCTCCAGAGAGGCTGCCGTCTTAAACAAAATGCCATGTCTTGCTCCGACACCGTTTCCCACCATGATTGCCACTGGTGTGGCGAGACCCAGCGCACAGGGACAGCTTATGACTAACACGGAGATGCCTCTTGCCAATGCAAAGGAAAATGTTTCCCCCGCAAGCAGCCATATGGCAATCGTAAGGATAGCTATGGCAATGACCACCGGCACGAACACTCCCGATACCTTATCTGCGATTTTTGCAATCGGCGCTTTCGTAGCCGCCGCATCACTGACCATCCGTATAATCTGGGAGAGTGTGGTGTCCTCTCCCACTCTTGTGGCTTCACATTTGATAAAGCCGGACTGGTTGATTGTAGCTGCCGAGACCATGTCCCCCTCTGCCTTGTCCACCGGTATGCTCTCGCCCGTCAGCGCAGACTCATTTACCGCAGTGGCACCTTGAAGGATAATACCGTCCACCGGTATGCTCTCGCCAGGGCGCACCACGAAGATATCTCCTTTTTGCACCTGCTCTATGGGCACAGTCACTTCCATGGAGGCAGTTTCATTCTCATTGTCCTGTCCATTGTCCGAGCCTTTCAGCAGGACGGCAGTCTTGGGCGCAAGCCTCATCAGCCCCTTCAATGCGTCCGTCGTCTTTCCCTTGGAATGCGCTTCCAGCATTTTGCCGACAGTAATCAACGTCAAAATCGTTGCGGCAGACTCAAAGTAGAATTCGTGCATATAGCTCATCACCTGCTCCGTTGTACCATGAAGCTGTGCATCCGTCATGGCAAACAGGGCATAGGTGCTCCACACAAAGGATGCCATAGAGCCCAGCGCCACAAGGGTATCCATATTCGGTGCACGATGTATCAGTCCCTTGAATCCATTGATAAAAAATTTCTGGTTTATGACCATGACGATGGCGGACAGCAACAGCTGGACCAATCCCTTGGCGATACAATTTCCGTCAAACCATTTTGGCAGCGGGAACCCCCACATATCATGCCCCATGGAAAAATACATCAGCACCAGCCAAAAAACTACCGACGCAATCAGGCGCCGCCGCAGTGCCGGCGTTTCACGGTCCTTCAGGGCATCTTCGTCGGCAAGTCCTATATGTGCATCTGAATTTGTGCCTTTCTCTGTCGCACCATACCCTGCCTGCTCCACAGCCGCAATAATGTCCCTGCTGTCCGCAGTGCCCTCCACACCCATGGAATTCGTCAAAAGGCTCACCGAACACGACGTGACACCATTCACATTCAGAACAGCCTTTTCCACCCGGGTGCTGCACGCCGCGCAGCTCATCCCGGTTACATTAAATTGTCTCATTGTAATCCTCATTTCTGCATATCTCTCTGCGCAAAATCTTCTTATATCACAAGCAGAGCTTGTGATAGCCATTCGCCGCTCACGATGAACAGGCTCCGCCTGCTCCCGCTCGCTAACACTCATTATTTCATCAACTTCTGCATAGTGGCAACCAGTTCATCGACGACCTCGTCCTTTCCGTCCCGGATATCCCTCACTACACAGGAACGAATATGGCTTGCCAACAATTCCCTGTTGAAAGAATTCACGGCTGCGTTCACGGCTGCCGACTGAACAAGGATATCTGCACAATAAGCATTCCTCTCTATCATGCCCTTTATTCCCCGAATCTGACCCTCAATCCTATTCAGACGGTTGAGCAGACTTTTCTGTTCCTCCTCTGACCGCATCGTTGTTTTCTCACAACAGCATTCCTGCTTTCCACTCATTCCTCCACCTCCCCAAATGCCTGCGGCATAAAAGCGTCAAAAATACCCCTGTGGGGTATTTGCTATAAATATATACCTCCCAGGGGTATCTGTCAATAGGAATGTTTAGTAGTTTTCTTTTATGTAATTTTCTTTTATAAATTGAATCACTTCGCTATACTCTTTCATCACGTTGTCGTGATGCAGGCGGATATAATCCAAATCCTCATTTTTTGCCGCCATCTCCAACGCTCCGGCGTGCTCCGCCAGTTTCTTGGCGCCGATGGACAGCGAGACACTCTTGACAGAATGAATCACAATCTTGTAATTCTCCCAGTCCTGTGCATCAAAAAACTTCCGAAGTTCGCCGCTCTTGTCCTCCTCCGCATAACTTTTGAGAACCTCTCTGTACAATTTCCGGTCGTTGCCGCAGTACTCCATGCCCAATGTCTCATCCAGCATCGCACTATCCTCTGGCATCGGAACCGCTTGGGTTTCCTTCCCGGGAACCACCCTATGTTCCGTCACCCTGACCTTGTCCGAGGGAAGGTATTTTCTGAGAGCCTCCAGCAGGTCTGTCTCCCGAACCGGTTTCGCCAGATAACCTGTAAAGCCTTCCTGCAGATATTCCTCCTTAGCTCCCACAATGGCGTTGGCTGTCAACATAATCACCGGGGTCTGCGCATTGGGATTGGCAGTCAGGAGTTTCATTTTATGTAGCGTCTCCACACCGTCCATCTCAGGCATCATATGGTCCAAAAAGATGATATCGTATTTCGTCTCCTTTATACATTTCAGACATTCCTGCCCGCTCCCTGCCGTGTCGATTGTAATCTGTGTCGTCTTCAGCAGTCCCTTGACCACCTTCAGATTCATAGCCACGTCATCCACCACCAAAATTCTGGCGTCCGGCGCAACAAGCTCAATATGTTTCTCCTCATCTACTGCGATTCTTTTCTGATATTTCTCCTCGAAATCGCCAATCGGCGTTCCATCAATAACTTTTTGGGGCAGCAGCACCGAGAAACAGGAACCCTCCCCGTACACGCTCTCCACCGAAAGCTCTCCATCCATCTTTTCCACCAGATGTTTCGTCAGATTCAGCCCCAGTCCCGTTCCCTCAATGTTGCGGTTCTTGTCCTCCTCAAGGCGGGAAAATGCTTCAAACAACCGCGGTATGTCCTCCTGCTTGATTCCCATACCGGTATCATGTACCTCAATCAACAGTTTAATGCTGTCCGCTGTACGCCCCTGTTCCCTGATGCTCAGAACCACGCCGCCTTCTCTCGTGTATTTTACGGCATTGGACAGAAGGTTGTTGATAATCTGCCTCACTCTCACTTCATCACCATACAGCACAGACGGAAGGGTTTTATCCACCCTCATGATAAAATTCAGGGACTTGTCCTCCGCCCTGCCCAAAGTCATATTGTAACAGTCGTTCAGGACAGAAAACACCTCATATTGCACCGGCATCAGTTCCATCTTGCCGGATTCAATTTTAGAGATATCCAGAATATCATTGATTATAGAGAGCAGCACATTGCCTGCGCTCTGGATATTGACGGCATACTCCCGCAATTCGCTGTCATGGCATTCCTTCAGCAATATGGAGTTCATCCCCAAAATTCCATTGATGGGTGTGCGTATCTCATGGGACATATTTGCAACAAACCTGCTTTTTGCCAGATTGGCAGCAATCGCATCATTTTTGGCTTTCTCCGCAAATTCCACCTGTTCAAGAATCATGTGCTGCATATAATACACCAGTATGCAGACCGCATAAATGAATGTCCCATATCGGCTGTATTTTCCCAAATCTCCAACCTTCAGGGTATAGGCTCGCACGATATCGACCAACGCACCCAGAAACATGAAAAAGACGCCTGCCGCCTGCGTAAAATTCTTGATGTTCCGCTCCTGGATAAGCAGCCGGACATAGTAGGCTCCAACTATAACAATCAAGATAAACAAAAGCCCATGGGACAGAAAAGCCATCTCAAGGAAATCCATCTGGTTGGTGAGCTGCATCACCAACTGAAAAGTAATGTTGGCAAAGTTGGCACACATCAAAAGTTTCAGCCACTGCCCCAACGACGACTGCAATTCACAGTAATATGCCTCAAAAAACAAGGGGGCAGTCATCAAAATCATAAAGACCAAATTGGAGCATACGTTCTGATTGCATCCAAACATAACCAGAATTTTGGTCTCTATCAGATAATAGATGCCAAAAAGGAGCAGATAAAATGCGATTTTCTCAATGCCATCCGCATTTCGATGGGACTTCTTTTGAATGGCAGCAAAAATCAGGAACACAACTCCTATCACCAGAATCAGCAGACTACATCCGACGTACACCGTTTTCTGCTGAATAAAATGCAAAATGGATGCATCCCTGTCGGCGAGAGTCATCGACGTAAAATAAGTGGCGTAATCCGCATAGGGCGACTGCATTTCTATCTCTATCTCACCCTCCACGCAGTCCTCCGGGATATCCGCAAAAACCATAATACTGCCGGGCGTGTGTCCGAACAGTCTCTCATCGTTTAAACCAAAGGTATAAACTTCCTCGCCATCCACCGTAATGCGCAGTGTCTTGTCCGCAGACAAAAAAGACAGGGTTTTACCCCAGTTTTCCTCCGGTATGTAATTTTTCAGAATCACAATTTCATATGGTTCGCTGGTGGTGAGATATGGCATTTGGTCAATGGGAACCTCAGAGCCATCTTCGCGCAGAAGCGACCAGCCCTCATTAAAATCAAGAACCTCTCCGCTGGTGAGCGGGAGTGCATCTGCCTTTGACGTAATCAGAATCGTGCCAAGCACAAACAACTGTATAAAAAACACCAACCATATGATTTTGTTATAATTTTTCATATTCTCTTTCTCTCATATGAATCTCCATTCCGCAGACGCTTATCATCCGGGAGCGCACACGGATATCAACCGTTCCATGGTTTTATTATATTCACGGTCTCCGGCAGTGTCAATAAAATATCACGTGGAAATATTCTGAATTTAATACAAAAAGAGAATCTCGCAATGCGAGATTCTCCGCCTGAAGAACTTTTTATTCTATTTTTATTGTATTACATCATTCCGCCCATTCCTGCGCCGGCAGGCACAGCGGGTGTCTCTTCCTTGATGTTTGCCACAACGCTCTCGGTGGTAAGCAGGGTACTTGCCACGCTGGTAGCGTTCTGCAGTGCGCTTCTGGTCACCTTTGCAGGGTCAAGAATACCTGCGGTTACCATGTCAACATATTCCTCTTTCAGTGCATCAAAGCCAACGCCAACCGAGGACTCACGCACCTTGTTGATGATGACGCTTCCCTCAAGTCCAGCATTTGCAGCGA
>CAZUAP010000013.1:0-25539 GCA_964617975.1 uncultured Acetatifactor sp. | reverse complement strand
CCTGCTCCTGAACCATATCGATTGCTTTTGCATGGTCCTCAACATACAGCCAGTCGCGGACATTCTTGCCGTCACCGTACACCGGAAGATTTTTGCCCTGCAGCGCGTTGTTAATCATCAGCGGAATGAATTTCTCTGGGAACTGGTACGGTCCGTAATTGTTGGAACAATTCGTGATATGGGCAGGGAATTTGTATGTGTCCATATACGCCTTCACAAGCGTATCCGAGCTTGCCTTGCTCGCCGAATAAGGGCTGTGGGGGTCATAGGGTGTCGTCTCATAGAAAAATGCCGTCTCATCCTCCGGCAGACTGCCATACACCTCATCCGTGGACACATGAAGAAACTTTTTATCCGCCTTAAAACTGCCATCGGGCAGCTCCCACGCAGCCTTGGCACAGTTTAACATCACCGCAGTGCCCAGCACATTGGTCTGGACGAACACCTCGGGATTTTTGATGCTTCTGTCCACATGACTCTCCGCAGCAAAATGCACCACCCTGTCAATGTCGTTCTCCCCAAAGATTTTGCCGATTGCTGCCTTGTCGCAGATATCCGCCTTCACAAAGGTATAATTCTCCCGGTTTTCCACATCTTTAAGATTTTCCAGATTTCCCGCGTAGGTGAGCACGTCCACATTGATGATGCGAATGGTGTCGCCATACTTTTTAAACATATAATGAATGTAATTGGAGCCGATAAAGCCGGCGCCTCCGGTTACCAGATAAGTTCTCATAAAGCAAACATCCTTTCTATCTTTTTCGAGACAGGAATATCATAACATATTTTCGTTGCCTTTCCAATCGCTTTTATTCTTTTTAAATTTTTAATATCCCAGATAGCTGAGGTTCATATCGACATTTCCGCTGATACCGCTGACCCTGCCTGTGGATTTATACTGCCACAAATCATATCTTCCCGTGTAAGTCGGTGTTGCAGCATACTGTGCCAACCATATCTTGTAGGCGCTGAGCTGTCCGGGATCCAGTTTCGTTTCCAGCCAGCTCTTGTTGGCATAGATTCCTGCCGTATAACCGCCGGAACGGATTGTCGCGCAGAAAGCCTTGCAAACTGCCGTTCTGGTAGCCTTGTCCAGTCCGTCCGCACGCCCCGAATTGCCGGAGGCACCGCTGTACTCCACATCCAGAAATATAGGATAGGAAATCTTATATCCCTTGACGGCATCCAACACAAAGGAAGCCTCCTGCACAGCCTCAACCTCATCCACTGCCTGACTGAAGAAGTACACTCCGACCTTCAGGCCTGCCGCCGTGGCACCCTTGATATTCGTCTCAAACTTCGGATCAATCACCAGGGAGCCCTGCGTATATCCGCGGTAACCGCAGCGGATAATCACATAGGACACTCCGGAATTTTTGACAGCGCTCCAATCGATGGTGCCGTTGTGCTTGGACACATCGATTCCCATGGTGCCCGAACCGGTCACGAGTGAGCCATCGCTGGCAAAAGTATACTTTGCACCCTGAATGACCTGTTCGCCCGTCACTTTTTTACCTGAGGCATCAAAGAAATAGACTTTGCCGTCCAAGGTCTGCCATCCGGTATACTTGGTCTCCCCCTTCTTGAAGAACTTCGTGCCGTCCACATAATAATCCGCATACACGGCCTCTCTGTAGGAACCGTTTTCCTGCACATAGAGCTGATTCCCGCTGTTGTCCTTCAAAAGAGTTGTGGAATCCTGCGCGGGATTTTTCTTTACCGTCACTGCGCATGTGGCAGAGTAAGTATCTCCACCTTCCGTATATGAAACAGTGACCGTCGCTGTTCCGGTCTTGACACCCGTGATGGTGACCGTCTTGCCGTCCGCCGCCACCGTGGCAACCTTTGTGTCGGAAGATTTCGCCGTAACACTGCTTGTCGAGCTGTTTTTCAAAGTAGCTTTTACTGTGGAAGATGCGCCGATATAAACCGTCAGCGCCGTCTTGTCCAGACTGATATTGCCCGAGGAGGGATTGTCGGATCCCGTCCCCGATTCGAGGGTCTCATCGGTCACGGTGACCTCACATGTGCCTTCGTATTCCATTTCTTCCGTTCCCTCTGAGGTCTCCTCAGAAACCGTCACGGTACAGATGATGGTTGCCGTACCTGCAGAAACAGGGGTCACCACGCCATCCACGTCCACGTCTGCCACACTGGAATCACTGCTGCTCCAGCCGACAGAAACCACATTGTCCATGGAATATGACGCCTGGAGTGTCAGGTTGTTTCCGCCAACCTTCAGCGCCGCAGAGGAAGGGCTTATCTTCACTTCTTTTGCCATACGCAGAAATGTTCCGCTTTTTACCAAAGTCAGGGGATCGGTAATTGCACTCTTGGCAACCTCGATATATGTACTGGTCACCGTAGTGCTCTCCACCCACTCCACAGTGTCAGTCAGTGACGATTCCACTGTCTGCTCCTGCTTTTTTTGTTCCTCTGTAGCCACATTAATTTCCGACTCCGTCTTTACCTCATCGGACACATCAATCTTCTGATAGGCAATATCCTTTTTGACTTCCACCTTCTGCGTGTCTGTAGGCAGAGTATATCCCGCATATTTGTCATCACTCAAAGGGTTGACTGTCACTTTATAGCTGCCGGGCGTGATGCCTTTCTTGTAGATAATGCCATCCATGTCATCATCAGACCAGGTTTCTGTCTTGCCGTCAGCCGTATCAACCGTCACAGTAAAAAGAACATTGGAAATCAGCTTGTCTGTGCTCTTATTTACAAACTTAATTTTCAAATCCTTCTGCACGGATACTGTCTTTAACGTCACCGTCACCTCTTTGTTGTAGGCTGCCTCATCGTACTCCTTTGACTCCTCCTGACCCAAAAGCTTGGAGGCCTCAAGTTTCGCCATGGTTGCATCCGCCACCGCCAAAAGTCCTTCATCGCCGACGACTTCAATTCCATCAAGTTCCGCGCCCACCGCAGCAAGCTCTGCATACTGTCCCGTTGTATTGCGGAAACTCCAAAGTGCAACAACGGTGATGATGGCAAGAATCAAAACGCCTGCGCCCGCACCAAGCATCACCTTATCCATCACAGACATCCGGAGGAACCATGCCAACAATCCCCGTTTCGAGTCCTCAGCATCCTCGTAAAATTCATCGTCCTCCCCGGGATACTCCTCAGTTTCTGCGTAAGCCTCATCGTCCTCCTCGGCATACTCGTAATATTCAACATCCTCCTCGGGATATTCCTCAGCCTCTATGTAAGCCTCTTCGTCCTCCTCGGGGTACTCCTCAGCCTCTATGTAAGCCTCTTCGTCCTCCTCGGGGTACTCCTCAGCCTCTATGTAAGCCTCTTCCTCCCCCTCGGGGTACTCCTCAGCCTCTATGTAAAATTCATTGTCCTCATCGGTTTCCTCGTAATATTCGCCGTCCTCTGCCTCGTACTCCTCTGACTCCTCGTAATATTCGACATCCTCAGTGCTCTCCCTATCCCAGTCCGTGGAAACCTCGTCGTAATCTTCCCAATTATCCTCATTGTCTCTGATACGATTAAATAGTTTTTTCATTATCTCTAGCCCTTTTCTTTCGCAAAGAATACTTCTTTGTATTATATCATTCCCGATAAACTGCTTCAAGCAAATGTACCATTTATTCAGAATTTCTTAAATAATTTGGAATATTCTGGACATTTAAACCCCAAAATAGTAAAATAAACTGCAAATCACAAACTGTAAAAAGCCAAAGCCCATGGGCAGAAATGAGAGGTCTTATGCGCATCAAACGTTTTCTGAATATTCACACTTTACTACTACTGGTATTCATTCTCATGATTGTGGGAGTGGTATATCGTGTTCTGAACTGGGGGCAGCGGATAGACCCCAATGAAATTATATCGGAAAACCATGAGAATACTCCGGATACTTTTGACCTCTTTTTACCCCTCATGGATGCGGAGGGCAATGTTATCTCCGAGGACAGTGAAGTCTCCACCATCGTTTGTTTCGGCAATGCCCCTTTCGCTGATGACAGAGATTCAGAGGACAATCTTGCAAACATAATTGCCTCCAAGACCGGTGCAACCGTATATAATTGTTCCATCGGCGACAGTTATCTTGCTGCGGAAAATGACACGCTCCATGTCTCCCGCTATCCCCGCGATGCCTATAATTTCTACTGGCTTGTTCACGTTGCGGCGAAAAGTCCAGTCTATGGCAGCTGCGAGCGGGCGGCGGAAGTGCTTGGCGATGACGCGGCACCGGAGGCAGCCGAAGTATACGACACCTTGTGGAATCTGGATTTCACCACTGTTGACACGGTGGTCATCATGTACGATGCCAGCGATTATCTGACAGGGCAAAAAATATACAGCAATTCTAACTCCACGGATATCCAGTATTTTACGGGAAATCTTGAGGCTGGCATCGAGCTGCTGCAGAATACCTACCCATGGATTCGCATCATTGTCATGTCTCCCACCTACGCGTTTGCAGTGGATGAGGAGGGTAATTATATCAGCAGTGATATGTACACCTACGGCTGGGATGTGCTCTCCACCTATGTCATCAAGGAACACGACTCCTGCCTCGACCGGAATGTCTCCTTTGTGGATCATCTCTATGGCACAATCCACGAAGACAATGCCGAAGATTATCTGACGGACAATCTGCATCTGAATACAGCCGGCAGAGAGCTGGTGGCTGACCGTCTCATAGAGGCCCTCTATTACTACAGCACCGAAGAATAAACCTCGAAATAGGTTTCAATATGAGCCATAAATATCTTTATAGACCAGGTATCCGTCTGTCTGCAGAAACAATTCGTATCCGGCATCCTGCAGATTGCCATAAACCGTCTTTTCCTCCGGGAGCACAATGTAGATACAGCTCTGCTCCCGGGCAAGTTTCCCAAGCTCTGAGGCATCTATCTCCTCCGCCTCCATGACATCACAGAGCGGATTCTGCACTGCCCACTCATTCCAACTCTTAACGATGATTTCCCTGCCATAGGGCATACACACCACAGGTGAATACTGTCTGACATATTGAACCATATCCAGCGGAAATACCGCCGTAACCTCCCGCCCCGGAATCTCAATCGCATCACAGATATGCACTACACTGTCCGGCACATGATAGAAATTCTCTGCCTTTGTAAAAAAAGAATTTTGGTAAATATAGCCTCCTGATGCTGCCAGCAGGACAGCCGACAGAACAGCAAAAATCCATTGTCTCTGACCCCGAAGTCTCCCATAGATTGTCACACAGGTATATGCAATCACCAGCGTCACAGGCAAAAGCCACAGAATCCGATAATAAATATCATCCCCGACATAACTCATAAGCAATGACGAAAAAAACGGATTAAAGAATAAAATCAGCAATATCACCGGCACATAGACAAACAGCATGCGAAACTGCTTTTTCTCCTCCCGCAAAAACAGATACACGAGGGAAAGCAAAAACCACATCACAATCAGTCCCGTCCCCATATATTCACGAAACAGCTCAACAGCGTGATTTGCCACCACATTTCCTCCCCAACTAAGCTCTTATATACAGCACTGCATAATAAACACATGGCAGACAGCACAATGCCAACGGCACCAGCACTCTCCAATTTCGGTAACAGATGGCTGCACACAATCCGCTAACCGCCAGCAACAGACATAGCAAAAATGCACCCATAGTGCTGCACAGACATCCTGCAATCATGATGCAAGCCAACAAAATCCAGAATCCGGCACTGCATTTTTTATTTTCCTGCATTTTCTCCAGCAAAAGGAGCAGCAGCAGAAACAACATGGGGATAATAATACATCCCAGCGCAGACTTCCCCTGCCTGCTGCGGGCAAGCATAAAATTCTCCACCGTATAAAAAGAATAATCTCCAAATAGCACCAACAGCTCCACAAAACTCATAAACATCGACAGCAGCTTTTCTTTTCCCGCCAGCAGCCGTCTTCCCAGCAGATAATAGACAACATAGCTCATTGGAATCATCGCGAGCGGAACCGCAATATGCGCCACACTGACCGTCCTGATACCACTCACTCTTGCCAAAAAGGCAATCCAAATGGGAAAGGGTGCCAGACCATGACGCACATCCACATCTGTCGAGCCACCTGTGTACGGAAGTTTCAGATACATCGTCTCCGCGTTTTCGGTTATGGAGGATACGGCAACATAATAGGCGTCATCACCGTCTCCATAAGCCAGCCTCACCGCCTGCACCATCTGAAACAAAAACAGTCCTCCGGCAATCGCCCAGAAAATCAATTCCGCTTTCGTCCGCCTTCGTTTTTGCGACAACGTTTTCACCACACGAGGTCTTCTGCCACGAATTGAGACAAGTAATCCGACTACCGCCATCGCAAGCGTAAACATCTCAAATCCACGCACCACATAGCGAAAGCTCGACTCCCGCAGCACACAGGGCACGCACAGAATCTGAAAGCCTGCCCACAGGAGCATCTGACCGCCAGCCCAGCGGAAAGCCCATCCGCCTGCATCAGGCTCGGTAATTTCCAAATCTCTGTGCACCATTCCCTGCAGGCACCCCCCCGCAGCCGCAGGGATAACCAACAGCTCAATCACCAATATGAAAATTCGCACAGCCAAAGGAAAATTTTCCATTTGTTTTCTCCAAATACTTATAGATATGGTTGTCAAAAGTCATTTCGCCACTCACTTAATCTGTGAGTTGCTCTGTTGTCCCAGAAGGAGCAATTCATCCCCATGAGCCCCTCCTGCCTCCATGAGCACACTCTCCAGTTTCAATCCGTACAAGCGCTCAAAGGTCTCGCAGACCGCCTCCCGCTCCACTCCATCCTTCAGCAGAACCACCACCTGCTCCAACGAGGCGATGGACTCCCTCTCCTGTCTGTCCTCCAGTTCCTCCGGCGTCAAAATCAACGTCTGCTCATAGATGGCAAATTCCGGAAGGTTCTCATAATATCCCACGCCCTCACCGATGCAGATGCAGGGATACTCCTGATATTCCCGGGCAAGATTTTCCTGCTCCTCATAATCTGCATAGAGATAGGAATCCTTGTACCTCTGGGGATTCCACAGCTGACAAACTACTGTCACAAGAACCAACACCGTCCAAATCACGATGCGCGCTCTGCCTTGAAAACAACTATTCTGTGCCAGACCAAACATCACCGCCGTCACCAGAATCAGTATACTCAGCGGAAAGAGCGGCATGATATAACGGTCCACAAGATAAGGGGACATTCTGGCGGCTAGGAGGAAATATCCAATCACCGGCACAAGCAGCAAGACGACCACATTGGTTTCTTTAAATCTTTGCCTCTGTCCCCGGCTTGCACGGCACAGTCCCAGACACACCAGTGCCAGCACCAGAGCCGCCACACATCCCGTTCCCATTCGTTCCAGCAAAATCTCCGCAAAGGACACAACACGTCCGCCGTATCCCGCGAGGCCTGAGGATAGATTTTCCAGTGCCTCCACCCCTCTGCCGCTGGAAAATACATCCGCAATCGAAAAAGGGAACACCAGCACACCTATCACTGCCGCTGCCATCATGGAACGCACATAATGCCAAAGCTCAGATTTTCGTTTCTCCCTCCACAGCAGCACCGCCGTCACCGCAGCCAGTACCAGACAGTAGAACAGGAAGAAATACTGTGTCCAAAAGCCGAGAACTGTCACAAGAACCAAGAGCTTATTGCCTCCGTCAAAGCCCTTGCCCCCCAGTTTCGCGCAATATAATTTCTGCAGATGAACCACGAGCAATGCCACACACAAAAAGCTGAGCACGGCATACATACGAATCAACAATGTGGTGGCGGATGCCCCGGCGGACAAGCCATAAAGTCCCGCTGTCCACAGACCTACCGCCCTGCCCCAGTCCCCGTGCCCTAAAATCTCCAGCAGTTGTCTCGCCAGCCTCATCAAAAGCATCATCATTCCCAATACACACACGAGATTGATTCCACATCCCATGATGGGTGTCAGCTTTCCTCTGAAGATGGAGGATACCGTGTGCAGCAGCATGAAGTGCAGCGGTGGATGATTATCATCCTTCACATTGAAATACACTGACAAATAATTAAACGCATCCCTGTCGTCCACAGTGATATAATCTATAAAGCTCTGTCTATCTATCCACACCGGCTCCTCATACACATCTGCCCGGTAGGTAAGAAGTCTGCTGTTTCCCTTATTCTGCAGCACGTCCTTCACCGTATCCATCAGATTGGACAGAGTCTCCTCCAGCGTGTCCCCACGCAGTTCATTTTCCACGTATTTTGCCAACCGCCCCTGAGGCTGCGTCGGCACAATCCACGGATTAAATTCCGCATTTGCCAGTTCAAAGCTCAAGAGCTCGTCCATGTGATAGCCTTTTTTGCAGCTGATGTCACTCAACAGCAGAACCGCACATACAAGCAGCACCAATGTCTCCGGCCAATATGAAGTTAAACGCCTTGCAAGCGTCTGCCTGCCATTCTTGTCTTTCATGCAGCTCCTCTTTATGCTTTCTATAATACAGCTTTCTATAATACAGCTTTTTACGGTGCCTCCACCTCATAGAGGAAAATGCGATAGTAGCTCTCCTCCGTCTCAAAGGGTTCCTCCCGCAGCAAAGTCAGTCCCAGCTCGTCACTGTTGGCAATATAAGCCGCAGAGAACAGATAATTTCCACCCAGCTCCCGCAGTGCCTCCGTATCCAATTCCAAATGTTGGAAATAGAATCCATTCTTCTCAATAGTATAATATCCGGGACACTCTGTGCCGAACAGATAACAACGGTTCCCCCAGTTATCATAATAATCCCGCAAATAGTCGCTCTCCTCCAGTGCCGGCGCAATCACCTTGCGGAAACTATGCTTGTATTCCAGCGAATAATTGTTGGAATACCCATCCAGGCAATAGAATCCGTGATACAAAGCAGCCGCAGGGTCAATCCCCAGGCTCACTACACGATAGTCCTTCTGTTCCAGTCCTGTCCTCTCCCACAGGAAATCCTTCACCTGCTCCATCACACCGATGGCATAATAATCGCTGTAGCTCATGACCGGATAATCTGTGTTCCGCAATTTCTGCAGATTAGCTTTTACATCGCTGTCTTTCAAGATTTGCCAGCCCGTGATGCCCAGTGACGCTGCCATCAACGCAAAACACACTCCCCCTGCCAGCCTGTGCTTTTTCTCCCTATTCCCGCACAGTTTCAGCACCGCCGCCACGCAGCATCCCAGCATCAGATACCACAGACAAGGGCAAAGCCACAAAAGCCGGTCCAGTTGAAATGCGCCCAATGCACCCATATGACTGCGAATCAAGACGCCAACCCCGCTGTTCCAGGCAGCAGATACCGCTGCAAGAGCCAGATTACACACCAAAGTCCCCCATATGATTTTTCCAAGCCTGCCCGATTTACCCAGCAAATACAGACTCAGCAGGCCAATCACCGCCAGTCCCAGAAAACTCAAATGATAATCAGCACTGTGCTGACCCCCATAGAGAAATGCCTCCAGCCATCCCCGAAGAAAACTGTCCGCCGCCAGCACATACTCCGCCTTGTGGGAGGTCCCACCCCCGCCGATTCCAAGCATCTGACCTATCAATGACAGATTCGTCACCAGATATACAAGCAGCAGTTCCATCCACAGCATCATTGGAAACAACAGTCGCTGCTGCAACATCTGTTGTTTATTTCGCCACACCTGACAGCCAAGCCAGAGTGCACCGGTCAGGAGCACACCAAAACCCACAAGCACGAGGGAAGAATTCAGGGCATATAAAAACCCATAGCAAAAAGAAACTTTAATCCACCTTCCCTTGCGCAGTTGAAACACGCACCACATAAGCATGGGCAGTCCGAATTGAGAGAGACCGTACACCGGCAGAAACGGCAGGCAGGCATACATTCCACCCGCCGCCAACGCTGCAACACTGCTGTCCGTCAGCTCTCTGACCAACAGATACATCCCCACATATCCCACGAGCCTTCCCACAATCTGCATAATGTGCAGTGCGGCGAGATAATGTCCCGACAAGAACAGCAACACACATCCGGGTGCCGGAGGAGTCAGCGCGGTTTTCCACGAGCCGCCGAGAAATTCCGGAAGAAATTGACCGTCTCCCAGATGTCTTGCCTGAAGGATATAAGCAATCATCTCTCCGTCCAACTGGTCATGATAGGTAAACACCGCATTCTCGCCCAGAACCAGACTGGGCAGTGCAAGCCCGAGTATCACCGCAATGCCCAGCGCAAAAAGGAATCTACCGTTCTTCTTCATCCGGTCTCCTCCTTGTCGGCAATGCTTTTGACACAACGGGCTGTGCCAGCCATATGAGCCACCCACACAGAATAAACAGCGTGTTCTTGTAATCCATCCTGCCGGCTCCGCTCAAAGTATACAGCAATGCCATGAAAAGACCGGTGAACACGACCAACGCACACGCACGGCCGGGTAACCTGCGCTCCTCCATCAGCCATAACAGAATGCGAAACACCAATGCTATGCCAAACCACCAGCAGGAATAATCCATATATATTTTCCCAAGTCTGGGTGCAGGCATAAGAATCTGCCGGTAATTCATTCCCGCATAGGACTCATAAGCTCTGCCCTGAAGCTGGAGCTGCAGCACCATGGGCGGCATAATATAACCTGCCATATCCCACGCCATCTCTTTGACTATTTTACTCTTGCCATTCTCCCACGCGACTCCGGAAAGCTCCCAAAGCAGAGTCTCTGCCTCCTCGGTACCCCTGGTTCTCTCCAGCACCGGATACATAATCTGCTCTATGCCGTCCGCTTCGTAGCTGCTCTCTCGCATTGTCCCTTCATAAATCAGTATCCGCCTCTTATAGGGCATATGTTCATAATTGTCCGTCAGTCTCGTCCATGCCAGACGGCTGGCTGCATGAACGGCGAGATTGACCGGTTCACGATAAAAGTTTCCCACTCCCACAATGAGTCCGCCGACTGCAAGCACCAACAGCAGATGATTCCACGCTGACCGATATGTTCCCCGAACCTTTTCAGAGCTTTTGCTCATCTTTCTCACCTCGGAGAAGTGAGACACCACCGACATCACCATAGGCACCGCACCTATATACAGATATTCCCTCCTGAGGAGTCCTGCTGCCAGCCAGAAACACAGTGCCCAAAGCAAAAACTTGCGTTTCCCAGAATCCCGCCCCGCACGCAGGACGCACCCCAGCTCCAAAAGCAGCAATGCCCCCGTCCAAGCCCTGCTGTCCACCTCCATAAGGCTCTGCAGCACCATGGGAAAGGTCACGACCGCCAGTGTCAACGCAACATCGCCGGGCAATCGTCCCGCCCGGATACTCCGCACCAAAAAGAGAACCGCTCCCCCAAAAAGCAACAGCTCCCCCACGCAGACAATGCCTTCACCAAACCCAAGTCCGGTGAAAGCATTGCACATCCAGAGTATTCCCAGCACAATCTGGATGCCAAATCCTATGAAGATAACACCGCCCAGAACGGCTGTGCAATGCTTCAAAATCTTTTGCATAAACACTCCTTGTATCCCGATTTTTTAACATCCATAAAATTCTTTTACCTTAGCGCAGATATAATCCACCTGCTCCATACTCAAGCCATAATACATCGGCAGCCGCATCAGCCGCTCACTCTCTTTGGTAGTATATACATCCTCCCCGTCAAAGCGACCGAATTTCAATCCGGCAGGAGCTGTATGCAGAGGAATATAATGAAACACCGCCAGAATATCATTTGCCTTCAAATGTGCAATCAATGCCGTGCGCTCCTCAATATCCTTTGCCTTGACATAAAACATATGGGCATTGTGCACACAATTCTCAGGCACGGTGGGCAGTTCCAGCTTTCCCGCCTCCGCCAAAGGTTTCAATGTATCATAATAATGGTTCCAGAGCGCTATTCTTGCATCGTTGATGTCATCCGCACGCTCCAGCTGGGCATACAGATAGGCAGCATTCATATCGCTGGGCAGGTACGAGGAACCGTAATTTACCCAAGTGTATTTGTCAATCTGACCTCTGAAATATTTGCTTCGGTTTGTGCCCTTCTCGCGAATAATCTCCGCATTTTCCACATTCTTCTCATCGCGGATGAGCAGGGCGCCGCCTTCTCCCATACTGTAATTTTTCGTCTCGTGAAAGCTGAAACAGCCATAATCACCGATGGTACCAAGAGCCTTGCCCTTGTAGGAAGCCATAATACCCTGAGCTGCGTCCTCAATCACCCAGAGCCCGTGTCGCTCTGCGATGTCCATGATGGTATCCATCTCGCATGCCACCCCTGCATAATGCACAGGCACAATTCCCTTTGTCCTGTCTGTAATGGCAGCCTCAATCTTCTTCTCATCAATATTCATGGTATCCGGTCGGATATCCACGAACACCGGCGTGGCTCCACGCAGCACGAAGGCATCCGCCGTGGACACAAAGGTATAGGCGGGCATAATCACTTCATCGCCGGGACCAACCCCCGTCAGAAGCGCTGCCATCTCCGTGGCATGCGTGCAGGAGGTAGTGAGCAGACATTTCGCCGTACCGGTGCGCTCCTCAATCCACTGGTTGCACTTCCGTGTATAAGCGCCGTCTCCGCATATTTTCTGATTCGTCACACATTCCTGTATATAGCCAGCGGCAGTATCAACATAAGGTGGTACATTAAAATTAATCATTTGCCTCTCCTCTCATCGTTTCCAGCCGCCGGTGACATTCCCTGTCACATTGTCCGTAACACGACTGATAATATATTTCGGTCTTCCCTTGACTTCCTCATAAATTCTGGCAATATAATGCCCGATAATTCCAAGGCTAAGCATGATAAAGCCGCCAATAATCAAAATCAACAAAATAACTGTGGTAAACCCCTCCACAGATGCCCCCATCAGATATCGCACCAGCGTCTGCACCGCAAGAATCACACTCCCCAGAATGGATACGGCGCCCATCACCGTCACCATCTGCAGCGGCAAAGTGCTGAATGAGGTAGCATTGATGACGGCATACCGCATCAAGCTCCAGAGAGACCATTTGCTCTTGCCAAACTTCCTCTCCTGCACCTCGTACTCCACCTTCTCTGTCCGGAAACCTGCCCAGAAAGTCAAGGCTCTGAAAAATGTATTTCTCTCCGGGAGTTCCAGAAGGACATTCACTACTTTGCGGTCCAAAAGTTTAAAGTCCGAGGAAGCGTTCATATCGATTTTGATAAGCCCGCTCATAATCTTATAGAAAATTCCTGCTGAAAGCCTGTAACCCAAACTCTCCCGGCCCCTGCTCGACTTGATTCCCTCGACAATTTCCGCTCCGGCTTTCCACTTTTCCCACATCTGAAGAATCACCTGCGGCGGATGCTGCAAATCGCAGTCCATGACTACCACCGCATCGCCCGTCGCAAGCTGCAACCCTGCAAATATTCCCGCTTCTTTACCAAAATTGCGAGAAAATTGTGCACCCCTGATACGTGGATTTCTCGCTGCAGCCTTCTCCACTTCCGCATAAGTATTATCGCTGGAACCATCACTCACAAACACAAGCTCATAGTCGATGCCGTTCTCCTCCATAAGACCGGAAAGCACATCAACTGTATTTGTAATATTCTGTTCCTCATTGTAAGCAGGTAATACGATTGATAACTCTGCCATCCGTCAGTCTCTCCCTACATTCTCTGTCTTGATATACATGATTCCGTCCACAATCTTTATGGAAGATTCGGCCGGGAAACTCTCCATCTCGATATATTCCTGAGAAAAATAAATGTCTTCCATCTCCTCCGGAGACATGATATTCAATGTCGCACCCAGATAATTCTGTATAAAGACCTGATAGTTTTCACCTGTATAAAGCAGCGTGTCCCCATTTAAGCCAATCATGTTGGAGGTGACAGAAAGTGTGATATCAGTCGTGGGATATGGATTGTAGCCAACCACCCCCACCATGGCAATCGGAATGCCCTGATAATACCCTTCCGTCTGCTCTATCCTGTCCAAAAGTCTCACACAATAGGCATAGGTTTTCTCGTAGCGTTTCTGCAGATTGGAATAACCGATATTGTCCGTCACTGCATAGTTGAACACCAGCACCGAAACTGCCGCAATCGCGCACCACTGCGCCACATTTCCCCATCTGTCCTCTCCGCCGAACCGGCTGACAAAAGCAAAAAACAGAATCAGAAACACCACCCACTGATAGCGCATGAGGAGATGATAGGTCACCTCCGGCGAAATCAATAAAACCACATTGGTCGCCACAGGAAGAATCACAGCCGCCAAAGCTATTATAACGAAAAAAGCGGAACACTTCCACCATTTTCTTTGCAAACATAATCTGCCAAAGACAACCCCCGCCGCACAAAGTAGCAGCAGACAGGCTGCCAAAGAATAAACATTATTAAAAACAACATTTCCCTTGACGCTAAAGCTGACAAAATCCCTGTACAAATGGAGGAGGGTTTCCACGCTGAAACGTCCTGTTCCCCCATCCATACCGCTGATGCCCTGATAGGTGTTCAGCTCCTTGCCCTGAACCCAAAGCAGCACACGCAGAATCACGTAATAGAGAATTACACCCAGCACTCCCATATACAGATACCTGAGTGCCTCCCCCAGCTTCTGTCTCCAGCTTTTTTCGCCCTGTCCATACCCGGCAAAAATTAACAGCACCTCATAGATGCACAACAGAATCGCAAAGGGCAGATACGCCTGATAGGTTCCCATGCTGAACGCCAGGCACAGCGCTCCTCCCAGAAATCCCCTCTTACATTTTTTGGTGCACAGCACTGCCAGCACTGCCAGCAGAAGCGCAAGCATATATCCATCCAGAGTAAAAACATATGCAAAGGTGGATGCCAGTGCGGGAAAGCTCACCAAAAGCCCGCTGACCATCACAATCGCAACCGCGTCCTTGAGCTCCAGAAGCGCCGTCAGCGCTACCGCGGCCCACGCCAGACAAAACAGTCCTAGGAGTCCTATAACCCAGGGAATTGTGAAATAAGAAGAAAAACCACAGGCAACCGTCAGAAACCATCTGCCGGAGGTAATCATATTCTGGTCAAAGTACATACTGCCCAGCCCATCGTGATTCGGGATGTCAGACAACAGTGCCGGCATATGAATGAGCAGTCCCATCAAAAACGCCGCCACAAACGCGGTCTTATATTCTTTTTTCATGCTGCCAACGCAATGCTGTACAAACTGTGTAGGTGTTTTCTCTGTCATCATCCTGCTTTCCTTTCTCTCACCTATGGTGCTGCTATATTTTCCATGCAGCCCTATTGCTGCAGTCCCTTCGCCAGAGCCTCCGCAATCAGCTTTCTTCCATTCTCGTTTGGATGCAGTCCATCCTCCGTATAGCGTTCCCAGTCCTCCCAGACATCATGGACATACAAATCATGATACAAATCGATTACCTCAACACCATATTCGCTCCCAACGGAAAGCTCCTTCTCCACATAACCCTCCAGATATACGGAACCCGTATCATATTCCTCACAGGTCAATTCCTGGGACAAATACCATGAATAGGTGGGGGTAGCCAGCACAATTCTCAGATTCGGATAACTCGACTGCATAATCTCCAACACACTGCGGAGAGCTCCTCCGTAGGTAGTTTCATCCTTAGGATTGTCCGCATTGTCCGTGGGAATCCCCGCATGATAATCATTTATGCCAAAAGCAATCACCAATGTCTCGACCTTCTCAAAATCAATGCGTTCCAGCTCATCTACCGTAGACACGAAATATTCGGTAACCGCCCTTCGCCCGCGCACCGTCTGCTGAACGCCAAAATCGTCCGCCGCAAAAGCTCTGGACAGACTCACCATGCTCAAAAGTGCCGCCGTGTAATTGATGGACATCTCCTGCTCCTGTATCGCCATACAGGTTCCCCCAAAGGCACCGTTAAACACCGGCTTGCCGAGCAAGCCGCTCAAAATCTCCGCCACCGAAGTCTCATCCCTGCACTGCCCCATCAGGCTGTCCCCCAGAATGACCACCGGGTATTCCACCCTTTCAAGGCTCTCCTGCCTGCTGTGGAAGGTTCCTGTCCAGAGCAGTGCAAACAGCAGGGCAGCCGTCAAAAAATATGCGATTTTCTTCATCGTATTCTTTCCGTTTCCGCCCTTCAAGCGAATGCCTCCTGTTCCTTCAAATCTCAAAGAGCATTTCTGTAATTGATATGGCAGAGTTCCTTTGCCACTCTCCCAGCTCCCTGCCCGTCAATCAACCTACGCTCCCGTTCAAAATACCTCTGCCGCAAGACGCTGTCCTCACACAGTTCAGTGAACAATTTCTCCAATCTGTCCAGCGTCCTCCGGGCATCCTTATGCCACGCGCCGGCACAGCCTGCCACTTCATGCCGTCCCATATATTCCACCAGTGCCTCCTGATTTACCGCATAGGAGAAACTGATAGAGGGCACACCCACCGCAGCCAGCTCATACAGGGTACTTCCCCCGGCACTCACCGCCAAATCGCATTGGCGCATCAGCTCCGCCATATCCTGTACATCGAAATGAATCCGGATGTTTTTCTCCGTGCCGGCGCGTTTCTGCCAACTCTCAAAGTGGGGATTGAAACGTCCTACCAGCACATGATATACCACATCATCCCTGTAAATCCTGTCCAGAATCGCCCCGGCAATATTTTGCTCATCTCCGCCTCCTGTGGTAATCAGCACATCTCTCACTCTGTCTCTCACACGGTAATTTACTCCGGCAAACTGTTCCCGCAGCGGCACATAATTCCCACCCAGACAAAACTGCACACTCCTTCCGGCATACAATCGTTCATAAACAGTGCGGTCTGCAAAAAGATTGTAATTAATCACTCCATCCACCGGATAGGCATGATTTTGCAAATCATCCATGAGATACACTGTTCCGTAAGGTTTTAAACTTTCCAGATAAGCATCCGTCACATAATAGCTGTCCACAAGGATTGTATTGGAACTGCCCTTTATCCACTGTCGCCAGCGTGGCAGCTCCCGCTCAAGTTGACGATAATCCCCCTGCAGAGCTGCCGCCTCAAATCCGCGCTCCTTTGCCAGTCCGGCGGACTCTTCATCGCTGCAGAGGAATCTGATTGGTTCTCCAAAGCCGGTTCGTACCGCCTCCGCAATCGTCAGGCAGCGCATCAAATGTCCCATTCCTATTTTTGCATTTCCATCCGCCCGAAAGATTATCATGCTCTACTCCTCAAAATTTACCAAATCCCAACTCATGGGCGTTCCCAGCTTGGCATCCCGAGTAATCTTTTTGCCCAACAACTCCTCATAGTACATGGTGTGAAGTCCGCAGCCCGGACGCACAGAGCGCAGATTCTGCGGGGTAAACACATCCCCTTTCTTCATATCCTGCGCCACAAAAAGAGAACGGGAATGCTCCCTCTCTCTGGCCTGCTTGGGCGTAAGCTCGTAGGTCACGCACCCCAGCGCCTTCTCAATTTTGCGGATATCCTCCACCATAGTCTGAAACTCAGCCGGCTCCATGGAGAAAGCTGCATCCGCACCGCCGTCCGCTCTGGACAGAGTCAGATGTTTCTCCACCACCTTCGCCCCCAATGCCACTGCCGCATCTGCCACCGCATGTCCCATGCTGTGGTCGGAGAGTCCGGTGATGCAATCAAAGGTCTGTGCCATGGAAGGAATGGTCTTTAAATTGATATCCTCATAGGGTGCTGGATAGGAGGAGGTACATTTCAGCAAAATCACATCCTCGTTTCCCTCTTCCTTACAGGTTCTCACCGCGAGCTCAATATCCGCCAGTCTGGCTATGCCCGTGGCAAAGATAATGGGTTTTCCCAGTTTCGCAATCTTTCGGATAAAAGGAATGTCATTGATTTCAAAGCTCGCCACCTTATAGGCGGGCACATTCATCTCCTCCAAAAAATCAATGGCGCTGAAATCAAAGGGCGAGGAGAAAAACTCCAAATCCATCTCCCGCGCAATCTTCTGCAGTTTCGGCTGCCACTCCCATGGGGTGTATGCCGTCTGATACAATTTGTGCAATGTGGTGCCGTCCCAGATAGTTCCCTGGGTAATCTGAAAACAAGGGTCATCACAGTCCAGCGTGATGGTGTCCGGCGTGTAGGTCTGTATCTTGACAGCATCTGCGCCCGCATCCTTTGCCGCCTGCATAATCGCCACCGCGCGGTCAAAATCCATCAGATGATTGGCAGACATCTCCGCTATGATAAAGGTGGGAGACTGCTCACTGATAATATGCTTGCCGATTCGGATTTCTTTGTTCAACTTTTCATTCCTCCATGATTCATGTCTGTGTCCTCGGGTTTCTGAAAAATTATTTTCTCATACTTTTTGTCTGTTCGGATTTCCCTCCAGCGCTCCGCACTCATTCGCATATAGGTCACATCGTAGTAAATACCTTCCTTCAGGACCGCCTGCTTTTGCTCCTCCACGACCTCGCAGCCACAGAGCTTGTGCAGTTGAATCACTCCCGCATTCAGGGTAAATACATCGCTGTACACCGCAGTCTTGCCCAGCTCTATGAGGGCATAATCATACATACTCATCTCCAGTGCCAGCGCTGTCTGAATGCTGCGCAGACGTTTCTCACCCACGTAATATGCCCAGCCCAGATTGCCGTCCGGCTTCGTGAGACCGGTGAGATTGATGACCCCGGCGGGCTCTCCGTCCACTTCAATCATCCAGTACTGCACATCCGGATTTTGTCTGATGGACGCAAGCCATCTCACCTGTCCCTCCAGAGTCAGTTTCGGATTGGTATTCATATATCGGGTGATATCCTCCGCCATGCGCCAGCGCATAATGTTTTCCAAATCAGCCTCTCGAATCTCACGCAGCGTCACACTCATAGACAACCTGCTTTCTCAAAAAGCTCCCTCACACAGGTGAGCTCGATTGCGTCATCCAACGGAATGGATACCCCAAGCCGTTCCTCCAGCTCTCCGATAATCATCACGTGTGCCAACGAATCCCATTCCTCCACATCCGCAATCTGTGTGTCGACAGTGATTGTCCCCGCCGGCAATTTCAAAAGTTCCTCGATGAGGGCGGTAATTTTTTCTTGTAACTCTATGTTTGCCATCTTGATAACCATGCCTTTCTTTTTAATTTTCTATGTTTCCGTGCAGATTTTTCCCACAAACGCTCTCTCCGGCGTTTCGCTCAGCGTAAGCTCATAGACCTGCTCCGCACTGTCTGCTGTCCCATCTTGGATTGCGCAATATCCCATCTGCTCATAGAGTCCGGCCACCGGCTTATTTTTTGCCGTGGGCACATAGACGCCCCTCACACATTCAAAGCCTTCCTCTCGCAGACAGGTTTCCACATGGGACAGGATACCCTGCTCGATATTCTTGCCCATGACTCTGCAGCTCATGACAAATTCCTCTATGACGGGCACCGTCCCCGCCGCATCCACAATCACTGCTGCCACCAGACCGTTATCCCCGAAGCAGTCCTCCACCCGATACAGAAAAATTCGTTTTGCCTGATTCTGTATCAGATTCTGCAGCTCCGTGGTATCATGCCGTCTCGTGGTCAGATTGAACTGATTGGTCTTATTGAGCAGTGCCTCCAGCCGGTTGAAATGTGCCGCGGCATCCACCCGGGTAACCACAATCTGAAGCTGTTTCAGATAATCCGTAAAATTTCCGGCTGCCTGCTGCAATTCCCGCCGCTTGCTGTTGGCGGCATACTGCACGGTCTTGTTCAGGTCCTCCGCCGTGAGCACAGCTTTCTCAAAATAATCATGATAGACTGTCGTCATTGCCGGGGCAAGCTCCTCCGGTTTCGCCGGGAAGTCCGGCACTGCCACCTGCGGAAGTGTCTGACTGATAAGAAGTCTCTCCTGGGGATTGTCGTCCCAGAACACAAAGGAGTCTACACCCAGATTCAGCTCTCCGGCAATCTCCATCATATTTTCATTTTTCGGTTTCCAGTTGATGCGTTTCGCCGCAAAATGCTCCGGGCGCAGTACCATATGGGGATGACCTTGCAAAATTACTTCCGCATCCTCCGGATTATTCTTGGAGACAATAGCGAGCAGGACACCCTGTTTTTGCATCTGCAAAATAACCCGCTGCAGATTCTTGTAAGCAAGCCCACTGTGCTCCTCTGAGAGCTGGATGGGAGTATGGTCGTTTTCTCCCGCCAAACCGCCCCACAAAGTATTGTCCAAATCCAGCACCAGCACCTTTTTCGGCGTCCGGCTCTCCAGTTCCACCTTGTCCAGAATCAGTGCCGCCAGCCGCTTTTGCGCCTCTCCGCTGAGGAGAATCCGCCCCATATACCACATCTTCGGAGAAAAGGCATTCTCCTCCCCCAGCTTGGAAATCAGCCGGTGATAGGGTAATATGCGCACATTGGCGTGACGCGCGCACATCACCTTGAGTTCAGCATTCCAGATGCCCTCCGGGACTGTCCTGTCCGTCAGCGCATCCGCTGCCTCAAGCTCTACCCCCCACAGGAAGGCATCGTTGATATAATAGACGCAGCTCTCACTCATAGCGTTCTCAAAGGCAGCAAACCAGCCCTGAATCCTGCTCCGAACAGCCTGTTCCTCCAGCTCATGCTCCAGCAGTTCCAGAATGTCCACCACCAGAAAAGTCATCTCCGGCTGAAAAGCATGGTAGGAGGATGCCGGATTCATCAGGATCCCCAGCTCGTTTCCATACCCTTCTGCCTCGTAGACCTCCGCGTCCTTCTGGAGCATACGAATGAGAGCATTCATATTCACATTGGAAAGCAGTGCAATCCGCCTGCCGTTTCTAGTTTCTTTCATTGATGATATCTCCCTGCATCAATTAAGGTCACCCTGCATCAATCGATACTTCATCTCGGCAATCTCCCAATCCGTCTGATTGTCGATATCCTGCACCTCCAGTTCTGACACAACCATCGGCAGGATATTGCCAACCATCAGCTTTCTGTTCTTCTGAAATTCCGCCGTGCGGAACACATAGAACTGTCCCACGTCGTGATAGTGGGGCGTCAAATCCTGAGAGCGGCTGTCCAGATATTGGGGATATTTAAACACCAGCCTTCCCTCCTCCACAATCATGGCACGCTGTGGGGGATAGGAAAATGCCACCACAGGAATCAGGGTATCCGCATCGCTCTCCGAGAGTTTCCCCACCGCCGTTTTGAGTTTCTCCGCCGTTACAAACGGAGCAGTAGGATAGATACACACTGCCATTTCAAAAAACTGTCCCCGTTTCTCATATTCCGCAAGCACCTCCAGCAGCACATCGTTGGTGGTGGCGTAATCATTGGCAGTCTCCGGGCTCCTGTAGAAAGGTACCTCCGCTCCATACTTTCTGGCTGTCTCTGCGATTTCTTCATCGTCCGTGGACACCATCACCGTGTCAAAAATGCCGGACTCCACCGCCGCCCGAATGGAATATGCCAGAATGGGCTGACCACAAAATTCTTTGATATTTTTGCGGGGAATGCGCTTACTGCCTCCCCGGGCTGTGATAATGGCAATTTTTCGGGAATCCATGCTACTCCTGCCTCCTGCACTTGATTTTTATCTTCGATAATTTTCTCTTTTTGAGTTTCAGACGGTAATACCAGTAGAACTTCCAGTCCGACTCCGCCTGCATGGCAATCAGCTTTTGTTCCTCCTCACCAGTGTATACCCGATAATAGGCATTGGCGCGAAATCTGGGGAAATGTTCTCTTGCTCCCCTGCGCAGTTCCTTCACGAAGGACAGTTTCGGATGCTGCACGCCGGACATATAGGAAAACAGTGTGTTCACATAATAGAGCTCACAGAAACGGTATTCCAGCTCCGGATAATACGTCTCCAGAAAACCTCTGATTTTGCACTCGCCATACAAAAGCTCCGCCGCCTTCATGCGGTCCCTGCATCTTTCTTCCGTGATGTGATGCACTGTGGACACATCATGCTGATAGTAATAATACAGGGGTTCCTCCACCCGTTCAAACCGGGTGAAGTACAGAGACCACAGCGGTCCTGCACAGTTGTCCTCGTAAAAGATGCCCTCGGGAAAGCACAGTCTGTTCTCCCGAATCACATCATGTCTGTAAATTTTGATGACCATACTGCCCGGGCGCATCAACAGTTTGCGATGCCGTTCCTCGTCCAGCACTCCGGTCTGGTCCGCAGAATTGTTCTGCACCACCCTGCCAACCTCCATGGTATGTTCACTGACCAGATTGTAGTCGCAGCCCACCATGTCCGCCCCGGTCTCCTCTGCCTTCGCCAGCAGCTTTTCGTAATAGTCAGGCGTCACCCAGTCATCGCTGTCAATGAAACCAATCCACTCTCCCGCGGCTGCTTTCAACCCCGCATTCTTGGCTCCGCCCTGCCGCCTGTTGACCTCATAGTGAATCACTTTCATGCGTTCCGGATACCTACGCTCATAGTCCCGCAGGATTTGAAGGGAATTGTCCGTGGAAGCATCGTCCACCGCAATGATTTCATAGGTTTCCGTCAATGTCTGATTCACCAAGGAATCCAGGCAATATTCCAACTTACCGTCAGCCGCCATATTGTAGACCGGCACGATAACACTCAGTTTCATAGGCTGCCCCTCTCGAGAATTGCCTTGCCGTTCTCCACCCGGTAGACAAGGTCACATTTCTCAATGGTCTGTAATCTATGCGCAATGATAATCAAGGTCTTTTTGCCATGAAGACGATTGATAGACTCCATGATAGCCGCCTCCGTATCGTTGTCAAGCGCGGAAGTCGCCTCATCCAGAATCAACACCTCAGGATTGTTGTACAACGCCCTGGCTATACCGATGCGCTGACGCTGCCCCCCGGAGAGACGAATGCCCCTCTCGCCGATGCCGGTGTCCAGCCCTTCCGGCAGCGTTTTGATAAACTCATCCAGCTGGGCTTCCTTCAGCACCTCCCAGAGACGCTCCTCATCAATTTTGTCCTCCGGCACACCGAAAGCCACGTTTTTGCGTATGGTATCGTCCAGCATAAAAATCATCTGTGGGATATAACCCACATTTTTCAGCCACTTGCGGTAATGTATTTTGGTGTCCGTCCCATCTGCCAGAACCACACCGCTTTGCACCTCCAACAGGCCCAGCAGGATATCCACCACGGTACTTTTTCCGGCACCGGAGGTACCCACAATCCCCACAGACGCTCCCACCGGCACGGTAAGGTCTGCGTGGTCAAAAATCAACTTGTCTGTGCCTGGATAGGCGTAGGTGATATCTTTCAGCTCTATGGAATGCTCCACGGGCAGCTTTTCCTCCTCGTCCGTGGCGAAGGTCATATCCACCTTTTCCCCGCTGATTTCATCCTGCAGATTATCGCTGACTCCCATGAAGAAGGGCTCAAAATAGGCGATGGAATTGATTTGATTGTTGATGCGGTTCACACAGGGCAAGAGCACAAACGCAGCCGCAGCCAGCGTGGAAAACACCGTCAGCATATTCTCCGTGGAAACCCCGGACACCACCAGATAAATCATGTATCCAACCATGGTACCCACGCACGCCGCCTCTATGAGCAGCTTGGGGACATTATTGTACAGGCTGTAGCGCTGCACCGCATTGACATACCCCTGCCCGCACTTTTTGTACTCCTCCACAAAATACTGTTCCTTGGTGGCAATCTTAACTTCCTTGATGCCCTGCACGGTCTGGGAAATCCATTTGAACAGACCACTGTAATAATCCTGATTATCCTTGCCTGCCTTGTACATAATCGGCTTTAGCACCATCTTGACAACCACCATCAATGCCAGCAGCACCACCGCCAGCAGCACCGTCATTGTGCCGTTGGTGACAAAGCAATAGGCAATGATAAACACGGACACCACGCCGTCGGACATCATCTGCAAAAGCGCCAAAATCAACGCATACATATTGTTCACATCCGAAGTGATGTTTCTCTGCACCACCGCCGTGTCCGCGTTGAGATAAAACTCGTATCCCCGGCGCAGATAATTGCGCATCATCCGCTCCGAGGTGCGAAACTGATTGGTATAGACAAAGGAAAAGGTCAATTTCTGCTGCACAAACAAAAATATATTCTTCACAATAAAGACCGCGATGAGCAGCACCATGACCGTCACTGCAAAGACAGTGTAGTCAGGACTTCCCAGAGTTTCATAAATCCAGGATGCCACACGGCTGTTTTGGACAGCCTCGGGGTCAATGACAAGATTGACCACCTGCACCAAAAGCCCTACCCCCGCTGTCTGGAGAAAGGCTCCGATAACCATGAGAAACATCAGTCCCACCATGGTGCGCTTTTGTTTTTTATCTAATAAGACACGCAATTTCCTGATAATCTGCCGCATCACTGTTTCCTTTCAATTCCCACCTGTTCATTCTGTCTGTGAATCAGCGGGTCTTCGTAAGCATCCATGAAATCCTCCCCCAGACGAACCACCTCGTCCGCGAACCGGATTGCCTTAATCTCCGTGAGCACTGCCACAACCTTGCGAAACCGCAGCCCCGGAAAGAAATTCAACATCTCCATGGGAACTGTGGCATCAAATTGCGGATACTCACTAAACAGCCTCTTATAGTCCAACTCGTCTCTGGGATGGGGCTTTATAAAAATCGTACCCTCCGGCTCATACATCTTGATGATGTCCCGGAAAATCCGCTCCCGCACCTCCAGTGTACACAGCGGGTCCGTCAAAATCAAAATCTTATCCCCCACCGCGCTGCTCTCCCGAATCTGGCGTTCCAGCCCTTCCTTGTCCCGGATAAATGCCTTCAGAATCAACTGCTTGTCCGCCTCCGTCAGCCGGTCCACCAGAGCCTGCCTCGGTTCCTCAATATATTGCGGACAGGGATACTGTATGGCGGAGATGTCATTGACCTCCATGTCCAGACAATATTTTCCGTAACCGTTCTGTACGAAAATCAGATTCAGCTTTCTCGACAGAAATACTTTCAGTCCGAAATGTCCTCTATTGTCAAACCGCGCCGCATCAAAATTTTTCAGGCAGTTCAACCCATCCTCCAACGCATGGTAGGGAATATGTTTCCAATTCAGATAATAGCCGACAGGGTCGGAATCACAATACACATAAATGTCCTTATACTCCCCGAAATCCACCGGGATATAAGGCTCCTGTTTCTTCGCCAGGCGCTTGGTAAACTGAATGCGCCGCCACAGATTGCCCACAAAATTCCCCGTTCCCTGACGCCATCTGGCGAGCTCCGGGAAAAAGCTCTCGTTCTTCTCGTCAAACTCCAGCACTTCAGCAAACAGTCCCGTGCTCTCCACCCTGCTTTTCAGATTCTCAAAATTGCAGGACATCTTCGAGAGCACCAGTGTAGCCTTACCGCGCCTCTCTATGGGGAGTTTCAGTTCCTTCAAAAAAGTCACATACACATGATAGTAGGTATGACAGACGTAAATTCTCTCTTTGATTTCACCCTTTATCCTATCTCTTTTTCCGGTTTTCATTGCTTATTTCCAATCTGTCTCTCAAATTTTGCATATCTGGTATTGTACCACATCTCGATTGCTTAGTAAAATCTTCCGCTCAATTTTCAGGAAAAACCCACTAAAAAATTAAGAAAAACATAAGAATCAGTCCCCCTGCTCCACGCCGTCCAACGCATACAGCCAGATGCCCCAGTAGGAATCCTCCGTCTCAAAATAT
>CAZUAP010000012.1:0-25918 GCA_964617975.1 uncultured Acetatifactor sp. | reverse complement strand
TCCTCTCGCAGTCTGCAATCTCTCCGCCGGAAAACAGATATTCACAGCCGAGGTCCGCCAGGGCATCCATGTCAAACTCCAGCCCTTCATATACCACCCCGCTGCCCTTTTGCAGCATCCAGTAATTGCCCGTCAGAGAATTGAACAGATAACATCTGTTCCCCCACTTGTCAAAATAGACCGCCGTCTCCTCATTTTTATCAAGCTCCCCGGCAATCACCCTGCGGAAGGCGTGCTTGTATTCCAGCGGATAATTGTTGGAATATCCATCTACCGTGTAGAAACCGTGCATCAGCGCAGGTGCCGGGCTGATGCCCAGATGTGCCACCCGGTAAGTAGTCATATCCCTGCCGATGGTCTCCTCCAGCTGCTGCATCAAATCCTCCGCATAATAGCTTTCCCAGGAAATATATCCGGTAATGCCGGAGCCGTTGTTTATCTGGTTTACATTCCTGTAAAAATAAGAATTATAAAGCACCGTTTCCGCCGTGGGCCAGAGCAGAGCAGCAAGCACCAGACATTGTAAAATTCTGCTACACAGAATACGCCTCAGGAAACATTCCGCGTACTCCTCCGCCATACTCCACCACACGGAAAAAGCCAGCGCAAATTCCAGATACCACCCCGCAGGATAAAGCCAGTAAAATCGCTCCATCTGAAAATAATGCAGGAAACCGCTGACGCTGTTCTTCCACTGAACCACAGGCGTCCATTTACAGATTCCATAAAACAGAGCGATAGCCGCAAGCACAGCCAATCCCCCAAGCGCCAGACCATACCGTCTTCTTGCAGCGCCGCTTAATTTCCTGTAAAACAAGCCGCCCGCAATCAGCAAGAGGACAATGGGAAGTATCAGTCTCTCATGGTAAGTAAAGGCATGCTGGGCACTCTCCGTAAACACCGTTTTGACCGTATTCCAAAAGGGCATGGCGCTGTTGACCATCTCCTCCCTGTGGCTTACATAGGCGCTCTGCCCGGAGAGTGATTTTCCCAATATGATTTCCGAGAAAAGATTGAGATTGGTCAAAAGATAGGTCAAGAGCAGCAGCCCAAATCCCACGCCGCTCCACTTCTGAAAGTTTCGGCGCAATGCTGTGACTATGAGTGCCAGCGCCCAGAAACCCAGCACGGCATAACCTGTGTAGACCAGATGACTGGTGAGCCCGAATAACAGCACCAGCCCCAGCGCAACCGGGATATGTTTGGAGCGATACAGACATAAAAAAGCATAGAGAACCAAAGGAATCCCCATCTGGGACAACCCATAGACAGGATAAAACGGCAGCATACAGAAGATTCCCCCTGCAGCCACGGCAAGGATGCTGCTGCCTGCAAGCTCCTTGACCACCAGATACATCCCCAGAAACCCGCACAAAAGTCCTATCATATAGGTACATAGGAAAGCATAAAAGGGCGGCATAATGCGATAGAGCAGCACAAAAGCCACCGCAGAAGGCTGCAGTCCGCTGGCATTGATGCCTCCAAGCATCTCCGGTATAATACTCTCCCCCGGATGTCTGGCGGTGAGCACATAATTCATCATGGACTCATCCAGTTGGTCATGAATCGTGAACACACTGCCCTCGCCCAGGCGGAGATTCGGCAGTACCACAATCGCCGCCAGCACAAATCCCACCCACCAAAGGGAAAGTGCATCCAGTCTGATGATTATGCTGTTTAACCTTTCCATCCATCCGGACAATTTCTTTATCATGCTTTGTCTCCAAGTCAAAAATGTACAATGATATAATCCCCGACATCCACAATAGAACCCTCCTGAGGGAAACTTGGAAGGTCCAGAGCATACTGTTCTGCCTCCGGATAAAGCGAGCTGTCCAAGAGAGGGGTGAATGTATGTCCATGAAGGCTTAAGAACCGCACCAGCTCCTCATCGTTGTCGAAAGCATACTTGCCCCAACTCACCACGGAGAGCGATGGCGTCTGCGCCACCCATACCCCATAGTCTCTGTAAAACTTTTCCAGAAGATGCTCGTCCACCACGTCTGTGAGACGTTTCATCTGATAAAACGTCTCGGAACCATAATCCACGTAGGCATCTTCCACCAGACTTTTGGGATTCTCCCACTCCCCGGTGAACACCACCGGCTTGGAGGTATCAAAATTCCGCTCCAGCTCCTCCGCCACCCGGAGCATATATTCCTTTGTATACTCATATTTCTGATAATCCACGTAGAACCAGTGATTCAAATCGGTGCATTGATTCCACAAAATCACTGTGGCAAAGAGCACAAACAGACCGCTGCTTCCCTTTGCCGCCAGACCTCTTAGCCGCTGTCTGCCAACCCCGGCTCTCATCCATGAGACAAATTCGGATACTGCATAGGCCATGAGCAAAACCCCATAAGCACAGATTAAGGGAAGAAACTGCGCCGAGCGGTACAGCGTGGCTTTTCCCTCCACCACTGCCAACAGAAACGCGGCTGCAAAGCTGCCAAGCATCAAAAATGCGATGCGGATATCTCGCTGCCTGATACTGCGCCAGAGGCTGTAAATTGCAATGATTACTGCCGCCAACACAAATATCCTGATGGGGTAATAGGCATAGCCGAACACACCGTACATCACGAAAAGCCGCTTTATAATCATGGCAAACTCTGACTTGGCTCCCGGTTCCAGCATCCAGCCCAGCAGCTCTGTCACCGAGCGCTGTACCGCCTCGTCCTGCAGATAGGACAAGTCAAAAACCGCTATCACAATCTTCAATACCACTGCGCGGAGCACCATGCCGCCCAATGCCAGCACGGCAGCCACACACAGGCTCCGAAAGACCGCTCTCCCCACGCCTGCAATGCGCTCCGACAAGAGAATCAGCATCACGCCTACCAGCCATACAATCATAAAGGATTCATAGCAACCCAGCGCAACCACCAGCGTCACAACAGACCAGCTCCATCTCGATATCGCCTGACTCAGCCGTCTCCCTTCCAGTTGATTCAGCCCCTCCCGGAAAAGATACAGGCTGATGCCGCAGCTCAAGTACCCGATGGCGATTCCATTGTGCAGATAGTAGGTGAACACCTCCGCAATCAGAGGACAGGATAAGAAGATGCAGGAGAAGAACCAGTATCCGCACTTCGGAATCCGCTCCCCAAAAACAGAATAAAACAAAAGCCCCCACACTGTCACTGCCAGCATCAGAATCAACACCGCAGCAAAATCCGTAATAAAGGGCGCAAAATCAGAAATATGAATCACTTTATTCAACACAAACAGGACCCAGCGTCCCACCACGGCCGCCAGACCCTCCTCAAAGTAATAGGCATAGGGTGTGTCATCGATACCCATAACAGGATGGGCTGTCTTGAACCCATAGCCGCAGGCAGCCGTCAGTGCCAGCAGCAGGATATATGCCTTGTCTCTATAGATTCTCTGTAAATCTTTTTTCAAATTTCCCATAATAGGATTATTATACTTGTTCTTGGGGGGAGAAGCAATAGTTTCCCATTTTACATTTCCCTGCAGTCATGGTAAAATGTGCTCAAAACTATTTGGTGCCCAACATGACCAAAGAAACGGAGCTTATATTCTTATGAAAAAAATTGTACACGTTTTATTTCTACTCGTATTCATAGCCCTGATAGGCGTAGGAATCTCCCGCTATCTGGAATATCAAAAGTATGCGCCGCTCCGGGAAGATTATGAGCGCATTGCCGCCGAGGATTATACAGCCGTATTTTTTTCCACCTTTCCCATAGACAATTTCACCGAGGAAGATTTTGAATATTACAGAGATATCTACCCTCTGAAGGCTTCCTACTGCATTCCCGATATGGAGACCCTGAACGAATATTTCGCGCGGGTATCCGAGACCGGGAACGAGGTGGAAACGGTATATCTGGGAGTGCGCCCAGATATCATCACTGCAGATGACCTGCTTGCACTGGTGGACGAATGGTATGGCAAACGCTTTGAGGTCATTGTCGCATACCCCTCTCTGGAATATTGGAAGAATCTCAAGGAGGAAGACTACACCGCCCAGCTGGAAGCCTACACCGACTTCATCACCACTCTGATGCCGCTCTATGAAGATGACGAATGGCTGCAGGGTAATGTGCACCTCTACTTCTATGGCGCCACGGAATGGCTGGTGGGAAATGCAGCCAATTACGAGAGTGACTTTAATGTAAATGAAGGAATTTCCCACAAACTTTCCATGTATTCCGACACCGACCACAACTATCTTCTGACCCTCGATAATTATGAGGAAATTCTGGAAAATTTTGAAACTCTGGTGAGCGAAAGCCGCTCGGAGGAGACGGACGGATACCCCGACCTCTCCAAATGGGATGTGGTATTCTTTGGTGACAGCGTCATCGCCTTCACCGAGACTTCCTCCATCCCAGGCGCTTTCTCCGGTCTCACCGGTGCGCACACCTATAACTGTGGCAAGGGCGGCTGCACCGCTGCCATGACATCGGAAACCTCCCTCGGTATCCCTGCCGTCGTGGATGCCTTTCTCGCGGAGGACCTGAGCCAGTTGGATGAAGACTCCCAGATTTATGCTGGAATGTCAGATTACTTTGACCATGCCAAGAAGAAACGTCAGAAATGTTTTGTGCTGAATTTTGGATTGAATGATTTCTTTACAGGAACTCCGGTGCGGAGTGATGACCCTTATGACATTTACACCTACTGCGGAGCACTGCGCACCGCTGTAGACAAGCTGAAAGAGGCATACCCCGACGCGGTTATCGTGCTGGCGACTCCCAACTTTACTTCCTACTTCGGCAATGGCTTGGAGGCTCAGTCCGATGTAGGCGGACTGATGCCCGACTATGCGGCAGCCGTTATCTCATTGTGCGATGAGAAGGAGCTGCTGCTCTATGACAGTTATAATACGCTGGGCATCAACAGTACCAATTTCACCGAATACCTTGCAGACGGTTGCCATCCCAATGAAGCTACCAGATATACCATGGCACAGGGCATCGCAGAATTGTTAGTCCCGTACAGCAGCAAGCAAAAATAAACAGTATAGTCAAAAGGAGCTGGGCACTTAGTGCCTCAGCTCCCTTTTTGGTTCCTGCATCTCTCAATATCGCTCATACAGTACCATATCTTCATCTCGTCCCAGCTCTGTATATCCAGCCTCCTCACAACGCGCATCCACCTCTGCTCCGCTTTGCGCTGCAATATAACGGCTCTGTAAATCATCAAAATTCTCTAAAATATAGTCTTTCTTGCAGCAGCTGATTCCAAATCCCTCGGGTAGCGCATATAACAGCTGCCATTTCATCGTCTCGTCCGACAGATTCTGTTCGTCAAACACCCAGATAACCACATTTTCATAATTGGGAGTCTCCCCCTGAGCGAGCTCCAATGTCTCGTCAAAACGCTCCTGCCACTCCTCCAGCTGCGTCTGTCTGCCCTCCTCCAAATAGGGCACCTGATAGTCATAGGGTTCCACTGCCATATAGGAATACAGGTAGGCAAAGGTGATACCCAAAACCACCGCCTTCTTGTAGAATCTGGTCTCCATGAGACTGATGACAAATATTGCAACTCCCATAAACGTCAAAAGATGCTTGCTGCCCTCCGTGAGCTTATACATCAAAAGCAGTGCAAAAAACATCCCCACAAAGGAAAATGCCAGATGCGCCTCCGTCACAAGCTGCCCCCGCAGCATATTCTGTGCTTTGCCCTGCTCCTGCTGCCCCTCCGCGTTGCGCATCCGGCGCAGTTTCCTGAAGTCTGCTGCACTCTGCCACAGCAATATCACCATCGTAACCATATAGCCGGCAAAAAAGGCCCCTGATGCCAGCCCGGTGCGCACTCCCTGAGATGTGTACGCATAGAAGTCCTTTCCCTTCCAGTAGAGCGTACTGAAGAAATTGTGAACTCCCGCGCCAAACCCTTCCGTAAAGAAGGTGGTAATCCAGTCCGTGAAAAACAGCG
The DNA here is from genome assembly GCA_964617975.1 of uncultured Acetatifactor sp. Lineage (GTDB taxonomy): Bacteria > Bacillota > Clostridia > Lachnospirales > Lachnospiraceae > Acetatifactor. The sequence goes on along the minus strand of CAZUAP010000012.1, from coordinate 20,002 downwards.
GATGAAAATACTCAGCGCCAAAATAATGCTTAATCAGTGCATACCCAATCAAGACGGCTCCGCAAACCGCCGCTGAACCTACAAGTCCCAGCCAGCCTCTCCCGTTTTTCCTTGCCCCCCGCACCCAGAAGAAAGCCGGCAGAAGGAGAAACAATAGCATATAGGGTCGCATCAGAGTGAGCAGCCCCGCTAACGCAAAGAGCCCCGCCAATTTCCAGATACGCTCGCACCTCTGATAGCTCACCGCCAATCCGTAAAACACAATAAGATGACTGATGCAGATAATCTCCGGCATACCGGATAGCATATAACGTACAAAAGGTGTATACAGACAAAACAAAAAAGTTAATACGCCAAGCTGTCTCCATGTGGGTTTGGTCAGCCAAACAAAACAAAATACCGCCAGTGTCATCAAGACAATATTACACACAATAGGTGACATCAAACTCCAGCCGAACAAAAGTCCCCAGACAATCCACGGCAGCACCAGCACAGGGCTCCATGCCGCAAAGGACAATTTCAACCCGTGACTCTCATTAAACCCATAATACCCTTGCGGATACCCAAATTTCACAATGCTCTCCACCTGTTTATAGTAAAAGAGCTCATCGTTCCACTCGGAGGAAGGCAGATAGACTTCTCCGATACTCCTGCCCTCTGCCGCGCAGGTCACCATACAACATACAATCGGCAAAAGCGCCATAAGCAGCGCTTTGCATAAGGTCACGTATCTTTTATCGTGTTTCCACCAATCCCAAAATCTCTCATGTCGTTTCATTACGGATTTTCCCATCCCTTCAAAATCAGGTCATGCAAATCAGGCACTTATGACTCCCTATTGTCCTCACAGTTGATGCGCTCACGAATCACATATTGGGGCGAATTATTCATACTGATGTAAATTCTACCGATGTACTCCCCTATCAGTCCCAGCATAATCATAATCATGCCTCCAAAAAATACCAGTGCGGCCATAAGCGAACTGAAACCCATAGGTACATCAGGATTCACCAGCCTTTTGATGATGGTATAGACGCCGTACACAAAACCCGCAAAGGCACTGAATCCTCCCAATGCCGTGGCAATCCGAAGCGGTTTTACGGAAAAGGCTGTAAACCCGTTGAACCACAGTCCCAACAGCTTTTTTAACGTATAACCCGAACTGCCCTCCTCGCGCTCCCTGTGCCCGACAATGACATTGGTAATGTTCTTGGTGGCGCGAAGCACCAGACCTATCACATAAGGGTAGGAATTTTCGTAGCGAACCATATCCTCCACCACAAAACGACGCACCGCAAAATAGCTGGAAACGTACAAATCCTTGGGTTTTTCTAACATCACTCTGGTCATCAGTTCATTGACCCTGCTGCCCAGATTGCGAAAAGCAGAATGTTTTTTGTGCTCGTATTTCGCATAGACTGCATCAAACCCTTCCTCCAACTTGTCCAAGAGCTTGTCCACCTCGTCTGCAGGTGTCTGACCGTCATCGTCCAGACAGACCACATAGTCCCCCTCTGACTGTCTAAGTCCCGCCATCAACGCGGCGTGCTGCCCAAAATTTCGCGCAAAACTCACAGCCTTGATGTTCTCCCGGCTCTCGCACAATCTTCGTATGACCGCCAATGTCCCATCCGGAGAACAGTCATTCACAAGGATTATCTCATAATTGTATTGCGTAAGCTCCTGCATTTTATCACTAATTTCCTTCACTACGTGCTCCAAAGTTTTTTCAGAGCGGTAGCAGGGAATCACAAAACTGACTTTCTTCATTTTTCCACTCATTCTGCCGTTCAAACGGCTGTTTATTTCGCGACCGCAGCCATCCATACAATATCGCGGTACACTCCCTCAATACGGACATCACCCTTCAGATAACCTTCTCTCTCAAATCCGGCCTTCTCATAGCTTCGAATCGCCTGTTCATTATCCGCAAGAGCGCGAAGATAGACCCGATGCAGCTTTTCTTCTTCAAAGCAGTACCTGAGCATCAACTTAGCTGCCGCTGTACCCACGCCTCTTCCTCGCGCCTGCGCCTCGCCGATAAAAATACCATACTCCGCCTTATTATGATGCCTGTCAATATCCCGGATATACACACTTCCCAAGGGCTTATCCTCGGCAAGGTCGCAAATGATAGTCTGCACCACACGCCCCGTCTCAATCTGGGTGCGTATCCAGTTCTCATGTCCCTCTCTCGTAAAAAGCTCCTGATATATGAAATTTTTGCGGACGGCATCAGAATTTCTCCACGCCACAATCAAATCCGTGTCCTCCCGCGTCATCAGACGCAGATAAATTCCGGCATTCTCGTCCCGATAAATTTCCTTCATAGTTTCCCTCATTTTATTTTTCACACTTATACTCATTGCACAGAGCAATGACTCTGGCAATCTCCTCCTCGTGCATCTCAGGGAACAGCGGCAGCGTCACGCAATGCTTTGCAAGATACTCCGCGTTGGGGCAGTCCCCCTCTTTGTAGCCCAGATTTGCATATGCCTTCTGCAGGTGGCAGGGCACAGGGTAATGCATATTACACTCCACATCCGCGTCCGCCATATATTTCACAAAATCATCCCTGTCCGGCACCGTGATTACAAACAGATGAAACACGGTCTCCGTATTGTCCGGATGAACCTGCATGGTAATCAGAGGATTCTGAATCTCCGCCATGTAACGTTTTCCGATTTCCTGCCTGCGCGCCGTCCACTGCGGCAGATATTTCAGACTCACGGAGAGCACCGCACCCTGCAACCCCTCCAGCCGATAATTGTAGCCAATCTCATCGTGATAATAGCGAACATCACAGCCCTGATTCTTCAGCCGCGTCATGTGGCGATAATATTCCTCATTGTCACAGGTCACGCTGCCGCCTTCTCCAAAGGCATAGAGATTTTTGCCGGGATAAAAGCTGAAACATCCGATTTCTCCCAATGTACCTGCGGTTTTTCCCTCGAACTTTGCTCCATGCGCCTGAGCACAATCCTCCGCCACAAACAATCCATGCTTGTCGGCGACAGCTTTCACCCCCGCAAAATCAAAGGGCTGTCCATAGAGATGCACACCGATAATTCCCTTGGTGCGCGGTGTAATCTTAGCCTCGATAGCGGAAGGGTCAATCTCCCAGGTGTCCGACGTACAGTCCACAAAAACCGGTGTCGCCCCGGTGTAGCTCACTCCCCACGCAGTGGCAATATAAGTGTTTGCAGGCACAATCACTTCATCCCCCGGCCCCACGCCCAACGCCATCATGGCACAGTGCAGGGCGGAGGTTCCATTATTGACACCACAGGCATACTTACTTCCTATGTATGCCGCAAATTCCCTGTCAAATTCATCCGCGTATTTCCCGCCGGAAAAGGCGGTCTCCCTGCAGACCTTCTCAATCGCTGCCAGATACTCCTGCTCATGACGTGCAAAATCTCTTGTAAGGTCAATTCTCTTGATATGTTCGCTCATATTTCCTCTCATTCTGCCGTTTGAACGGCGAAACACCTGATACTGCTATATATTCTTTTTGATATAAAATTCCTTATATAATCTTGCAATCTGTACCAGATAATTGCAGACGGTCTTAAATACTTTCACCGTGGTATTGTAATCCTCCTGCCACTCCACAGGATAATCCAGAATCCTCACTCCGCGTTTCTCCGCCCGGAGCAAAAATTCAATCATATAAAACCAGCCATTGTCCTGACTGCAGCCCTCCACCAGAGACAGCGCTGTCCCTCTGCGCACAAAGGTAAAACCGCAGATTGCGTCTGTGGACTTCATCCCCAGAAACGTTTTCAGCAGAATCAAAAGCCCCTGAGAGGTAATCTTTCTATACCACTTTCTGCCCTTGGTATCTGATTCCTTGGCAAAGCGGCTGCCGTTGATATACTCCACCTCATCCACCGTCTGGAAAATATGGATTGCCTCCCCCAGATGTTTGATGTTGGTGGACAAATCAATATCCATATATCCAACGATATCCCCTTGGCTAAGTTCTACCCCTCTGCGGAAGGCTGCGCCCACACCGCGCACACCGATGCGTTCATAATGCACACCGGGATACTTGTCGCAGAGCATCCGGGCAATCTCCGGCGTCTCATCCTCCGAGCCGTTGTCCACGATGATAATCTCATAATCCTTGAAATCAATTTTATCCAGATACTCCACCGTGCGGGTGACTCCGCTCTCCAGCCGGAGTCTCTCATTCAATACAGGAAAAAGAATCGTAAGCATCATTTCGCCAGTTTTTCCACTCCTTCTACCACATATCTCTGTCTCTTAAAGCTCATATTCAAGATAATTGACAGATATTTGAAAATCAAGGTCAACAATACCGACAGCATAAAAAATCCGAAACTCATCAGCGCCATCAGGGAGAGCCAGCCCTCCACAGGACGCACCTCACTAAACATCGAATACACAATCCAGCCAAACATCACCATCAAAAATCCAAGCAGCAGCAGACTCACCAGCATGGAGAAACGCTCCAGCACATCCGTAAAAATGACCAGCGTGTCCACCGCCAGCCCGCTGCGTTTTCCCCGCTCCTCTCTGTTGCGGTATTTGTGCGCCGTCTCCTTGTTATCGTAGACAATGGTGTCCGTCTTCAAACCACAGTTGACATACATCGCCTTGCGGTAAGGTACGTAGATATTCATCTGATTGACCCTGTTCACTGCCCTTCGGGATACAATGCGGAAACGCTCCTGCCGTATATGGTAGCGAAAACGGCTGCTCCAATTATAAATCGCATAGAACACCCTTGAGGTGAATGCCACCCCATGTTTGGGTGCCGCTGCCACCACATCATACCCCTCCAGCGCACGCCGGTACACCTGCATAATCAGCTCTGTATCAAAATCCAAGCTGCATTTGTCAAATTCAAACAAAAAGTCGCCCACCGCCAAATCACCTCCGGCGTTCATGGCAGTCTCCACCCCCTGATAAAAGCTCAGGTTAATCAGGCTCACCGCCTTCGCACTTTCCTGCTCCTCCAGAAACTCATGTATCCGTTCCACCGTATCGTCCGTACAGCCATCGTTCACGCACACAATCTCATATTTTTCAAAATTGTCCTGCATCACACCGCAGATACCCTTGAGGAACTCCTTCACAGCGCTGCTGTCGTTGTGCAGATAAATTACACAGGATACAAAATTTTTCTCTTTGCTCTTGATTTTGTTAGCTTCCATAGCTGTCTCTACCTCTTTTATCTAGTCCAAAAACGAATCCAAATCATATACCGTATTAATCTTACCGGAAAGCACGCTGAGGAAGATGGGGCCCTCCACTCCCTCGGGCTCCAGTCTCTTGATTACCGTAGGTCGGGAATCATCTATCTCAGATGCCTTGAGAATCGGTTTCATGGAAAAAAGGGATTTCTCATAAGTAAACCCGTATTCCTCCCTCATATATTTGCGCGCCAGCGCGGACATATATTCCCACGCACTGGCGGGTCTGGCAGAGCAATCATTGCAGTTGCCAAGCCATATGCCGCTGCACTCTCCAGCCTTCTCACACTCAAAACGCGGAGTCGCCTCATAACAGGTCTTGTGGGGCGTAAAGGTCACCGAAGTCAGGGAATGATATCCGGTCTTGCCGAAGGGCATAATCGAAAAGAACGGTCCATCCATCACCGTCAGACCTATATTCTTCAATCTCTCATCCACACTGCACAAAATAATCTCGCAGAGCTCATACTTCAAACCGAAATCCTGCGTCTCTATCCCCTCCACTCTGCGCAGCACCTGATTGACCGAGGCATAGGTGGCATTCAGCACAAAGGGAGCACTGTAAACTTCTTCCTGACCTGCATGGACTGCATAGATGGTATAACTGTCAGCCTCCCGCACAATCCGTTGGATTTCCCGCCCGAACTGCAGGGATACATTGGAAAGCTCCCCCAGCTCTTTCATGAGATAATCCCGGAGAATATGTGCATCATAGGTATACTCCTGCGTCAGAAACGCACCATCGCACACTCCCGGCTGGAAATACTGCTCCACGGGTAAATCCATACAGGGGATGTCAGCACTTTTGCAAAACTTGCGGAATTCCTCTGCGTCCGTCCATGAAAAATGACTGGAGGTGGCATACACCTGTTGAAAGGTATCATGAATACAAAAACCATAATCCTCCACAAATCTTTTAAAATATCCCGCAGACTTCATGGCCGTGGACAAAGACCGGGGATAATGATAGCCCATGTGCACCCTCGCCTGATTGATATAGGTTGCCCTGGTAAACGGCGCCTCCTCAATCTCCAGCACAGTGACCTTCTGTCCCCTGCGCCCACAGTAAAGAGCAGCATAAAGCCCATAAAGTCCGGCACCGATAATCAATTTATCATTCTTATTCTGTGTACGCATCCTGCCATTCCTTACTCCCGCTCAGCAACAAGACTGCCGCAAACGGCAGCGTGAGCATCAACGGGTAAATATATCGAAGCTGCACCGTGGGCCCTAAGAATAGAGTCAGATAATAGCCCAGCACCAAGGCTAACGGCATACATCTGTCATATTTTCTCCTCGTTATCAGGCACCCTGCCAGCAGCAGATAGAGCCACAAAAACACTCCCGGCACAAACAGATATCTGAGCACCGGATTTTGCAGATAAGCATTCTCATCCGCCCATTTTTCCAGTCTTTCATGAAGGCTTTCCCATTTGGAATCCTTATAAAGTCCCCTGGGATTGAGTTCCTCCTCCACCCAGCGGGTCTGCACATATCCCAGACCCCTGTCCACGCCATTTTCATTGACAGTCGCATGACTCTCATCCCCCACATAGAGATACCCCGCATTGACCGCCAACGCCGCATTGATAAAATCGCCCGGATACTGTGCAAGCAGGTGCAGATATGTCCTCAGAAATTCTCCTGCCCGATACCGCACTACATAGGTGTTGGTGTGGTTTTTCACCGGGTCGGATATCTCAGGTCGATACTCCCGATAGCCTTCATCCAGCAGGAAATCATTGATGAGGGCCTTGTCCTGCTCCTCCATGGTACCGTCATCTTCCGAAAGAACATCCACTCCCCCATGATAGAGCATACACCGTGCAAGCTGCTGAATCGGCATACTCAGCATCTCGCGCCTGTCCCCCTGCTCCGCTCCGGTCACCCGGAACAGTCCGGACAAAATCAAACTTCCAACCAGAAGGGATGCAAGACAGTTCACCGCAAGTCTGCCCCAGAAACGGCGGTTTCCTTTTCCAAACACTACCGCTGCTGCGACCAGCACCGCCAGCACCAGCATCGCATATCTTCCATTGGTCCGAAAGAGCTGCATACCCACGGAGCTCACTCCAAAGAGCACATCATAACCATCGGCGGAAGATTTTTTCCGTATTATCATCTCACACAACGCGAACATCTGCAACAGGAAAAACACACTGAAAAAAACATCTTTGATGACGCTTACGCTCATATACAGATGAAAGGGATAGAACATACCGAAAAGCTGCAGGCACAACAGCAGCACCCTGTGGACGCCTCTTTTCCAAAGCAGAGTAATCCCCCACGCAATCACTGCCGCCAGACAGAGCATCTGAGCGAATACCATGAGTCCCAGACCCGTGTTGGCATCTCCAAAAAGCAATGTCCCCAGCCGCATACTTCCGGCAATGAGCAGCGTATGGGCAATGGGATGATGGTCATTATAGGCATGATCCACTATCTGCCCCGTCTGCATCGTGACATCATAAGCGCAGATTCCTGGATAATAAGCCAAGTAAGCCGGAAACCAACACAGGAAAATCAGCAGCATACTGATTGCGAAAAACTGCCACGCTTTCAAATGAAGACTTGCCTGTGCCCGGATTTTCCCATCAATCGTTTTTCCCACTTGCAGACGGTCTGCCAATCTCTTAATCCATCTGGGCAGGATACAGCAGATAAGCCCTGCCGCAGCTCCCGTGAGAATGCTCAGAAAAAGCGTCCGCAAGGTATATGCCTTGTCCCAAATCAGGTTGCCCTCAATCGCAAGCTCCCTTCCGGTGATGTTGAAGAATCCAAACAAAAAACCGATGCAGCCAAAAGTGATATATTTTCTCCTCATCATCAAATCCTTTCGGCCTTGGCAGCATGAACACGATTCAACCGGTATTCAAAATCTCTCCGGTCCTTTGCCGCCATAACATCCAGAATCATTCCGGCGAAGAAAGCCAAAATCCCCACCAGCACCACAAATCCGCATACAATCAGCGTGGGGAATCGCAGCACCAGACCTGTTTCAAGATAAGCGATGCCCACGGGCACAAACAGCACTGTCCCCAAAAGAATCAACAGAAATCCGAGAAATCCAAAAAAGCGCATGGGTCTGTAGTTTTTATATAATTGCAGCATCTTGCCGATAACCTTTGCCCCATCGCTGTAAGTGTTTAACTTTGATACACTTCCCTCCGGGCGGTCTCGGTATTCCACCACCACATTCTCCACCTGCATATTATAATTTACCGCATGAATGGTCATCTCCGTCTCAATTTCAAACCCCTTGGAAAATACCGGAAAGGTTTTGACAAACTCATAGCTGAAGGCTCTGTAGCCCGTCATGATATCCTTGATGTCCGAGTGGAACAGCCTGTTGATTCCCGCCCGCATCAGACTATTGCCGAAATTGTGGAAAGGGCGCTTATTCTCCGTAAAATAGGTGGACGAAAGCCTGTCTCCCACCACCATATCCGCTCCCTGCTCCAGCACCAGTTTTACCATCTCCCCGGCACAATCCAGCGGATAGGTGTCATCCCCGTCAATCATCAGATAGCACTCAGCATCAATCTCCCGGAACATCCTGCGAATTACATTTCCCTTACCCTGCCTGTACTCATTTCGCACGATGGCACCTGCCGCCAGCGCAAGTTCCACTGTATGGTCTGTAGAATTATTGTTATATACATAGACGGACGCCTCCGGCAAAGCCTGACGCACATCCGTCACCACCTTGGTTATGGTTTTCTCCTCATTGTAGCAGGGAATCAATACTGCTATTTTATCCATAATCCTTCCTCTCCGGTCTTATTATTCAATCATTTCCAACAATACCACTCATTTCCACTATTCTATCACGATTATTCCTCCACAGCCACTATTTTTACAAATAAAGTTATGATATAATGTTCGCAAAGGGCAGAGCCAAGTGAAGTCAAGAGCAGATGCTGTGCTTGCACAAGCAGATGCTTTTGACTTCATTTGGCGAGCGTAGCGACCAAGCTATGCCCGTACGCCGCTCTGCACGACGTCGAAAGAGGTACAAACTATGAAGCATTTGTTTCACAGGCTATATCTTTTCTCCTGTAATTTCATACACATTCTCTCCCTTGCCTTTACCGGGCTTTTGTTCCTCAGCAGTTTTCTTTTCACCTGCTACGCGGACGATATGGTGAGCCAGCAGGTACAGACTGCTGTTGACAATCCTTTCGGGAATCTTCTGGGAATCCTCCTCTTTGCGGGGATACTGTTTTTGTGCTGCCGCCTAGTCTGCCGGAAACCTGCGAAAGGAAAACGGATTTTGCTCACCATGGTGATGGGCTGGATTGTCCTCCTGGGGATGTTTCTCATTCTCTTTGGGCGTACTGCTCCCGCCGCGGATGCCTGGTCTGTCTACTCTGCCGCAGACAGTCTGGCATCAGGAAACCTCTCCGTCATCCACCCCACGGAGTCCTACCTCTCCTACTATCCGCAGCAGATAGGGCTTGTGGCTTTTTTTGAGATACTGATACGACTGTGGAGACTTCTCCCCACCGACCTTCAGGCATATCATTTTATCAAGTGTCTCTATGTATTATTGACCTGTGTCATCGTATATTATCAATATGCCGCCGTTCATTTGCTTTGGGCAGACGACCGGGCGGACTGCATCTATCTGATTCTTGCCGGGACGAATCTTCCCATGATAATGTACAGCTCCTTTGTCTATGGCGAGATTCCTTCCTTTGCCGCCATGTCCGTGGGGCTTTATTACCTGCTGAAAATGCTGAAACGCCAAGGCACAGAGTCCAATGTCAAAACCGGTTTTCGCCACGGGTTTATCAGCCTCATCGCCCTCACACTTGCCGTGATGCTGCGCAAAAATTCTCTGATTCTGATAATCGCTGTCGTGCTCGTAGTAATGATGGAATGGCTTTCCAGCCGATGTCACACACTGTTTCTCTACACAGCGCTCTGTCTGGTCTGCTCCCTGAGTATTCTGCCCGTCACACAGACATTTTACGAATATCGGTCAGAGAGCTCTCTCCGGACAGGCGTACCCGCCATGTCCTACTTTGCCATGGGTATGCAGGAATCCTCCCGAGGAAACGGATGGTACAATGGATTCAACTTCAACACCTACCAGGACAGCGGCATGGACACCGACACCACCGTGGAACTCAGCCGTCAATTTATCAGTGATAGAATCACATACTTTCAAGAGCATCCCGGCTATGCTGCAGGCTTTTATTTCAATAAGTTTCTCTCCCAATGGACGGACGGCACCTACGCCAGCAGGCAGGCAACACTGGCTACTTTTGGCGGACGGCACCCTCTGGTGGAATACTGGTACACGGGAGCCGGCAGCAATCTGTATATTGGATATTGCAATATCTACCAGAATATCATTTATCTGGGATGTCTTGCGGGAACCCTGGCGGCACTGTTGAAACGCCGCAAATATCCGCTCTATGTCTGGATTGGCATGATTGGAGCGTTCGGCGGTTTCCTGTTCCACATGATTTGGGAGGCAAATGCCCGCTATATTTTTCTATACAGCCTGTGTCTGCTCCCTTACGCCGCCAATGGACTCGCGGAAATTAATAATACATTCTTCCTTGGAAAAAATTGCCAAAATACCAAAGGCCACACAGAAGATGCCACAAAAACGCCATCCACTGCAGCGTAAGCCGGACAGGATGTCTCTTTGCTGCAGTGGCGCGCAGCAACACTACCAGCGCCCCAAAAAATGCAAAGAATATGCCGTACATATAACCCCAGGAAAAATTAAAGTGTGCTGCGCGAAATCCTTTTTCATAGAGAAAGAACGCCATGCAAAAGCTCATGATATAAATCTGCCAGGAAAACCGATACAGGGTGTTACTCTTCAACTCTTTATAGTTCAGCACAAGTACCAAGAGTGGAAATCCTACTGCCAATCCTATCGCCAGCGGAATATTATCGCAGTATTTACTCCAGATGCTGCCGAAACAGAATCCGATGCCTCCCTCCACACCTTCATCCGGCACAAACACACCATTGAACTGATAGAGCAAATCAATAAATGTGGGGATAAACGTAAGCCCCAACAGAATGGTTTGTCGCAAGTTGCTAAAGCGGGAACGAAACAGCCTGTAGAGCATAATCAGTCCTGCTGCCCCCACCAGCACAATAGTAAAGCTCGGTTTCGTCATGGTCGCTGCCAACAAAAAAAACGCAAAGAGAATATAATCCTTTCTGTCCCCTCCCTTTTCGTATACATCCAAAAGTTTCACATACCACAAAAATGCCAGAATTGCAAAGGGTCTCGCCGCCATATAGGTGGCATTATGAAAGGGATTGGGCGTGAACACACCGAGATAATTATACTTGATTCCCGGCAGATAAATCCCTTCCGGGGGATATAACATGGACACAAAAAACAATCCAACCGAGACAGCACTGATACAGATTCCGGCAATCCATCTATGCTTTGGAAATAATTCTCCCAGCTTATCGCCGGTGAGCCGGTTTAACGCGACCTTAGTGATAACCACAGCCAACCCATTGAACAGTGCAGTAGCACACGCCATGGCCCAGTACTGATTCATAAACAAATAAAAAACCGCTGCCGTCTTAAAGAGAATCGGATAGGGGAAACTGTAACCGCTATCCAATCCACGCATCTCTAAAATATAAGCTTCCATGTCAGAGGGATAGAGACCGTCCGGCTGCATGCTTTGCACGCACTGTTCGTGAAATAATTTCAACAGATATACCATCATTACCAAAAACAGAATTGCAAAAAAGGCATAATCTATAACAATATCTCTCTTACCCACATTACCATTGCTTTTTCGGGACTCTGTTTTTCCCTCCATGCGCTCGCTAACCACTCCCTTAGTCATTGTCTCTCCTTTCGCTAATCACGCAAATTTTAATGTCGATATTGGAGTCATTTTCTCTTTTTTTCAGAAGGCTGCCACATCCGCCGAAATTCCCCCGGTGTGACGCCTTCCACCTTCTTAAACATTCTGGAGAAATAATTGGCATCGTTCATACCGCTCTCATGGGCAACCTCCTCGATGGGTTTGTCCGTAAATCTCAGTCTCTGCTTTGCCTGTGTGATGCGCACCTGAAGCAGATATCCTGTCACCGATTCCCCGAACTGCTCCTTGAAGATTCGAGTGAGATAAAATTTGTCAATATAAAAACGCTCTGCCAGCATATCCAGTGTAATCTTGGAGGCATAATTTGCATCCAGAAATTCCTTCACCACCTGAAGATTCTGCCGTTTTCCAAAATTTCTATGCGTTTTCTCTCCATTCGCACCCCCACCTTCCTGCGCATTCCAGCTCTGCTCCATCAGCAAGGTGAGCAGCGAGGTTAATTTCTCGCAAATCTGCATATCCTTAATGTAAGTATTGGCAGCAGCAAGCATATAAATTTCATCCAGAATTCGCTCATAGCGCTCGCCATCCGGCGGTGCCAAAATCGGTCTGCCCCCTCGTTCCACATACTTGCTGTAAATTCCGCCCATGTTGGGCCCGTAAAAATGAACCCACTTCAAATGCCATAGGGACTCCGAACAGCTGTGAGCATAGGCACTGTGACAATCCACATAGGCGCAGTCACCTTGGTGCAGCAGGTAGGTCTCCCCGCCGTACTCCAGCACTCCCTCTCCCTCCAGCACCATAAAAAAAAGGTAGGAGGCAAGGTTTTTACGCCTGCTGGTATGCGGCTTTTGTGCACGAAGTTCCCCCACCTCCTGCAAATGTATCAAATTGGCTTTGGCAAAATCCGACGGCGTATAAATAATCCGTTTGGATTTCACCAGCGTTCCATCAAACATTGAAGGGTTCATGCCACAAGCCCCCTTTCCCCTTAGGCAGTATAGCACAAAAGTCAATATAATGCTAGTGAATCTCAAAATATGCCCTTAAATTCAAGATTTCAGAAATATAAAATATACAAGATACAAAATATATCAAGATACAAAATGTATCAAGATACAAAATGTATCAAGATACATAATGTATCAAGATACATTTTTTATCATAGTAATTCTCTTAATGTGCGCAGACCAATGCGCAGAAATGAGGTATTTATGAAAAAAGCATTGATTACAGGAATCACCGGACAGGACGGCTCCTATCTCGCAGAATTTCTGTTGGAGAAGGGCTACGAGGTACACGGCATCATCCGCCGTGCATCCATCTCCAACACTGCCCGCATCGACCATCTGATTGCCAAGCAAGCCATCACACTCCACGATGGGGATTTGTCTGATTCCTCCTCGCTGGTTCGCATTATCAATCTGGTACATCCCGATGAAATATATAATCTGGCGGCGCAGTCCCATGTTCAGGTATCCTTCGATGTACCCGAATACTCCGGGGATGTGGATGCTCTGGGTGTGCTGCGCATCCTGGAGGCGGTGCGCATTCTGGGACTCGGCCGGAAAACACGAATTTATCAAGCATCCACCTCCGAACTTTTCGGAAAAGTGGAGGAAGTCCCCCAGCGGGAGACCACCCCTTTTCACCCCTACAGTCCTTACGCTGTAGCCAAGCAATACGGTTTCTGGATTGTCAAGGAATACCGGGAAGCCTACGATATGTTCGCCGTCAACGGCATTCTATTCAATCACGAATCGGAGCGGCGAGGGGAAAATTTTGTGACCAGAAAAATCACTCTGGCTGCCGGCCGCATCGCCGAGGGGCTGCAGGATCATCTGGAGCTTGGCAATCTGGACTCCCTGAGAGACTGGGGTTACGCTAAGGATTATGTGGAATGTATGTGGCTGCTCCTGCAGCACGATACCCCTGAGGACTTCGTCATCGCAACCGGGGAGCAGCACACGGTAAGGGACTTCACTGAGCGCGCGTTTGCAGCAAACGGCATTTCGCTGCGCTGGGAGGGAACCGGTCTGGATGAGAAGGGATATGATACCGCTACCGGCAAGATGCTGGTGTGTGTAAATCCGGAATGGTTCCGCCCCACCGATGTGGACAACCTCTGGGGAGACCCCACGAAGGCAAAGACTATGCTGGGCTGGAATCCTCAAAAAACCCCCTATCCTGAACTGGTTCGCATCATGGCAGAGCACGACAGAGCTTTGGCAAAGAAGGAGGCAAAAATATTATGATGGACAAAAATGCAAAAATTTATGTAGCCGGGCATCGCGGCATGGTGGGCTCCGCCATTGTTCGCGCTCTGGAATCGCAGGGGTTCCACAATATCATCACCCGCAGCCACAGCGAATTGAACCTGTGCAGGCAGGCGGATGTAGAACAGTTCTTTGCCGAGGAACATCCCGACTATGTATTTCTTGCCGCTGCCAAAGTGGGCGGCATTGTGGCTAACTCCGAGGCTCTTGCCGACTTTATGTACGACAATATGATTCTGGAGATGAACGTGATTCATTCCGCATGGCAAAACAACTGCAAGAAACTCCTTTTTCTCGGCTCCTCCTGCATCTATCCCCGCATGGCACCCCAGCCCATGCCTGAGAGCTGTCTCTTGACCTCGGAACTGGAAAAGACAAACGAAGCCTATGCCCTTGCCAAGATTTCCGGTCTGAAGTACTGTGAATTCCTAAACAGACAGTATGGGACAGACTATATTTCCGCCATGCCCACCAACCTTTACGGTCCCAACGACAACTATCATCCCACCCACAGCCATGTACTGCCCGCTCTGATTCGCCGTTTTCACGAGGCAAAGGAGGCAGGGCTTAAAGAAGTAACCTGCTGGGGCACCGGCACACCTCTGAGGGAATTTCTCTATGTGGACGATTTGGCAGATGCCTGCGTATTTTTGATGAATCATTACTCCGGAAACGAAACCGTGAATGTGGGCACCGGCAAAGAGCTCTCCATACGTGAGCTCACCGAGCTCACCGCCAAAGTCATCGGATATGAGGGCGAAATCAAATGGGATTCCTCCAAGCCTGACGGCACGCCCCGCAAGCTGTTGGATGTCACAAAGCTGCAGAAACTGGGCTGGAGCTACCGCACGGAGCTTGAGGAAGGCATCCGCCTGACCTACGAAGATTTTCTGAATAATCCCATGCGCGCAGAACGCTGAAAACATAACGGAGGAAAGCAAGTACATGAATATCATTTTATTGTCCGGCGGTTCCGGGAAACGCCTCTGGCCTCTTTCCAACGACGTCCGCTCCAAGCAGTTTATCAAGCTGTTTAAAGATTCAAACGGCGAATACGAATCCATGGTGCAGCGGGTGTACCGTCAGATACGCAGTGTAGACAGCCATGCATCCGTCACTATTGCCACCTCCAAATCACAGGTATCCGCCATCCACAACCAGCTCGGCACAGGTGTGGGTATCTGTGTTGAGCCTTGCAGACGTGACACCTTTCCCGCCATCGCCCTTGCCACCACCTATCTACACGATGTGATGGGCGTGGACGAGAAGGAATCCGTGGTCGTCTGCCCCGTAGACCCCTATGTGGAGGACGAATATTTCAAGGCATTGCAAAAGCTCGGAGAGCTTGCCGCCCAAAGCCGTGCCAATCTGGTGCTGATGGGCATTGAACCCACCTATCCCAGCGAAAAATACGGATATATCATCCCGGAGGACACCTCCCCCGTCAGCAATGTTCGGACTTTTAAGGAGAAACCCGACGCTGCCACAGCCCAGCGCTACATTGAACAGGGCGCTCTCTGGAACGGCGGAGTATTCGCGTACCGGCTGGAATATGTGTTAAAACGTGCACACGAGCTCATTGACTTTACAGATTATCAGGACTTGTTTCACAAATATGACACCTTAACCAAAATCAGCTTTGACTACGCCGTGGTGGAGAAGGAGCCCTCAATTCAGGCGCTGCGTTTCCACGGTGACTGGAAAGATATCGGCACTTGGAATACCCTGACCGAAGCCATGGACGAGTCCTGCGTGGGCAATGCCATTTTAAACGATACCTGCGAGAATGTTCATGTGGTGAACGAACTGGATATGCCTATCCTGTGCATGGGTCTGAAAAATGCTGTAATCTCCGCCAGTCCGGAAGGAATACTGGTTTCCGACAAGGAGCAGTCCAGCTACATTAAACCTTTCGTGGATAAGATTGACCAACAGATTATGTTTGCCGAAAAATCCTGGGGCAGTTTCCGTGTGTTGGATGTTGAGGAGGAAAGTCTCACCATCAAGGTGACTCTCAATCCCGGTCACCGGATGAACTATCACAGCCACGAACGCCGTGACGAGATGTGGACCATCATCTCCGGGCGGGGACGCACGATTGTGGACGGCATGGAGCAGGCTGTACAGGCAGGCGATGTCATCACCATGCAGGCGGGATGCCGCCATACCATCATAGCGGAAACAGAACTGAAGATAATGGAGGTTCAGCTCGGCAAGGAGATCAGTGTCCATGACAAGCAAAAATATGAACTTGAAAAATAAGCCTTTTGCGCTGACACCCACAGGCAAGGATTATCTCTGGGGCGGTGAACGACTGAATACCGATTTTCATAAAAATATTCCCTTAAGCCCCCTAGCTGAGACATGGGAATGCTCCACTCACCCGGACGGTCCCAGTATCGCAGCCAGCGGCAGACACACAGGGGAACCGCTGGACAAGATTCTCGCAGAGCACCCGGAGTATCTGGGAAGTCATCCCCGGACACTGATGGACACCCTTTGCTTTTCACACAGTGAAGGCATCCAACTTCCTGTGCTTGTTAAGCTCATCGACGCCAGCCAGGACTTATCCGTACAGGTGCATCCCGATGACGATTATGCCCACGAAAACGAAAACGGGTCACCAGGAAAATCCGAGATGTGGTATGTGCTGGACGCTGCGCCGGATGCCAAACTTTATTTCGGCTTTAACCGCGACATGGACGAGACGCTCCTGCGCCGCAGTCTGGAGCAGGGAACCATAGAAAAATATTTGCAGAGTATTCCGGTACAAAAAGACGACATCTTCTTTATTGAGGCGGGAACCGTCCATGCCATCGGTGCCGGAGTCCTTCTGGCGGAAATACAGGAAAGTTCCAATCTGACATACCGCCTCTACGACTACCACCGCGTAGATAAATCCGGTCAGAGCCGCCCCCTGCACATAGACAAGGCTCTGGAAGTATTGAATTACAAAAGCAGCGACCGCCCTCGTCAGCCTATGCGCGTGCTGCGCTATCGCCCCGGCTGTGCATCGGAACTGCTCTGCCGCTGTCAATATTTTCAGGTGGAGCGACTGCTGATGAACACGCACCCGAAATTACCCCTGCCGGACTGCACCACCACAGGTCTGTCCTTTCAGATACTTTTGTGCGTGGAGGGCGAAGGTGCTCTGAGAATCAAAAATGCAGACAAAACATCGGAAACTCTCCCTTTCTCCAAGGGAAGCTGCCTGTTTTTGCCTGCAAATTCCGTTCCTGTGCAGTTGGATGGTAAGGCGCAGCTACTGAAAATCAGCTGCTGAACTCTATTTGCGGTAGTAGTCCACCAGTTTTTTTACTGCTGTAATCACATCCTCCACATCCTCGTCCGCGAGAGAATAGTACAGAGGGATACTCATGACTTCCTCATAATATTTCTCAGCATTGGGACACAAGCCTTTCTCATATCCCAGTTTTTCATACCATGAGTGCCAATACACCGGAAGATAATGCACCTGACAGCAGATATTTTCCGCGTGCATGGCATCAAAAAACTGTCTGCGGTCACAGCTCAATCTTTCAAGATTCAGGCGGAGAATATACAGATGTCTCGTGGTTTCCGACTCAGGAATCTCTCTCTGCACCACAATCTCCGGCATATCTGCAAATGCCTCATTGTAGCGTTTTACAATCTCTCCGCGTCTCTTGGAAAACATGGGCAGCTTGTCCAACTGGCTCACCAGCAACGCTGCCTGAAAATCCGTCATGCGATAATTATAACCCAGCTCCACCTGCTCGTTATACCACGCAGCGTCCGTGGGATGCACCATCTCCGACCGTTCACGGGTAATTCCATGACTGCGCAGGCGCAAAAGCCTTCTGTAAAGCTGCTCGTCATTGGTAGTGATTGCACCGCCCTCGCCTGCGGTGACGGTCTTCACCGGATGAAAGCTAAAACAGGTCATATCTGCGATGCTGCCCACTGGCTGTCCTTTATATTTGGTGCCGATGGCATGGGCTGCATCCTCAATCAAAACCAGATTGTGCTCCCGGCAGATAGCTCTGATTTCATCCAATTCCACCGCCTGTCCCGTGAAATCCACTGCCACCACACCCTTTGTGCGGGGAGTAATCAGCCTGCGGACAGATTCCGGGTCAAGATTATATGTCTCCGGATTGATATCGGCAAACACCGGTCTGGCTCCTACATAGAGCGCACAGTTGGCGGACGCCGCGAAAGTGATGGAACTCACTATCACTTCATCGCCCTCGCTGAAACCTGCTGCCATGGCAGCCAGATGAAGCGCCGCCGTGCCGTTGCACACAGCCACGGCATACTTTGCCTGGGTGACCTCACAAAGCCTGCGCTCCAGCTCCGCAATCTTCGGTCCCCCGGTGAGGGCAGGACTTTTTAAGGTCTCTGTCACCGCATCGATATCTGCCTGATCTATATACTGCTTTCCATAACTAATCGGAGTCTCCCGCACGGGAGCTCCACCGAATATTGCCAACTGACTCATACTATTTCTCCAAATCAAGTGTATTCAGGCGCTCGCGAATCTGTTCCACGCTCAACCACTCTGTATTGTTGCCGGAGCTGTAGGAAAATCCCTCTGCCACCTTTTTGCCGCTCTCGTTTATTTTCTGTTTGCTGTTCCACTTCACCTGGGGATATACGATGAAATGTTTCTCGTACTCGTAGGTGGTCAGGGAATCCTCCACAGTCACCATAATCTCATGCAGTTTTTCACCGGGATAAATGCCAATCTCTTTGGTCTTGCAGCCGGGGAGCATTGCCTCAGCCAAATCCGTAATCTTGAAAGAAGGTATCTTGGAGATGAAGGTCTCACCGCCGGTGGATTCCTCCAATGCTTTGATGACCAGCTCCACACCCTCCTGAAGGCTTATCCAGAAACGTGTCATGCGGTAATCCGTCACGGTGAGCTCCGTACAGCCCTTCTTAATCATGTCATAAAATTTGGGAATCACAGAACCTCTGCTGCCCGCCACATTGCCGTAACGCACAATGGAAAAACAGATGTCCTTATTGCCTGCATAGGCGTTGGCTGCGATGAACAGCTTATCCGACACCAGCTTTGTGCCGCCGTAAAGATTCACCGGATTCACAGCCTTGTCCGTGGAGAGCGCCACAACTTTTTTGACACCAGTGTCAAGAGATGCATCGATGACATTCTGTGCTCCGTGGATGTTAGTCTTGATTGCCTCAGCGGGATTGTATTCGCAGGCAGGAACCTGTTTCAGCGCAGCAGCGTGAATCACGTAATCCACACCTTCCAGAGCTCTGGTGAGACGCTCCTTGTCGCGCACATCGCCGATAAAGAAACGCAGCTTTTCCGCATATTCCCGAAACTCGTTCTGCATGAGGAACTGCTTGAATTCGTCTCTGGAATAGATGATAATCTTCTTGGGAGTGTAATGCTCCAATACGTACTTCGTAAATGCCTTTCCAAAACTTCCGGTTCCGCCGGTAATCAATACGACTTTATTGTTTAACATAATGTCCTCTCTTTCGTCCTCAACCACAGGGTCGGACAAATCCGCACCGTCCTTGATTGAACTTTGTACTAAATCTAACATGAGTCCTATTCTATCATATTCTTGGCAGGAAAGCAATTTTTATCCCAGCAAATATCCTTTTCGACGTATATCTATTTACCGCATACCTTTTTTGCCTTATTTTGTTATTGTGATTTTCTATT
>CAZUAP010000011.1:0-26546 GCA_964617975.1 uncultured Acetatifactor sp. | reverse complement strand
GGCGTCATCAGACGATTTCGGATAAACCTTATTTGCACTCGCCTTGTTAATTCATGTACATAGTAGCACATGAACGGGGAAAGGTCAAGATTTACAATGGAAAAATTTGAGCGTTTGAAGAAAAATTTACGGGGGAACGAATATGGAATACTATATGGGATTGGACATGGGAACGAATTCAGTGGGTTGGGCAGTCACAGACCCGCAGTACCGCTTAATCAGAAAAAAAGGAAAAGATATGTGGGGGATTCGTGAGTTTGAGAGGGCGGAATCGGCTGCTGATAGACGTACTCACCGCGTAAGCAGAAGGCGAAATCAGAGAAGTCAGGTTCGCATTGGGCTGTTGAAAGAGATATTTGCGGATGCACTTGCACAGGAGGATGCGAATTTTCTCGCACGTTTGGACAACAGCTTTTATAAGGCGGAAGATAAGGAGCAATGTCTTACCACCTTAGATGCGATTTTTGCAGACAAAGATTATAAAGATGCAGAATATTATGCAGAGTATCCGACTATTTTTCACTTGAAATATGCTCTGATTATGGACAAAGTCCCCAATGATGGGAGATATGTCAGAAAATTATATTTAGCACTTTTAAACTATTTCAAGAGACGGGGGCATTTCTTGAATGAAAGTCTTTCCGGTGAGGATGAGGGTGGTAAGGACGTCTGGTTGGCATTTGTCCAGATGTGTGATGTGGTTTATGAAGAACTGGATATTGATATAAAACATGACACTGAGATGGCTGATAAATTCAGGGACGTGTTTTGTGATGCAACTCTTTCCAGAAGTAGAAAGAGAGAAGAATTGATGGAACTGCTTGGCATCACCAAAAAAGATGTTCAGGAATATGCTGTTTTAAGCGCTGTCTGTGGGCTGAAAACAGATTTGCTGAAACTCTTGTCTATCGAGTCGGAACAGAAAGCGGATATCGATTTTTCTTCCGCCGGATTTGAAGATAAACTTCCTGAGATTTATTCCGTTGTAGGGGAATCTTATGCCGGCATAATTGATGCGATGAAACAGGTATATGATGCGGGGGTTCTTGCCGGTATCATGTCGGGGACGGATGAGGAGGGTCATGCGATTGTTTGGCTCTCGCAGGCAAGAGTCAACAGCTATGAAAAGCACAAGAAGGATTTGCGGATTCTCAAAAGCTGCATTCGTAAATATTGTGATGAGGCAGAATATGACCATCTGTTCCGCGAGGAGGAAGACGGCTCTTACAGTGCATATATTGGCTCGGTTAATTCCGGCAGAAAGGTTCGCCGTGGAGAGAAACTTTATGCCGCAAAGTCGGGGGAGCGGTATGCAAATTTGAAGAAAAGGCTTAAGAAAGATTTAGAGGCATTTGCTGACGATGAAAATGTTGCATATATCTTGAGAGAGCTTGATACAGAGACATTGCTGCCGAAACAGCTGACTTTTGCAAATGGTGTGATTCCCAATCAGCTTTATGAGCGTGAAATGCGCCGAATATTGGAAAATGCGTCTAAATATCTGGCGTTTTTGAATGAGAAAGACGAGTCCGGTCTCACTAATTCGGAAAAGATTATATCTTTGTTTACGTTTCGCGTACCTTATTTTATTGGACCTGTATGTCAAAGTTATAAGGGAAACGGATGGGCTGTCCGAAAGGAAGGCATGGAACAGAAGGCTGTATATCCATGGAATATAGAGAATGTTATCAATTACGATGATACGAGACAGGCATTTATCACCAAAATGGTAAGAGAATGTACTTATATTACCGGGGAAAAAGTGCTTCCAAAGGAATCCATGGAGTATCAGGCATTTATGGTATTGAATACCATCAATAATATCCGGGTGAGGGGTGAAAAGATATCCTGTGCCCTGAAACAGGACATATACCATGATTTGTTTGAAAAGAACGGCAAGGTGACCAAAAAGAAAATTTTGACATATCTGAAACAGCGTGGAATCGAAGTAACAGAAAATGAGCTGAGCGGAATTGATGTGGTAGTTGGATGCCAACTGTCCACGTATAGACGGTTTTCTGACGTCCTGGGGGAGGAAATTTCCAGAGACGGTGCGAAACATATGGTCGAGGATATCGTATTTAAAGGAACGGTATACGGCGATTCTAAGAGTATGCTAAAAGAACTTATCGAGGAAAAATATCAGGACAGATTATCGCCGGAGCAGATGAAAAGAATACTGGGATTTAAGTATAGAGATTGGGGAAATCTGTCAAAGAAATTTTTGGAACTGGAAGGATGCAATAAAGAGACGGGAGAGGTTACCTCACTGATACGCGCATTGTGGGAGGATGAAGAGAATTTGAATCTCATGGAGTTGCTGCATAGTGACAAGTATACCTTTGAAGAACGGCTTAAGGAAAAGCATCAGCAGACCTTAAAACCAGTTACGGAATTTACTTTTGAGGATTTGGAGGAGATGTATTACAGTGCGCCGGTTAAACGCATGATTTGGCAGACGCTGCTGATTATCAAAGAAGTGACGGAGATTATGGGATGTCCGCCCAAGAAGATATTTGTTGAGATGACCCGGTCTGAAGAAGAAAAGAAAGGTGATGCAGGTAGAAAAGATTCCCGAGAGAAGGAGCTGCATGACCTGTACAAATCCATTAAGGATGACAGAAACTGGGATGACGAGATACAGGCAGCCGGAGCCTCCGGAAAATTGCGCAGTAAGAAACTGTATCTTTATTACAAGCAGATGGGAAGGGATATGTATACAGGTCTTCCTATCGATTTGGCGGAGCTTTTTGATGATAACAAATACGATGTGGACCATATTTATCCCAGACATTTTGTGAAGGATGACAGCATACATAACAATTTGGTGCTTGTGGACAAGAGAAAGAACAGCCGCAAGAGCGATAATTATCCGATTGACAGTGATATCCGGAACAACGAGAAAATTTCCGCCTATTGGAAGATGCTTCATGAAAAGAAATTCATAAATGATGAGAAGTATAGAAGACTTACAGGAACCAAATCCTTCACAGAGGAGCAGAAGGCTGATTTTATAGCAAGACAGATGGTGGAGACCAGTCAGGCGACAAAGGGCGTGAATGATCTTTTAAAGGAAATTATGCCGGATGGAACCACACTTATCTACTCTAAAGCGGGGAATGTGCATGATTTCAGAAATGAATTTCGATTCTATAAAAGCAGGACAATCAATGATTTTCATCATGCACACGATGCTTATTTGAATATAGTCGTAGGAAATGTATATTACACAAAATTTACGGCGAGTCCGGTGAATTTTATTAAGAAAGAGAAGACGGAATATCATCTTGGACGTATGTTTGAGAAAGATGTGGTCAGAGACGGATACACAGCGTGGATTGCTCCGAAAATAGATAAACAGACAGGGGAAATTGTGGAATCGGGAGAGACTTTGGCGGTTGTGCAGGATATGATGGCAAGAAATACACCGTTGCTTACAAGACTTAATGCTACGCAACATGGTTCTATTTCTGACGCAACCATTTGCAGTGCGGAGAAGGCAAAGACAGGGGGATATCTTCCGGTTAAGAGTTTGAGCGAACCAAGATTGATGGATGTCACAAAATATGGAGGATTTAACAGCGTCAAGAATGCCTACTTTTTCCTGGTAGAGCATGAGATAGAGGGCAAGGGAAAGGACAAAGGCAAGCCGGTTAGAATACGCACTTTGGAATGCCTGCCGGTATATAAGAGAAACTATGTGGAGAGCCATGAGGACGGACTTTACCAATATTGTCTGGAACTTGGGCTTAAGAATCCTTCGGTAAGAGTCAAAAGAATCAAGCCCCAATCCCTGATTAAAGTGGATGGTTTTCCGCTGTATATCACAGGAAAAACAGACGACCGTTTTGTAGTTAGAAATGCCTGCAATCTGATTCTTGAGCCATATTGGAATTGGTACATTCATGTGATTGATAAATACAATATGTCAGGAAGGATTACAGAGGAGATTTCCGTAGAAGACAATGTCAAATTATATGATGAGTTGACAGACAAGCATAAAAATGGAATCTTTGCGAAAAGACCTAATTCTGTTGGAGGAAAGCTAGCGGATGGCAGGGAGCAATTTGTGAGTCTGGAGGTGGATGGACAACTGAAGGTACTTACCCAGATTTTGAATCTTTCGTTGATATGTAATTCCGCACTTGCAGATTTGCGTGAAATTGGCGGTAGCCAAAAGACGGGAGTGACATTTGTCAACAAAAAAATTTCTGGATATACAGAATTTAAACTTATCAATCATTCCGTAACGGGATTGTATACAAAGGAAGTGAATCTATTAACGGTATGAGTTATCAGACGGTGGTTATCTCAAAAAGTGCAAAGATGGATTACAGTATGGGGTATCTGGTTGTCAGGCAGGAAGAAACCAGAAAAATCCATATGGCGGATATCTCTGTGCTGTTGATTGAATCCACATCGGTTTCCATAACCACGGCATTGCTGGCAGCATTGACCAAGTCCAGGGTAAAGGTTATTTTCTGTGATGAAAAAAGGCAGCCGTCATCGGAGCTGATGCCGTATTACGGCTGCCATGATTGCAGTGGAAAGCTGCGGACGCAGATTACCTGGTCAGAGCATATCAAGACGGCAGTCTGGACGGAGATAGTCCGAGAGAAGATTACAAAGCAGTTGGAGCACATGGAAGAATATAAATTGCCAGCAGCCGGGCTGCTCAAGGATTATTTATATGAGCTTGAGCTTGGAGATGAATCCAACAGGGAAGGGCATGCAGCCAGAGTCTATTTTGGAGCATTGTTCGGGGAGGATTTTTCACGGAGCAGTGAAAATAGTATAAATGCAGCTTTGAATTATGGATATGGTATTTTACTCTCTATGGTCAACAGAGAGATTGTGTTAAACGGCTACACTACGCAATTAGGGATATTTCATGATAATGCGGATAATCCGTTTAATCTGGGTTCAGATTTGATGGAACCGTTTAGAATACTGGTTGACAGGATTGTGAGACGGGATATGCCGGACAAGTTTGAGACGGATGAGAAACACAGAATGTTGGAATTAGTGAACACAGAGGTGAGCATCGCAGGGAAAAAGGAATTTGTCCCGAATGCAATAAAACTCTATGTGCGAAGTATATTTGATGCAATTAACGATAATGACATTTCAGAGATAAAATTTTATCAGGTATGAACTATAGATATATGAGAGTAATTGTATTTTTTGATTTGCCCACTTTAACCAGTACCGAAAGACGCGAATATACAAAGTTTAGGAAGTATTTAATCAAGTCTGGTTTTTTGATGGAGCAGGAGTCGGTATATTCCAAACTTGTAGTCAATAGCGCAGCGGCAGATGCCCTGTCCAGTAATGTTCAGAAGAATGCACCGGGAAAAGGACTTGTGCAGCTGATGCGTGTCACAGAGAATCAATATTCAAAGATGGAGTATATTGTTGGGAAGCGTAAAACGGATGTTTTGGATTCTGGAGAACGGCTGGTGATATTATGAGGCTATTATATGAGGCGTGTGGTCTGGAGATAGAGATAGGCGAGGGAGAAATCACCGGAATTTGTATTGAAAATTCGGTTATGTTCAGAAGATTTACGGAAAATCTCTGGAATCAGGCGAGTGCGGTCGAAGGGGAAATTTTTCTAACACAGGGCGACAAAGCAGTCAGATTGAATAAGGAGGGATGCGTACTTTTTCACCCCTATTCAGTTGATGTAAACGAAAAGAAAATTTTAAGTCATATATATGATGAAATACAAGAGATAATAAATGTTGATTTTTATGAGAAAGGGTGTGCAATTAATTCCTCTATTGTCTCGCTGCTGGACGAGGTTAGCTCTCATTTGCCGTATCCGATGGGGTATTCTTTGACTCTGGATTTCCAGCAACTGCTTAAACTATACGGTGTCAAAATAGAAATGCAGGATTCGGAACTGATAGAACGCATCGTGAATTATATCCGATTATCTCATCAGGTGCTTGGAACGGTTTTGTTTGTGTTTGTCCAGTTTAGAAATTATTTCAGTCCGGAGGAATTGGAAAAGTTAAAAGAAATGATTCGGTATGAGCAGATTTCTATTCTTATGGTTGAAAATGTGATTCATATGGGAGATAATATAAAGGAAAAATGGTGGATTGTAGATAAAGATTTATGTATTATAGAGATGTAGAATCTGACGTATGTATATATGAATGGCAGCGCAAAGTCGCATTTGCGGGGGCTCGGCGAGAACATCGAACATTTGTGTTTTGAGGTTTGAGAGCCTTGTTAATTCGTATAGGTGTCAGACAACACCGTTGCTAAATTGAGAAAGGGGGAGGTTTGAGAGCCTTGTTAATTCGTATAGGTGTCAGACTGTCGAATCTTGAAAGGAGAACACCATGGAGTTTGAGAGCCTTGTTAATTCGTATAGGTGTCAGACAAATGATTATGATTCGATTCTGCATTATATGTTTGAGAGCCTTGTTAATTCGTATAGGTGTCAGACAGGATTCCAACCATGCGGAAGTATACTTCGTTTGAGAGCCTTGTTAATTCGTATAGGTGTCAGACATATACCACAATTCAAAAATGGGAAATGGGGTTTGAGAGCCTTGTTAATTCGTATAGGTGTCAGACACTTTGGAGCCAACACAGGATTCCGCTCAGTTTGAGAGCCTTGTTAATTCGTATAGGTGTCAGACGCATATCCAATGAGCCAGCTGCAGATTATTGTTTGAGAGCCTTGTTAATTCGTATAGGTGTCAGACTACTTTTCTGGTGATTTATCACGGCACGGGTTTGAGAGCCTTGTTAATTCGTATAGGTGTCAGACGCGTCTTCGCAAAATTCTCCAAGCGCTTTGGTTTGAGAGCCTTGTTAATTCGTATAGGTGTCAGACGACATTCCCATCATAATCTTGCCGGACATGGTTTGAGAGCCTTGTTAATTCGTATAGGTGTCAGACGTAATTTAAACCAACGATACATTCAAAAGGGTTTGAGAGCCTTGTTAATTCGTATAGGTGTCAGACGCAGGCTATCATTTTGCAGAACGCTAACCTGTTTGAGAGCCTTGTTAATTCGTATAGGTGTCAGACTAATGTCTATGCCTGCCAGCAAGACCTCCGTTTGAGAGCCTTGTTAATTCGTATAGGTGTCAGACAAATTTTCCGACTTTCTTTTTCCATTCGTAGTTTGAGAGCCTTGTTAATTCGTATAGGTGTCAGACTCTCAAATAATTGTAATGAGACTTTGCTGTGTTTGAGAGCCTTGTTAATTCGTATAGGTGTCAGACTATAGCTGCGCCGTGGGGCGTGACCCTTTCGTTTGAGAGCCTTGTTAATTCGTATAGGTGTCAGACAGTGCTGCTATGTAGCTGGGTACCCGGCAAGTTTGAGAGCCTTGTTAATTCGTATAGGTGTCAGACTGTATTGCTCAAAATCTTGCACTTAGGATAGTTTGAGAGCCTTGTTAATTCGTATAGGTGTCAGACCAATAAATTCCTTTCGGGTACGGGAGACAGTTTGAGAGCCTTGTTAATTCGTATAGGTGTCAGACCAACAAGAGAATCATTCAAGAGATATTCGGTTTGAGAGCCTTGTTAATTCGTATAGGTGTCAGACATTCTTGCCTGTATATAGAACATGCTGTTGTTTGAGAGCCTTGTTAATTCGTATAGGTGTCAGACCTTGACAACTGCTCCCTCGTCAACAGGCTGGTTTGAGAGCCTTGTTAATTCGTATAGGTGTCAGACTGCTCCGTGATTTCGATATACTGCTCCTGCGTTTGAGAGCCTTGTTAATTCGTATAGGTGTCAGACCACTTATATAGCGTTTAGCACCTAACGTTTGTTTGAGAGCCTTGTTAATTCGTATAGGTGTCAGACAACTGTGTCGCTCTGATAGTGGCTTAAGTGTTTGAGAGCCTTGTTAATTCGTATAGGTGTCAGACTTATCAAAAGATATCGTAAAAGAAATTGCAGTTTGAGAGCCTTGTTAATTCGTATAGGTGTCAGACTCAATATCCAAAACGTGGCAAAAGATTGTGTTTGAGAGCCTTGTTAATTCGTATAGGTGTCAGACTGCAGATAGATTGACTGGACGCGCTCGGAGTTTGAGAGCCTTGTTAATTCGTATAGGTGTCAGACTTTCATTGCGGAAAGAGAATCCAGTGTAGGTTTGAGAGCCTTGTTAATTCGTATAGGTGTCAGACTAACTGATAGGGGTTTGGCGCCCCTAGAGCGTTTGAGAGCCTTGTTAATTCGTATAGGTGTCAGACATAGAGGGTGTTAATTATCGGCTTGGTGTGTTTGAGAGCCTTGTTAATTCGTATAGGTGTCAGACTACTGATAACTCTTGCTTGCCGTCACCAGAGTTTGAGAGCCTTGTTAATTCGTATAGGTGTCAGACTCTGTTAAAGTCGCGCGCTGAATGCTAATCGTTTGAGAGCCTTGTTAATTCGTATAGGTGTCAGACGTAATTTAAACCAACGATACATTCAAAAGGGTTTGAGAGCCTTGTTAATTCGTATAGGTGTCAGACGCAGGCTATCATTTTGCAGAACGCTAACCTGTTTGAGAGCCTTGTTAATTCGTATAGGTGTCAGACTCCCGCCCCACGTCTACAAGTTTATCGGCGGTTTGAGAGCCTTGTTAATTCGTATAGGTGTCAGACAGCTGGGCAGATTCCCATTTACCCGATTTAGTTTGAGAGCCTTGTTAATTCGTATAGGTGTCAGACTTATTGAGCGCGATAAAATCGACTATGCCGTTTGAGAGCCTTGTTAATTCGTATAGGTGTCAGACAGTTATTCAAGACCATCAGGGAGTATGATGTTTGAGAGCCTTGTTAATTCGTATAGGTGTCAGACAACCAAGGGCATAGAATACGATTATGCTTTGTTTGAGAGCCTTGTTAATTCGTATAGGTGTCAGACTGTGAAGTGGACGTGCTAATGAGTTTCAAAGTTTGAGAGCCTTGTTAATTCGTATAGGTGTCAGACTGTGGTTGTGAACTGGTCACTGACGTTATAGTTTGAGAGCCTTGTTAATTCGTATAGGTGTCAGACGGGAGATATGTTGACTGGAAGAGCAAAGGGTTTGAGAGCCTTGTTAATTCGTATAGGTGTCAGACTTTAATTAACAATTCATAACGTTTATTTATGTTTGAGAGCCTTGTTAATTCGTATAGGTGTCAGACGAATTTAGCTAAAAACGTTTCACCCCACAAGTTTGAGAGCCTTGTTAATTCGTATAGGTGTCAGACTACTTTTCTGATTATTTATCACGGCACCGGTTTGAGAGCCTTGTTAATTCGTATAGGTGTCAGACAATGGAGGAAAATGTACCGTCTGTTGATAGTTTGAGAGCCTTGTTAATTCGTATAGGTGTCAGACTATAATCCCAGCTCATTGCAGCTTATTTCGGTTTGAGAGCCTTGTTAATTCGTATAGGTGTCAGACTTACGCCTTCTGGAACAAGGAGACGGGAAGTTTGAGAGCCTTGTTAATTCGTATAGGTGTCAGACAAAAACTGGACGCGGTGCAAACGGAAATACGTTTGAGAGCCTTGTTAATTCGTATAGGTGTCAGACGATTCAGCAAGTAGAGACCCATTAAATCGCGTTTGAGAGCCTTGTTAATTCGTATAGGTGTCAGACGGAGCAGTGGACTGGAAGATGGTGGTGAGGTTTGAGAGCCTTGTTAATTCGTATAGGTGTCAGACATCAGTAACAACTACATAACAGAACAAGCAGTTTGAGAGCCTTGTTAATTCGTATAGGTGTCAGACCTCCTGAGCCTCATCAATAACAAGCAGGTGTTTGAGAGCCTTGTTAATTCGTATAGGTGTCAGACTGCGGAAGATACCATGATGATGTTATCTACGTTTGAGAGCCTTGTTAATTCGTATAGGTGTCAGACTGCGGAAGATACCATGATGATGTTATCTACGTTTGAGAGCCTTGTTAATTCGTATAGGTGTCAGACGGAACAAACGCCGTTTAGAATTACACGTGGGTTTGAGAGCCTTGTTAATTCGTATAGGTGTCAGACCACGTCTATCCCTCCTTAAAGGTCACTGTAGTTTGAGAGCCTTGTTAATTCGTATAGGTGTCAGACCGTTGAGGTGGTAGAGACCTCCACACCCTCGTTTGAGAGCCTTGTTAATTCGTATAGGTGTCAGACAGAGCCCCGGGGTACCACCGGAGCAAGGAAGTTTGAGAGCCTTGTTAATTCGTATAGGTGTCAGACTTCAGTTTCTGGACGACTGCCTCCTGAGCAGTTTGAGAGCCTTGTTAATTCGTATAGGTGTCAGACTGTGTGGCTACCCTTTGTCCTGACTGGTTGTTTGAGAGCCTTGTTAATTCGTATAGGTGTCAGACTTTACCTCTGTTTCATTTTCTGATTTTATGTTTGAGAGCCTTGTTAATTCGTATAGGTGTCAGACTTCCGTTGTTGAAATGTCACTATGTCCAACGTTTGAGAGCCTTGTTAATTCGTATAGGTGTCAGACGGTGTCTTGTCCGCTGAAACATTGGACGCAGTTTGAGAGCCTTGTTAATTCGTATAGGTGTCAGACTTCAGGAGTAACCGCTGAAACCTCATCACCGTTTGAGAGCCTTGTTAATTCGTATAGGTGTCAGACAAAGGTTTCACGATGATAGCCTGTGTTACCAATTCAAATGGACGCAGAAAATAATATGAGCGGGTATAAAATTTATTGCCCGCTCTATCTATTACTTATTAAGATAAACCTCAATTTCCTTACGAAGTGAGATAAATATCTGTACAATTTCGGGGTCAAAATGTGTTCCGGAATCCCTTTGCAGGATAGTGAATGCATCGTCTACCGGTACCTTATCTTTGTATACGCGCTTGGATATCAGTGCGTCAAATACGTCCGCAACTGCCATAATTCTGGCACTGAGAGGGATTTCTTCACCCTTCAGACCTTCCGGATAGCCGGAGCCATCCCATTTTTCGTGATGATAATGTGCCACATCGCTTGAAATCTGTACCAGTTGCTCGTCGGTATTGTTCTTGAATACATCTGCAACAATCTCGCAGCCGAGGGAGGAGTGTGTTTTCATGATTTCAAATTCCTCCGGAGTAAAGCGACCGGGCTTGTTGAGGATGGTATCAGAAATCATGATTTTACCGACATCGTGGAGCACAGAAGCGCTGGTAAGTTTGTATACGAAGTCTTCATCTACCTCCTCAGGATGCAGGTGGTGCGCATACATATAATTGACTATCATGGACACATAGTTCTTGGTATTTCGGACGTGCTCTCCGGTATTGCGGTCTCGGCTTTCTATGACGGTTGCCATACCTTCGATGACTCTGTCCTGCATCTGAATCATCTGTTCACTCTGCAGCTTGATTTCATGGGTCTGTTCCTGCACACGTTCTTCAAGCGTAAGCTGGTATTTTTTTAACTGTTCCGCGTAGTGGACCGCACGGAGGCGGTTCTGGTAGCTTGTGGTGCAGAAATAAACCACAACGGCGAAGATACAAAGTGAAATCAGGATGTTCCGCAGGAGAGCAACCTGCACCTTGTTGAATAAATCATCAGTGTTGATAATCATTACAACGTACCAGTTGTCACGTATGACTTTCGAGAATACGATGCAATTATCTCCCTCAAGCTCGGTAGAGAAGGTTGTTCCGTTTGCATCGATAATCCGCTCGGCGAGTGCCTGCAGTTCGGTGCCCTGCATATCCGGGTCGGTCAGGTAGTTTTTGCCCTTCTGGGTTACATCCCCGTTGGCGACATTGAGACCTGTATTGTCGATGATGAAACCGTATCCGTTTCCGTTTAAGTTGATGCTCTGGGCAAAGGTCTGCATCTCGTCCATCGCAATGTCGAGGGAAACGACACTCTCACCGTCTGAGAGAAGCTGGCTTACGGAAATCATAATCGTGTTGGTCTGTGCATCCAGATAGGGGGAAACAATCGTCGGCTCCCCGCCACCCGTCAGAGCAGTGGTATACCACGGGCGTTCCTGGGGCACATAATCATCATCGGGAACCCATCCGATTCCGTCTAAGTAATCTCCGTTAAACACACCGTAGATTCCGGTAAAATTTTCATCAATCTGCTGGGCGTAAGCATCCGACTGGAGACGCAGAAACCGCTCAATTTCTTCCGAGGACCTTCCGACCTCTAACATATAATCGATGGTCAGACCGGTAACCTGAACGACGTCCAAGCCTCGCAGTAAAAAGTTATTGAGCTTTTCCGCTTCCTGTGAGACTGTCTGCTGGCCGATTTCAATCGCATCACTCCGCGCGATGGAATACGACGAGCCATAAGTATAGAAGTCAATTCCTGCCAAGGCAATCATTGTGATTACCAGAGTCAGGATATACTGCATACGATACCATTTGCTCCCATGTATAACATTTCTTTTCATTATCTTCCTCCGTTCCCGTCAGTAGATATTTACGTCCCCATATACTGTGGTGCTTAAACATGGAGGAAGAATGGGTGCTCACAAACCATATTATAATAGATAATTTACCAAAATGGAACCGCATTTTACGAAATTCTGCAAAAAAGAATAAAAATGTGCAGAAATATCAGGCGGTTGTGTTGTATAAGATAGAAAATACTTGCGTTTAGGTAAGGATGTTCTTATACTGGATGAAAATGACGTTTGGACGATAAAACAGGGAAAAGGGAAGGGGAATCGATATTATGAAAGTTCTTTTGGTGAATGGAAGTCCCAGAAACAATGGAGAAACCTATCATTCTTTGAAAATTGTAGAAGGGGTATTGCAAGAAGCCGGGGTGGATACGGAATGGTTTTATTTAGGAACGGAACCGGTGAGAGGGTGCTGTCATTGCAATAGTTGTGAACGTACCCGACGCTGTGTTTTTAAGGACGACAGTTGTAATACATTGATTGAACAAATGCTGGATGCAGACGGAATCATCATTGGTACTCCGGTGTATTTTGCCGGCCCCAATGGCGCGTTATGTGCATTGCTTGACAGAGCATTTTATGCAGCAAGCAATTTTGGATATTTGTTTGCAGGGAAACCGGCGTCTGCGGTAGCTACCTGTTGGCGCGCCGGAGCCACCGCCACCTTGGACAGGCTCAACAAGTATTTTACCTTCAGTGAAATGCCGGTTGTCAGCAGTAACTACTGGAATATGAAACTGGTGGGACAGGATGACTATGGGGAAGATATTTTAAAAAGGCTGGGAGAAAATATGGTAAAAGCTGTAAAACCATGAGAAATCAGGAATATATATAACGGTATTGTACGAATCTTCATCAAAAAAGATGGCGCTTGACGTATTTTGCATAGGACGGTATTATAATCATAAGCAGGAAACGTGAGTGTCCTTCAAAGATGGAGGCCTGCGCTTGGACAACACAGGATACTCACCCAACGCATCGTGATGGCAGAAGGACGGATAATGAGCATGAAGAAAAACACGAGATTTATTTTGCTGGTTCTAATGATAATTCTGATGGTTGGTTCAAGTGCAGGGACACCGATGACGGCCCTGGCAGCAGAAAGTGCATCCACTCCGGAGACGGTGAGAGTGGGCTTTTTTGCATTTGACGGCTACCATGAAATCGATGAAAATGGGAAAAAAAGCGGGTATGGCTACGATTTTTTGCAGCTCACACAGAAATATGTGAATCTGAATTACGAGTATGTGGGGTACGACAAGTCCTGGGAGGAAACCCAGGCAATGCTTTTGAATGGAGAAATCGACTTGGCTACCTCTGCACACAAGACGGAGGCGAGACTGAAATTATATGATTTTTCCCTGCCCATCGGAACCAATACAGTCACCATCAACACAAGAGCGTCTGAGACCCGTTTTGTATCAGGGGATTATTCCACCTACGATGGGATGACCATCGGACTTTTGGAGGGGAGCACCTCCAACGAGAAAGTGCTGAATTTTGCGGAGGAGAATGGCTTTTCCTTCCATGCAAGATATTACAGCACTACGGACAAGCTGAAGGCTGCGCTGGAAAGCGGTGAGGTAGATGCAGTCGCCACGAGCTCTCTGCGGAAAATGTCGGATGAGAAGATTCTCAGCGAGTTTAATACGGAGTATTTTTATGCCATTGTGCGGAAGGGCGACACGGAGCTGCTGGATAAAATCAATTATGCCATTACCCAGTTGAACAGTTCGGAGGGGGACTGGAAAAACAACTTTTACTATAAGAATTATGCGGCTTATCATTATGCGTCCCTCAGCTTTACGGAGGAGGAACAGCAATTCATAGACAGATATTCCATCGGAGGCGAGCAGCTTGTCATCGCAATGGAAAGAGACTGGAGCCCCTTCTCATATAAGGAGGGAGACAGCTATCAGGGGATTCTGCCGGAATACATAGAAACCTGCATGGAAATGTGTGGGATGAATTATACCTATTATGATGGGGATAAAAATTTTCCTGA
Source organism: uncultured Acetatifactor sp. (assembly GCA_964617975.1). GTDB lineage: Bacteria > Bacillota > Clostridia > Lachnospirales > Lachnospiraceae > Acetatifactor. Next base: position 12,162 of record CAZUAP010000011.1, on the reverse strand, counting down.
TGTGTTGGATATGGACTCGGAAGATGTCGATTTGTATGTAGGTTATAATCTGGATGATGCAGATGCGGAAGCGGCGGGGCTGATTACATCGTCCACGATGATTGAAACCGGAACGGCTTATCTGCAAAGGAGAGACAGCAGCGCTATTAGGACGATTGCCCTGTCCGCGGCGACGCCCTATCTGAATACCAGACTCAATCCGGCGCTTTCAGCAAATGTGGTGGAATATGCCGATACGCAGGCGGCGAAACAGGCAGTGCTGGATGGGGCGGTTGACGCGGCATTCCTGTATAGCTATGATGCGGAAGCGACGGTCAATCAGGATAAGACGGGCAAGCTCGCCTTTACCCAGATTCCGAACAGCTCCATCCAAATCAAGGCGGTTATCAGAAATGACCAGGACCATACGCTCATGAGCATTCTGATGAAATGTATCAGCTATATGCCCGATGCGGAACAGTCGTCCATTATCTCCAAATACATCTCCTTTTCTGCCATGGAGCTGTCGTTGAAGGATTATGTTGTGATGCACCCTCTGGTGGCTGTGCTGACAGGTATTGTGCTTGTGTCTATTATCTTTTTGATAGTGACTGTTCTTTACAAAGGCAGGCTTGAGCGCAAACAAAGAGATATGGCGGAGGAAGCCAATCGGGCAAAGACAACCTTTTTGTTTAATATGTCCCATGATATACGGACGCCTATGAATGCCATTATCGGCTTTACCGATTTGCTGGACAAACATCAGGAAGAACCGGAAAAACGAGCGGATTATCTGCAAAAGATACGGGATTCCAGCACGGTGCTGCTCTCCATCATCAACAATGTGCTGGAGATGGCTCGCATTGAAAAGGGCACACTGGAGATAGACGAGGTTGCGTGGAGCGCCGAGCAGTTCAATGATACCCTGTATTCGGTTTTTCAGGATATGATGAAGGACAAAGGGATAGAGTTTACGCGGCAGGTGGAGGTGGAGCATCATTATGTATTTTGCGATCCGATTAAGCTGCGGGAGGTGTTCCTGAATATCCTATCCAATGCGTACAAGTACACAAATCCCGGCGGCAGGGTCAATATGTATCTTGAGGAAGTTCCTTCCGAGAGAGAAGGATATGCCTTATATCAGACGACGATTTCCGACACGGGTATCGGTATGGCGCAGGAGTTTATCCCTCATATTTTTGAGGAATTTTCCAGAGAGAACAACACGACGGACAACAAAATCGAGGGGACTGGTCTCGGTATGCCCATTGTGAAACGCCTTGTGGAGCTGATGGACGGCACGATTGAGGTTCAAAGTGAAAAGGGAAAGGGAAGTAGCTTTACGGTGAAGATTCCCCATAGGATTGCCGGTAAATCGGATTTGGTAGACCATGCCGGGGTGAAAATCAATCCTGAGGTATTCGTTGGCAAGCGGATTCTGCTGGCAGAGGATAATGAACTGAATGCGGAAATTGCAACGGAGATTTTGAAGGAGGCCGGATTTGCAGTGGAGAGGGCGGAGGATGGCCAGGTTTGTCTGGAAATGCTCCAAAAGTCAGAGAATGGTTATTATGATTTGATTCTGATGGATATTCAAATGCCAAATAAGAACGGCTACGAGACAACCAGGGCAATCCGGGCGTTGGATGATAAGGAAAAAGCTGAGATTCCCATACTTGCCATGACTGCAAACGCGTTTGAGGAAGATAAACGCGAGGCATATAACGCCGGTATGAACGGACATCTGGCGAAACCGGTGGACGTCCGTGAGCTGATGAAGACGCTCATGGGAATCTTACAAAAGTGAAAGGAAAAATGATATGATTAATCCTGCATCTCTTATGAAAATCATGGAAATGAAGAATAAGTTCAGTGCATCGCATCCCAGATTTGGAGCCTTTCTTGCAGCAGTCGGGAAGGATGCCTTGGTGGAGGGCACTGTGATAGAGGTCAGCGTCAAGACTCCGGAGGGAGAGGAACGAGTGACCAATATTAAGCTGAACCAGTCTGACATAGAGATGGTTCAGGAGATAAAGAATTTATTGGCATCTAAAATGTAACCGGCAGTATGAGGGGACGGTAGTTACACGCCTTGTTGGCGTAAGAAATGCCCCAGACAGATCAGATACAGAAGACTTAGCAATATCTGTCCCGCGAGCATACCCCACAGATAGCCTGTGATGCCGAATACAGGGATGGCTTCGAACACGAAGGCAAGACGCAGCAATAGTGCAATCACGTTCATCACAAAAATGGTTCCTGCCTTGCCCAGCCCTTGTAAAATACTGGACAGGGTGGAATCCAGATAGAGAAAAGGGCAAAGAAAACTGAGCGTGGTGATAAAGTGTCCTGCCAGAGAGCTGTCAAAGAGGACTGCGCCAATCAAATCACCGAATAGAAAAAAGAAGGACATACAAGTAAATCCCAGCACCGCGCAGAATTTCACGGTGCGCAGGACGGCGGTCCGGACAGCCTGCAGGTTTCCGGCGGCATAGTTTTCCGAAATCAGCGGCAGCAGCAATACGGACACGGAGTTGGTCAGAGCATTCGGGAAAAAAATCAGCGGCATAGCCATGCCTGTGAGGACACCGTAGACGCTGAGGGCGGTGGCATTGTCATATCCGTACATCCGCAGCCGCGCCGGGATGGACACGGCCTCCACACTCTGCAACAGGTTCAAGACAATGCGGTTTAACGTGAGAGGCAAAGCCATGGCGAGGGTGCTGCAGAGGATGCCCGCGCGGTGAGGGCGCCAACCGGTGAATGCCGCGGCTGGGCGCATCGGCGGAGGTGTAGTCTGCGTTTTGCGGAGCACCTGATAGATTGCGGTGAGGGACACCAGCATGGACACCAATTCTCCAACGGCGAGACCCAGCACCGCCACGTTGATGGAAGGTTTTTCGCCGATGGAGAGGGCGTAGACGGATACCAGATAGACACAGCCTACCCGCGCAAGCTGCTCCAAAAGCTGAGCGACAGCCGGTGGTCCGGTTTTTTTTATGCCGTAAAAATATCCGTTGATGCAGGAATGTATGCTGCTGAAGGGTATGGAAAATGCCAGAATCCGCAGCATGGATTCCGTGCGGGGTTCCAAGAGGAGCCGGACGGCGATGAAGTCGGCCTGTAAATAAATGAAGGCGCTGCACAGAACGGACAGCGGAATCGAGAGGGCGAGCCCTGCGGCAAGCGGACGAAAATGCTGATTCGGTTTTGTGGTGGTATATTCTGCCACAAATTTGGAGATTGCTGTCTGGTAGGCGGCTGCGCACAGAGAGTAAGAGAGCGCGAGCACGGGACTCAGTAATTGGTAGATGCCCATGCCCTCCTCACCAAAGAGTCTGGAGAGGTATATGCGGTAAAAGAAACCGATAATGCGCGTGATCAGTCCTGTCGCCGTGAGAATGAAGGTTCCTGCAATCAGGGGCCTTCCGGACAGGGAAAAACGGCTTTTGGATGTAATTTTGGCAGAGGGAGAAGGAAGTTTCATGAGCACTAGGACCTTATTGCAGAGCTTTTATCTATTATATTTCAAAGGAATGATTGACAGAACAGTAAGGTAGTGATATATTGAATTGGTAATTCCTAGTAAAAGACTAGGAATGGAATGGAGGCAAAGGATATGATTTATCTTGATAACGCGGCAACTACAAAGACAGCACCGGAAGTAGTGGAGGCGATGCTGCCTTTTTTGACGGATAATTACGGGAATCCCAGCACCATCTACAGCCTGGGCGCAAAGTCCAAGAAAGCCATCAGTGAAGCCAGAGAGTCTGTGGCATCTCTGATTGGCGCGAAGCCGGATGAGATTTATTTTACAGCGGGCGGCTCTGAGTCGGACAACTGGGCATTGAAGGCAACCGCTGAGGCATACGAGGGCAAGGGCAGACATATCATCACTACCAAGATAGAGCATCATGCAGTGCTGCATACCTGTGAATATCTGGAGAAACGCGGATTTGAAATCACCTATCTGGAGGTAGACCAGGACGGACTTGTGAGCGTGGAAGATGTGCAGAAGGCAATTCGCCCGGACACTATTTTAATCAGCGTGATGTTTGCCAACAATGAGATTGGCACCATTGAGCCCATTGCAGAGATTGGCGCGCTGGCACATGAGAAAGGGATTCTTTTCCACACGGATGCCGTGCAGGCTTTCGGTCAGGTGCCCATTGATGTGGATGCCATGAATATCGATATGCTGAGCGCCAGTGCTCATAAGGTGAACGGTCCCAAGGGTGTGGGATGCCTTTACATCAGAACCGGCGTCAAGATTCGTTCCTTTGTCCATGGCGGAGCACAGGAAAGGAGCAGGAGAGCAGGAACGGAGAATGTCCCCGGCATTGTGGGATTTGGTGCAGCGGCGCGCCGTGCTCAGGGAATGCTCACAGAGAAGATGGCAAAGGAGCAGGAGCTGAGAGACTATCTCATCGGTCGTCTGGAGACGGAGGTGCCTTTTTGCCGCCTGAATGGACATCGGACTAAGAGACTTCCCGGAAATGTGAATTTCTCGTTCTTTTTCATAGAGGGTGAATCGCTGCTCATCCGTCTGGATATGGAGGGTATCTGCGGTTCCAGCGGTTCCGCCTGCACATCAGGCTCTCTTGACCCCTCTCATGTGCTTCTGGCGATTGGGTTGAAACATGAGGAGGCACACGGTTCTCTGCGGCTTACCTTGTCGGATGAGAACACGAAGGAGGAGCTTGACACGGTTGTGGAGGCTGTGAAGAAGATTGTGGCGGGGCTTAGAGAGATGTCGCCGCTGTATGAGGATTTTATCAAGGCAAACAAGGAGGCTGTTAAAAATGTATAGTGAAAAGGTGATGGACCATTTTTCAAATCCCCGCAATATGGGGGAGATAGAGAATCCCAGCGGCGTTGGAACCGTGGGAAATGCCAAGTGCGGAGACATCATGAGAATGTATCTGGATATCGATGAGAACGGCATTATACAGGATGTGAAATTTAAGACCTTCGGATGCGGAGCGGCAGTGGCTACCAGTTCCATGGCAACCGAGCTGGTGAAAGGCAAATCCGTTCAAGAGGCGCTGGAGGTGACCAACAAGGCTGTGATGGAGGCGCTGGATGGACTTCCCCCGGTCAAGGTGCACTGCTCGCTGCTTGCGGAGGAGGCAATCCACGCGGCACTCTGGGATTATGCGGAGAAGAACCATATCACCATCGAAGGTCTGAAGAAACCCAAGAATGATATCAACGAGGAAGAACCTGCGGAAGAATATTAAAGCATCTTACTCAAAAGGAATGATTGGATTATTTTCCAATATTGTGTATAATAGGGACAGTATACCTAACGGGATAAGTATACCTGACGGGATAAGTATACCTGACGGGATACGGAAAGGAAAGCTGCCTCTATGTCAGAACTGATCAAAGACTTGAAATATTTCTGGAGCCGGAAATTGTTTGCAGTGGGGCTGGTGCTCACCATGGTGCTGAGCTATGCCACACTGCTCTTGAACCCAACGGTGGGGATTGATGATACCTCTTTCAAGCTGTACTATATTGATGGAGTGTCCCCCGCCATGGGGCGCTGGTGTCTCTACATGATTCATAAAATATTCCCCTTAGATTATAATCCATATTTTGTGGAAACCATCGGATTGCTGTTTTTTTGCCTGTCGGTTTCCCTTTGGTGTGTGGTCTTTTACAGGCTGTTCGGACAGCGGATTCCCATGGTGGTATATACCGCCTTTGCGTGTGTGATGATTTCCAGTCCCATCCTGAGCGAGGTGGTGGTGTGGTATGTGCAGGACGGCATTTATCTGGGTTATGGAGTGACGGCGCTTACGGTTCTCGCCTGCCTTTCCACCCTGCGGGAACAGGAAAATATTCCGGAAAATATTCCGAAAAATTTTGGAAAAATTTTCGGAAAAAATTTTTCTGTGAAGGGAATTTTGCTCAGTGCGGTTTTGCTTGCAGTGGCACTGGGCTTTTATGAGGCTTTTATGATTGTGTTCCTCATGGCTATGGTCATGTGCTTTATGATTACGCGCTTGCTGCGGGATGAAAAGTCCAAGAAAAATTCAAAGGAAAATCCTATGAGGTGGTTTGGCGTGATTTTGGCAGTCTGTGCCTTGGGCATGGTGTTCCGCAGCCTGATTATCAACGCCATCACGGCGGTGTTCCATCTTGAGGACCAAGCACTTGTGCTGGAGAGCAGAAACTTTGGGGATATAGTGGATTTGGCACTGGGTTGGTTTGACGGCAGCAGGCAGTTTTCTGATTTTGTCATGGTGCTGAAGGAATTTTTTGTCAAGTATACCATTCACGGCATTGTTTATCTTCCGGTGTTGATTCTGGTTCTGGCGGAGCTGGTGTTGATTGTATGGGGAATCTGGAACGCGCTGCGTCACAAAGACGGATGGATTGCATTGGCTGTACTTGCAATTTTACTGCTGCCGTGGGTGATGCCTGTTCTGGAGGGCACAGCCACCTATTATCGTTCCAGCGAGTATGTTCCTCTGCTGACGGCCTTTTCCGTGATGCTTGTGGGATATGAGCTCTATCGCTGCGAAAGGTCGGTCAAAGTAAGGGGAATTGGATTGTTCCTAGCATTCTTATTGCTGTATCGTCAAGGTTATGAGATGAATAAGTGGCTTTTGGTGGATGCGATGAAATATGAGGACGACAAGCGCACACTGGATGCGTTGGCATTGGAGTTGATGGCGGAGTACGATGTGGATAAGCCCATCTGTGTGGTTGGCAACCGGGAGACGCCAACGAGCCTTTTGGAGGATGTGTATTGTCCAGAGTGGTCCAAGAAATATGCCTTGGTAAGCTTTCTTGTGAAAGCGGTAGATGAGGAAATTTTTGAGAAATATAACACGTCTGAGGGATATGCGGTGGCGGAAACGCCTCAGCTGTCTTTTATCAACTGGGCGAACAAAGCGTATTACGGATTTGACAGGGAATTGATACAATTTTGGAAGATGCATGGTTTTACCTTCGTGGAGGATGGAGACTTGTCACACTATAAGAGTGCGAAAAAGCTGATGCAGGATGCTCCGGTTTGGCCGCAGAAGGGTTCCATTGTGGAACTGGAAGATTATATTGTTGTGAACTTCGGAAATTTTTGAGAATACGGAAATTTTAGGTATATCAGAGGTATATCATGAGCAAGAAAGTCGTAGTGGGTATGTCGGGAGGAGTGGACTCTTCCGTGGCGGCATTACTTTTAAAAAAACAAGGATATGACGTTGTGGGAGTCACCATGCAGATATGGCAGGACGAAACGCCTTCCTGTCAGGCGGAGAACGGCGGCTGCTGCGGACTGTCCGCAGTGGAGGATGCCCGGAAGGTGGCGGAGGTGCTGGATATCCCTTATTATGTCATGAATTTTAAGTCGGAGTTTCAAAGCAGTGTCATCGATTATTTTGTGGCAGAGTATTTGCAGGGAAGAACGCCGAATCCCTGCATCGCCTGCAACCGCTATGTCAAGTGGGAGGCACTCTTGAACCGCAGCCTTGCCATCGGTGCGGATTATATTGCCACAGGGCATTATGCGCAGATTGACAGGCTGGAGAGCGGTCGGTATGCCATCCGCAATTCTGTGACGGCGGGCAAGGACCAGACCTATGCGCTGTACAATCTCACACAGGAGCAGCTCGCCCGGACACTTTTGCCGGTGGGAGCGTACACCAAGGAGGAAATTCGGGGGATTGCAGCCGCGGAGGGATTGCCGGTGGCGAACAAGCCGGACAGCCAGGAAATATGCTTTGTGCCGGACAATGATTACGCGGGTTTTATAGAGCGCGAGGCGGCAAGGACTGAAAACGGACAGCCGGGAAGGAAGGTCCCCGGCCCGGGGAATTTTGTCACCGCGGACGGAACGGTGCTGGGACGGCACAAGGGCATCACACATTACACGGTGGGACAGCGCAGGGGATTGGAGCTTCCCATGGGCAGGAGAGTGTTCGTGACGGAAATACGCCCTGACACCAACGAGGTGGTGGTGGGGGAGAACGAGGATATCTTCACGAGCCGGGTGCTCTGCGACAGAGTGAATTACATGGCGGTTCCGGATTTGGACAAGCCCCGCCGGGTGCTTGCCAAGATTCGCTACAATCATCCCGGGGAATATTGCACTATCGAGAAACAGCCGGACGGCAGGGTGCTTTGCTCCTTTGAAAAGCCTGTGAGGGCGGCGACTCCGGGGCAGGCGGTGGTCTTTTATGATGGAGAGTATGTGCTGGGTGGGGGAACTATCCTGTAGAATATTCCTGGTCAGGCGGCATCCATGGCTCGTTTGCTGGAACACAAGCGTGCAACGGTGTGGTCGATAGTGAAGATAACGATGCAGGTAACAGGATAGGGCAGAGCGCATAACATAAATGGAAAGTCCTGTATATAGAAGGAGAAGTGGAGATATGTGCCCTTGTCAGAAAGGAACCTATGCCTCGGTGAGAGGCATGATTGTGGAAATATCATCCGCCAGAACAGAAAGCCACAGCTCGGATAGCTGTATCCTGTATTTTACTGTGGAGGACGCGGATGGCAACATTGTGACTTTTATGGTGACGCCCCAGACTTATGTGCTGGACTGGCAGACCTTGAAAACGGGAATGGAGTGCATTTTCTGGTATCGCACGGACGCTCCGGCGGTGCTGATTTATCCGCCCCAATATACGGCGGTTGTGGCAGCGCAGGCGAGAAGGGACAGAAATGTGGATGTGAGCTTTTACGATGCAGAGCTGGTCAACGAGGAGCGCACTTTGCAGTTGAAACTGGATACTTCCGTGGAGCTGCGCACGGTGGGCAACCAGTATTTTCAGGGCAATCCTGCCAATCACAATCTGGTGGTCACCTACACAACTTCCACCAGAAGCATTCCCGCACAGACTACCCCCGGGAAAGTGGTAGTGCTGTGCGATGAAAACTAATGCTGGTCTTTTATCAGAACCCTCTGTAAGATGGCATCCTCCTGCACCAGCTTTTTGGCGGCATCGCGGTATCTTTCCTCGTGGAGATAGGTATGCCTGTGGGGCTTGATGGAGGGTGCCATATCAATCGCCCGCAGAAAATCGCTTTGACGCATCTGCAGGGTCTCCACATAATCCCAGAATCCGGTGTCCGTAAAGACCTTGTTGACGCGCACATAGCGGTGGTCCTGTACCTTAGCCATGATGTAGGTGGCGATGCCCACCTGGATGCCGTGCAGCTGCGGCACTTCCAAAAACTTATCCAGAGCGTGAGATATCAGATGTTCACTTCCGCTGGTGGGAGCACTGCTCCCGGCAATCTCGTTGGCAATGCCGCTCATAGAGAGGGAGTCCAGAAGTTCTTTCAGAAAAATTTCATCTTTGATATTTTCGTAAGGGGTGCGCACGAAACTGTTCACTGCCTTTTTAGCTATCATGACGGCAAAGTCGTTGAGCGTGCCCACACCGTGCTCCGTCTCATACACCCAGTCGTAGAGGGCGGTAATCTTGGAAACCATATCGCCGATGCCGGAGTAGATAAATTTCTCCGGAGCGGTGCGGATGACTTCTGTGTCCACCAGAATACCGTATGCCAGCTTGGCGGGGACGGAGGTGCGCCTGCCGTTTACCAAAAGTGAGGCGCTGGCGCTGGAGAAACCGTCGCTGGAGCTCGAGGTGGGGATGCTGATAAAGGGAAGTCCTTTCAGGAATGCCGCATATTTACCGGCGTCAATCACCTTGCCGCCGCCGATGGAGACCACGGCTTTGGTCTTGTTGGACATGGAGAAGGCGAGGGTGATGATATCCTCCATGGCGACTGTGTCCAGCTCCTGATATTCCAGCACATTCACTCCTGCCTCCTGCAGAGATTTCATGACGCCTGTGCCGAACAGGTCAATCAGCCCGTTCCCGAACCAGAGGATGACATCGGTGAGCCCTTCCTCCACCAGACAGGTTCCCAGTTCCTGCAGGGCGCCTTTTCCCACCTTCAAAATCACCGGAATCGCAATACTGTCATTTTTTCCCATTTTCTTCATAAACCTCCATATAATAATCAAAGCTTTACAAATTCAGGCAGTCTCTTTTCAAAGATTGTGTAATATTGAAAACCGCATTCCTTCAGCACTTCGGCGGCGCGGTCAAAGCCATCGCCCATGTGAGCCGGGTCGTGTGCATCGCTTCCGACGGTGATAATCTCGCCGCCAAGCTGCCTGTAACGTTTCAGGACATCCGTGCATGGATGCAAATCCTGCATTCCCTTTTTGAGACCTCCGGTGTTCAGCTCAATGCCCTTTTCCTTCTCCAGCAGAGTTTCCAGAATCTCATCGAGGATGTCCTTGTATTTATCGTAGGTATAGTCCCTATCCATGGTGGCGCCGTAGCGCACCACATAATCCAGATGTCCATACACATCATAATTGGAAAACTTGCGAATGTTCTCAAGCTCCGACTGAAAATACTCCCGGTATGCCTCCTCATCACTCCGCCCTTCAAAAAAGGCGGGATAGTAGGGGTCCTTGCCGTGGCAGATGTGGGAGGAACCAATGATAAAATCATATTCGTGGGAGCGGGCAAAGACGGCGTTTTCCCGGAAAACCTCCGGCTGCAGTCCCAGCTCCAACCCGAACAAAATTTTGATTTTGGAGGCATATTTTTCCTTGAGTCCCAGCAGCTCATACAGATAAGAATCTGCATTTAAAAGAAAAATATCCTCCGGTTCACCCGGTGCGGCAGGGTAGCCGAAATCATTGTGCTCCGTAAAGCATATGGTGTGCATTCCCAGTTCGATGCCCCGTTGAACCATCTCCTCCATAGGAGCGGTGGAGTCACCGGAGTGGTGGGAATGTAAGTGGCAGTCGGATAAAACAGGCATGGCAGAGCCTCCTTGTTGAATTAAAATTTGAGTGTCAGCAGGGTACTTTAGACATCCTGATTGACCCAATCAGTATATCAAATTTCATCGAAATTGGCACTAATAATTTTGCGCAAATTTGGACAAAATATAAAAATTCCTTGATTTGGAAAATATTTTTGATTTACATCTTGAATTATGATTGCGAATCGGGTAAAATACAAGTGTTGACAAAATTTTGACAATCGAATATGCTGCGTGGCGTTTCTTGCTGTCGATGGTCAGAATGATATAAATTTTCAAGTTTAGGAGGAAATAAAAATGTCAGTAAGAGTAGCAATCAATGGTTTTGGCCGTATTGGCCGTCTTGCATTCAGACAGATGTTTGATGCTGAAGGTTATGAGGTAGTAGCTATTAATGATTTGACCAGCCCTGACATGCTGGCACATCTGCTGAAGTACGATACCGCACAGGGCAGATACAAATATGCCGATAAGGTTGAGGCAGGAGAGGATTCCATCACTGTAAATGGCAAGAAGATTACCATCTACAAAGAGGCAGATGCTTCCAAACTTCCTTGGGGCGATTTGAAGGTTGATGTTGTTCTGGAGTGTACCGGTTTCTACACCTCCAAGGACAAGGCTATGGCTCATATCAATGCCGGTGCCCGCAAGGTTGTAATTTCTGCTCCTGCAGGCAATGATCTTCCTACCATCGTTTACAATGTAAACCACAAGACACTGAAGCCCGAGGATACCGTTATCTCTGCAGCTTCCTGCACCACCAACTGCCTGGCTCCCATGGCTAAGGCTCTGAATGATTTGGCTCCCATCCAGTCCGGTATCATGACCACTGTTCATGCTTACACCGGCGACCAGATGATTCTGGATGGACCTCAGAGAAAGGGCGACAAGAGAAGAAGCCGTGCAGGCGCTCAGAACATCGTTCCCAACTCCACCGGTGCTGCTAAGGCAATCGGTCTGGTTATCCCTGAGTTGAACGGTAAGCTCATCGGTTCCGCACAGCGTGTTCCTACCCCTACCGGTTCTACCACTATTCTGGTAGCAGTTGTTAAGGGACATGTTACCAAGGAGCAGATTAACGACGCTATGAAGGCTGCTCAGACTGAGTCCTATGGCTACAACACAGATGAGATCGTATCTTCCGATGTTATCGGTATGACTTACGGTTCCCTGTTCGATGCTACCCAGACCATGGTTGCTCCCATGGAGGACGGCAACACTCAGGTACAGGTTGTTTCTTGGTATGACAATGAGAACAGCTACACTTCTCAGATGGTTCGTACCATCAAGTACTTCAGCGAGCTGGGCTAATGTGACGGCAGTTTTTGACTGAAGGATTACAAAAAGTACCACATGGACTATCAGGGTCCG
>CAZUAP010000010.1:0-29510 GCA_964617975.1 uncultured Acetatifactor sp. | reverse complement strand
GGAATGCTTTGAGCCCTATGGGGCATTTTATGTATTTCCATGTATCAAGGAGTTCGGCATGACCAGCGATGAGTTTGCAACCCGTTTCCTGGAGGAAGAAAAGGTGGCAGTAGTGCCGGGAACCGCCTTCGGGGACTGCGGTGAGGGATTCCTTCGAATTTCCTACGCATATTCGCTGGAAAATCTGAAAGTGGCAATCGGGAGACTGGAGCATTTTGTGACGAAACTGCGGGCGTAAAAAGGCTTAAAAGGAATGGTATATGCCGATGCATATTGTTTTACATCAGCCGGAGATACCGGCAAATACGGGAAATATCGGGCGGACTTGTGTTGCGACAGGCACAAGTCTGCATTTGATTGAGCCGCTGGGATTTCGATTGAATGAAAAGGAAATCCGGCGGGCGGGGATGGATTATTGGGAAAAACTGGATGTCAGCCGTTACATGAACTATGCGGCGTTTCTGGAGGAGTATGAGAGACATCCCGGTGCAAGACTGTGGATGGCAACCACTAAGGCGAGACATACTTATACGGAGGTGAACTTCGGGCCGGATGATTTTATCATGTTCGGCAAGGAGAGCGCGGGGATTCCCGAGGAGATTCTGGTGGAGCACCCGGAGAGCTGCATCCGCATCCCCATGCTGCCGGACATCCGCTCGCTGAATCTGTCCAATTCCGTCGCCATTGTACTTTATGAGGCGTTGCGCCAGAACGACTTTGCGGATATGCAGCGGAAGGGAGAGCTGCACCGTCTGCACTGGGCGGAGACAGACGAGTAATGCAGGATGCTTTTGATACCCGATTCATGATAGGCATAAAATTTTAGACTGGAGAAATGTGACACAAATGTCAATATATATATCAAATTTACTGAGCATGATGCTTATATTTTTGCCTATCTATTGCGCGGGGAGGGCATTCCGGCTGTGGAGTCAAAGCAGCGGGAGAAATCCGGCAAGAGAAATCACATTGGCTGTATTTGTGCTGTTTATGCTGGGACTTTTGACTTTGACATTTCAGAACGGACTGGAGTGGATGCAGGTGCGGACGCCGGAACAGGCGTGGATTCGCCTGAAAAGAGGAATTGGTGTGAATCTGGTGCCTTTTCGCACCATCCGGACTTATATAAAGTATTCCGTGGGTGTGGACCATATGCTGGTGAATGTTCTGGGAAATATTCTGATGTTTGTACCCTGGGGATTGGGACTTCCGCTGCTGTGGAAGAAATATCAGTCTTGCCTTAAGGTGATGGCAATGTCGCTGGTATTGCCCATGGGTATTGAATTTTGCCAGCTTTTTATAGGACGCTCTGTGGATATCGACGATGTTATTTTGAATTTTTTGGGCGGCATGCTGGGATGGGTGATATACCGCGTGCTTGTGAGGATATTTCCAAGGCTTAAAATGTTAGCGTGCTGAAAATTTTGGAAAGGATATAAAACAAATGAAGATACATGATACAGCTTTTATTGCGCCCGGGGCGGTTGTCCTCGGGGATGTAACTGTGGGCGAGGATGTGGGAATCTGGTATAACGCAACAGTGCGGGGAGACAGAGGCTCTATCGTCATCGGGAAAGGCAGCAATGTTCAGGACAATGCGGTGGTGCATATGGATGATAACTTTCCGGTGACTATCGGTGAAAATGTGACCATAGGGCATGGTGCCATCGTGCACGGCTGTACCATCGGGGATAACTGCCTTGTGGGCATGGGAGCCATCATCATGAACGGCGCTCATATCGGTGCGAACTGTATTGTGGGAGCAGGCGCTCTGGTGACGCAGGGAACGGAAGTGCCGGACAATTCCCTGATTTTGGGGAATCCCGCCAAAATCAAAAGGGCTGTCACGGAGGAGGAGATTGCGGCAAGTATCCGCAATGCCAGACTCTATGTGGAGGAGGCAAGGGAGCAGAAGATTTCCCTGTAGCAGGGATGTTCCTGTAGAAATTTCCCGATAATCTCCGGTCTGTCCCAATAGTGCATGGGATAGACCTTTTTCACGTTTATTTTTTTCAAAAAGTACAGGATGCCGTCGCTGTAATGTGTCCCAAGCCGCGGGTCCAGAGGCAGAAAAGCTGCATCCAAAGGCGTCCCGCAAATCCATTCCTGCAACAGATTTATCTCATGCCGATAGCTTCCCGCCATCTGTTTGTTTCGCTGCAGAGAATAATCGGGAGCTGTCTCGTCCAGACTCCAATCATTTAAATCACCTGCATGATATATGACATAATCGTCACATTTCACCAGATAGGCTACACCACGGTCGGTAGAATGCAGAGTTTGCGCGGTGACGCCTCCAGGCAGCGGATAGGTTTGGTGAAAAGTGGCTTTTACAATATGTTCCGCAGGCAGTAGATGAGAGGCTGGCCAGCGTTTTTCAGGAATGTCCTTGGAGAGCACGGCGGTGATATGCGCTGCACCCTGTTCCCGCAGAATCCGGAAAATCTCGGGATTATAGTGGTCGGAATGTCCATGACTGACAAAGACCAGCACAGGTTTTTCGGGGTTCAGTTTCGGAATTTCGCCCCGGAAATAGTCAAATATGCAGTAACAGCCTGAAAATTCCACCAGAAAGCCACTGTGGTAAAGATATGTGATTTTCAATACAATAGACCTCCTGACGGATTGTTTATGGTTCATTTAAAATGGTTTCTTTGATTAGCATATCCATAAACAAGTATTATGTCAATGCGGTCAAATTTGTAACTGAATTTTCGAATTGAATTTTCTACTGATAAAGGACACATACTTTTCACATATTCTTCACTTTTTGATGACATTTTCTCTTTAGAATCAGTATAAATTATTGATAGCCATGTCCTGATATCAAGAATGGGGCAGAAAGGAAGAACTATGATTGAAGTAACCAATCTCACGAAAAAATATGGCAATCATATTGCAGTGGATGGGCTCTCTTTCCAGATGGAAAAGGGACGGATTTATGGATTTTTGGGTCCGAATGGCGCCGGAAAATCCACAACAATGAATATTCTGACGGGGTATCTTGCACCCACGGCAGGGACAGTAGTAATTGAGGGAAAGGACATTCAGAAGGAGCCGGAGGAGGCAAAGGCAAACATTGGATATCTTCCGGAGCTGCCGCCTCTCTATGTGGATATGACAGTGCGGGAGTATCTGAATTTTGTGGCGGAGCTGAAAAAAGTGCCCCGCAAAGAACGGGCAAAGCAGATTCAGGAAGTTATGGAGATGACCCGCATTGAGGATATGAAATTCCGCCTGATTAAGAATCTCTCCAAAGGTTATCGCCAGAGAGTGGGACTTGCGCAGGCGATTTTGGGCAATCCCGAGGTTATCATTTTGGATGAGCCCACCGTGGGTCTGGACCCCAAGCAAATCATAGAAATCAGAGATTTGATTCGGAAACTGGGAGAAAACCACACTGTTATCCTGAGCTCTCATATTTTGTCCGAGGTCAGCGCAGTGTGTGACCACATCATGATTATTTCCCATGGAAAGCTTGTGGCAAGCGATTCGCCGGAAGGGCTGCAAAAGCTGATGAGCGGTTCCTTGGAGCTGGAGCTTGTGGTGAAGGGCGATGCGGAGGAAATACTCGCCACCTTGGAGGAGGTGCCGGAGGTTTCTACCGTGGAACGGCTGGAACAGGAAGGCTTGGGAGAGGAGTTTGTAAAAGTGCGCATGGTATCCAAGGACAACGCGGATATCCGGGAAAATGTATTTTATGCGCTGGCACAATCCCGTCTTCCCATCATGGAGATGCACCATCTGGAAAAATCCCTGGAGGATATTTTCTTGGAGTTGACAGAGGAGGGAACAACCGATGCGGGCAATTTATAAGAGAGAGTTAAAATCATATTTTCAGTCCTTTATTGGATGGCTGTTTGTTGCGGTGACACTTTTTTTCACCGGCTTATATTTCAGCGTTTATAACCTGATGAACGGATATCCTTATTTTGCTTACGTGATGTCTGCAGTAGTATTCTTGTTTATGATAAGCGTTCCCGTATTGTGTATGCGTGTTCTCGCGGAGGAGAGGCGCAGCAAGACGGACCAGTTGATTCTGACAGCGCCCGTTTCCGTGGGTGGAATCGTGGCAGGCAAGTATCTGGCGCTTTTGACTATCTTTGCCA
Source organism: uncultured Acetatifactor sp. (assembly GCA_964617975.1). GTDB lineage: Bacteria > Bacillota > Clostridia > Lachnospirales > Lachnospiraceae > Acetatifactor. The sequence goes on along the minus strand of CAZUAP010000010.1, from coordinate 25,401 downwards.
TACCGACGGCAATCAACTGCCTTTATCCGTTGATTATGTCCATGTACGGCACAGTGCCTATGGGGGAGGCATATCTGTCAATATTGGGATTCTTCCTCTACGGAGCAGCCTCCATTGCCGTGTGTCTGCTGGTGTCCTCTGTGACGGAGAGCCAGGTGATTGCGGCTGTGTTGGGATTTGCGCTGCTGTTTTTGGGCTATATGATGGATTCCATCTGCAGCATTATTTCCAGCACGGGAAACCTCCTCACCAAGATTTTGGGATGCTATGATTTATACACACCGTTTTACAACCTGTTAAACGGCACATTGGATGTTGGTTCCGTAGTATATTATTTGAGCTTTATTGCACTGATGCTGTTCCTCACGGTGATAACTATACAGAGACGGCGCTACAGTGTATCCCTGAAAAATTTTAGTTTCAGTGCCTACAGCACCGGAAGAATGGCAGCGGCAATCGCTGTTGTAGTCGTGATTAACATCATCATGGCAGAGATGCCCAGCACATGGACTTCTCTTGATTTGACTTCTCAGAAACTCTACTCCCTGACCGACCAGACCAAGGAATTTGTCGCAGGAATGGAGGAAGATGTGACCATCTATGTGATTGTCAATGAGAAAAATCAGGATACCACTCTGGGACAGACTCTGGAGCGTTATGAAGACCTTTCCAAGCACATTCAGGTGGAATATGTGGACCCGGCTGTGAATCCCCGGTTCTATCAGCAGTACACCAGCAGCAGTATCAATAGCAACAGTCTGATTGTGGTCAGTGACAAGAGAAGCAAGGTGATTGATTACAGCGATATTTATGAGACAGAGTCTTCCGTGGACTACACCACCTACAGCTACACCAGCACGACCACCGGCTACGATGGAGAGGGACAGATTACCAGCGCACTGGACTATGTGACCAGAGATGACATGTCCAAGGTTTATCTCACCACCGGTCATGGGGAGCTGAGCCTGAGCAGCAGCTTCCAGAAGTCACTGGACAAAGAGAATGTAGAGTATGAGGAAATCAACCTCATGGATTATGATGCAGTGCCGGAAGATGCAGCCTGTGTGATTATCGACGCTGCAGTAAATGATTTCTCTGCGGACGATGCAGAAAAGGTAACGGACTATCTGGATCAGGGCGGAAAAGTGGTTATCATCACCGGATATTCCGATGAGGAGACGCCGAATCTGGACAATGTCCTTGCTTATATGGGCATGAGTGTGGCAGATGGTCTGATTGTGGAGCAGAATACCAGCAACTACTATCGGATTCCCTATTATGTTCTGCCGGATATCAGTGCGAATACCTACACTTCAGGTCTTTACGGTAAATATTATATTTTTGCTCCTTATGCGCAGGGTATTTTAATTGCGGATGAGGATGCCGAGGGAATGACTTACGATACCTTCCTGACGACTTCCGAAGATTCCTTCGCCAAGAGTTCCGTGACCAATGCGGAGGATTATTCCAAGGGTGACGAGGATTTGGACGGACCCTTTGCCATCGGCGTGGAAGCTGTGAAGGAGCTGGAGGACGGCGAGGCAGTGATGGTGGTATACGGCTGTGAACAGATTTTCACCGATGAGGCATCCAGCATGGTGAGCGGTTCCAACAAACAGCTTTTCACCAATACCGTCAGCAGCTTTGTAGACCACGAGGTCACGATTTCTATTGCCGTTAAGAGCTATGATGTTTCCAATCTCGTGGTGACACAGTCGGATGTCATTTTGTGGGGACTTTTAACCACTCTGGTGGCGCCCTTCGGATGTCTGATTGCAGGCTTTGTCATCTGGTTTAGAAGGAGGAAGTTCTAATGAAAAAACAGGCAGGACAGTTAATCGCTCTGCTGGTGGTGCTGGCAGTGCTGGCAGCAGGCTTTGCAGCCTTGCGGCGCTACAATGAGGAGCAGGCAGATAAACCGGCGGAAGAAGATACGAGCATCTCGCTCAATGATTTGTCATCGGAGGATGTCAGCCGTATCAGCTATGACTATAGCGGCGAGACCTATTCCTTTGTAAAAGAGGATGACACGTGGTATGCTGAATCAGACCGGGAGCTGAGCATCACCCAGAATCGTATTACTTCAATGGCATCCTATCTGGCTCCCTTGGAGGCGGAGTCAGCCATAGAGAATGTGACGGATTACGAACAGTATGGACTGGACAATCCGGAGCGCACCATCGAATTTGAGACGGCGGACGAGAGCTTCACCGTTCTCATAGGAGATTATAACAGCATGGAAGGTGTTTATTATATCATGCTGGAAGGCGACGAAACCGTGTATCTGGTACAGGAAAAATTCTTGGCAGCATTCAATTTCTCGCTGGATGAGGTGACGGAAACCGAGGAAGAAGAAACCGAGACAGAAGAAACGGAAGCGGAAGAAACCGAGACAGAGGAAACCGAGACAGAGGAAACTGAGACGGAAGAAACCGCAACGGAAACCACTGAGACGGAAGTTGCGCAATAAATTTTTACAATTTACGTCCGTATTTTTGGTTATTGACAATGTGACATATACGGATATATAATCTCAACAAGATTGAAGAACAACAGCGTTATTCCTCTCGGGATACTGCTGTTGTTTTTCGTGGAAGGAGAACATGCTCTATGAAACTGTTAGTGATTGGAAATGAGGACCGCTATCGTATGTATATGCCCAAGGATTTGCCGGTGACGCAGACCATGGATATTGTATTTTGCAAATGGGGAACACCGGAGGAGGAGATGCTGCGTCTCGCCGGGGATGCAGATGTAATAGCTGTGGACGCCATGGCGGCTGTGCCGGCTTCCCTGATTGAAAGGATGCCGAATCTGAAACTGATTCACTCGGAGGGCGTAGGATATCAGGGCGTGGATGTAGCTGCGGCTTCCAAAGCCGGAGTCAGGGTATGCAACTGCAAGGGAGTCAACGCAGGCGCGGTGGCAGAACAGACCGTGCTCCTGATGCTGGCACTCCTCAGAAGTCTGGTGGTCGGACATAATACAGAGCTGGCAGGCGGACAGATACAGATGAAGGAGCGCCTGATGACAGAAGGCATTCGGGAATTGTCGGAGATGAAGGTGGGACTGATTGGTTTTGGAGACATCGCCAAGGCGGTAGCGGAGCGTCTGCTTCCCTTCGGATGTCAGCTTTACTACTACTCTCTCCACCGGAAAAGCCCTGAGCTTGAGGCGAAATACAGCCTGCACTATCTGTCGCTGAAGGAATTGGCGGAAGTCTGCGATATCATCAGCATACATGCCGCCTCCAATGAGCAGACCCGGGGCATGATTGACAGGGAATTTTTATCCCATATGAAAAAGGACGGGCTGTTGATTAACACGGCAAGAGGAGATTTGGTGGACAATGAAGCATTGCGGGAGGCTTTGATTGCAGGACAGATTGGCGGAGCCGGTCTGGATACCATTGCACCGGAGCCGACGACTGCCGACAATCCCCTGGTGAATCTGCCGTCAGACTGTCTCGCCCAGGTGATTTATTCGCCCCATATCGGCGGCATCACCACGGCCACCTTCCGCCGCGCCCACAGATGTATGTGGCAGGCATTTCAGGATATAGCCGATGGAAAAGTGCCGCAAAACATTGTAAATTAGCTAAATGAAGCAAAATTGGTAAAATCGCACAATATATTAATAAAACAAAGATAAAAAATCAGAAATAAATACAGAAAAAGTTAAAAATAAATAAAAAGGGGTTGAAATTTGTAAATTATGTAGTTATAATCAGAGCCATAAATTGAATGGTCGTTGTAAGAACAAAGGCGTTTATATCCGGAGACGGATGTAGGCGCCTTTTTCGTTCCGTTCATTTTGATTATTTGGAGCCCCATTCGCAATCGGCTTTGCTGACTGGCTCTGAGTAGTTACCAAATCTGTAAGAAAACAGGAGGAGACATTATGAAGAAAATCAGCAGGAAATTAATCAGCAAGAGAGTAACCGGTGTAGCAATGGCAATGACCATGACCGCTTTTATGTTAACTGGTTGCGGCAGTTCTGCTTCCGAAGTCGGGGAAGTAACTACAAGTGTGGAAAGCACTTCAAGTGATGATGAAGTCAGGGTAGTCAAGGTGGGTACCGGAAATGCTGCGGCACCTTTCTGTTATCTGGATGATAACGGTGAGCCAATTGGCTATGACCTTGATGTACTCCATGAATTGGATGAGAGACTTCCCCAGTATGAGTTTGATATTCAGGCGATGGATTTCTCAACCTTGATAGTGTCCCTGGATTCCGGGGCGCTGGATATGCTGGCTCACGAGCTGGTACAGTCCGATGTCAGAAAGGAAAAATACCTGTTCCCGTCCCAGTATTATTGCCTCTCTCCCATGTGTCTGGCAGTGAGAAGTGACAGCGGTATCAGCACGATGGCGGATATGGCAGGCAAATCTCTGGACCAGAACCCCAGCGCGTATGAGTACCAGATGCTGCTTGCATGGAATGAGGCGCATCCCGGTCAGGAGGTTGTAATCAATGCGGTGTCTGACCAGACGACAGCAGATGGTCTTTTGAAGGTTTCCAACGGACAGGTAGATGCGAGCCTGACCTACAAGGCAACCTTTGACAGCGTGGTGCCTGAGCTTGGTGTAGATAATCTGGAGACTACAGATGTGGTGATGTGCGAGGATACCTATATCATGTTCCCCATGGATGAGCAGGAGCTGTGTGATGCAGTGGACGGAGCACTTCAGGAGATGCTTGCAGACGGTACCTTATCAGAGATTTCTCTTAAATGGTACGGTGAGGATGTGTTCAGCAAGTACGCCGATATGATTCAGATTGTAGCGGATTAAACAGACAAAATAATTTAGTACAAAGAGGTACTGGCAGGGAGACGATTCCCTGCCAGTTTTGCGTAATGGGGTAGTCTGACCTCTGCGGAAAGGAGGAAAATAAAATGGATGTTGCATCAATCCCCGGATATTGTCTTAAATTAATGACTGCTTTCCCGGTGACTATCCGGATTACATTGGAAAGCCTGTTATTTTCTCTCATCATCGGCGTGGTAGTGACAGTTATGTCGCTCAGCAAAAAGAAGGCGGTCAGTACCTTCGCCAAGGGATATATCGCCTTTATGAGAGGAATCCCGACTTTGATTTTAATCTTTCTGCTGTATCTGGGACTTCCCCAGCTGATGAACCGCATCGGCGTCAATATGCAGGGAGTAAATACGATTACATATATCATCGCAACGCTTTCACTCAGCAGTTCAGCGAATATGTCAGAGATGATGAGAACCTCTTATCTGGCAATCAACAAAGGGCAGCTGGAGGCGGCATACAGTGTGGGCATGACCTGGAGGACAGCTTTTCGGAGAATTATCTTCCCGCAGGCGCTCGGAATTGCGATTCCCACATTTGGAAACAACATAATTCTGATGTTCAAGGAGACGTCGCTGGCATTCACGGTGGGTGTGCTCGACTTGCTGGGTAAGGGCAGGGCAATCAGCTCCGCAAGCTACGGAACCAACCGACTGGAAGTCTATATTGCCTGCGGTATCATTTTCTGGATCTGTGTATTCCTGCTGGAGAAGGGGACACAGATTGCGGAAAGGGTTTACACCAAGGGCAGAAGAAAAAATACGGCAGGTTAAAGGAGGAAGAAACATATGGATTTTCAATTTATGGCAGAGGCATTTCCAAAGACCATAATGGCAATACCGGTAACCCTCCTTATGGCGGTGGCGGCAGCAGGTATCGGTTGGTTTCTGGGGCTGGGCATTGCGCTGATCAGACGCTCCAAGGCACCGGTCATCTCTCAGGTTTTGGCGGTTTTTGTCTCCTTCATGAGAGGAGTGCCCATGGTTATCCTGCTCTATATCGCATATTATTCCGTGCCGACCATGCTGTATAGCTATGGCGTCAGTATCGGGCGAGAGATTGATGTATCTGCGGTTCCGGCAGTGGTGTATGCCATTGTAGCTCTGATTCTGGAGCAGGCAGCCTATTCCTCGGAGGTATTTCGTTCAGCGATGGGTTCGGTGGATGAAGGGCAGTTTGAGGCGGCATACAGTGTGGGAATGACCAAGAGTCAGGCATTGTTTCGGATTATTTTCCCGCAGGCATTAGCGGTGGCAATCCCCAATCTGGGCGGACTGTTTGTCGGATTGGTGAAGGGAACCTCCCTTGCCTATTACGTGGGCGTCTATGAAATTACGGCTACGGCACAGCTTTTGGCACTGCCCAAGCTCAACTACATTGAAGCATATGTTATGACTACCATCATTTACGAGGTAATCAGCTTTATCTTCAACAAGGTATTCAATTTGATGGAGAACAGGCTTAAGAAATTCAGGGGTGTGGCTACGGCGTAAGCCGTCTGTACGTACACAGACAGGATTGGAGGATAACCGATATGGCGAAAGTAGAATTAAAAAATATACATAAATCCTTTGGAGAAAACCACATCCTCAAGGGTGTGGACATGAGCATCGAGGAGGGGGAGGTCGTGGTAATCTTAGGTCCCTCCGGCTCAGGTAAGACCACATTGCTGCGCACCATCAATTTTCTGGATGCGGCGGACGAGGGCAGTGTCAGCGTGAGTGGTTTCACGGTGGATTGCAAGAAACATAAAAAATCTGAGGTGATTGAGCTTCGCCGCAAGACGGCGATGGTGTTCCAGAACTACAATCTTTTTGCCAACAAAACGATTCTGGAGAATGTCATGGAAGCGCTTGTGACGGTAAAAAAATTCAATAAAAAGGATGCGGAGAAGGCATCCCGGGAGATTCTGAAAAAAGTCGGCCTCGGGGATGACAGAGTGGATTTCTATCCGGCACAGCTCTCCGGCGGACAACAGCAGAGAGCCGGCATTGCCCGCGCGCTGATTCTGAATCCGGATGTGATTTTGTTTGATGAACCCACCTCCGCGCTGGACCCGGAGCTGGTGGGGGAAGTGCTTCAGACCATCAAAGCTGTGGCACAGACCGGCATCACAATGATTGTGGTCACACATGAGATTGCGTTTGCCAAAGAGGTTGCCACCCGCGTGATTTTCATGGAGGGCGGCGTTATCGTGGAACAGGGAGCGCCCGGCGAGATACTCGTCCATCCTAAGGAAGCGCGGACCAAGGAGTTCCTTGACCGTATCATAAATGCTTAAAGGAGGAAAAAGCTATGTCAGCTATCAATACAATGTGGGTATTGCTGGGTGCAGCACTTGTATTTTTTATGCAGGCCGGTTTTGCCATGGTGGAAGCCGGTTTTACCAGAGCCAAGAACTCCGGTAACATCATCATGAAAAATATCATCGATTTGAGTATCGGCACACCGCTTTACTGGTTTTTGGGATTTGGTTTCATGTTTGGGAGCTCCAACATCATCTTTGGCGGGTTTGATTTTTTCCTGCATGGCAATTACGACAGTATCCTGCCGTCAGGAGTTCCGCTCTGGGCGTTCGTGATATTTCAAACGGTATTCTGCGCGACCAGCGCGACGATTGTCTCCGGTGCAATGGCGGAGCGCACCAAATTCTCCGCATACTGCATTTGCTCCGCAGTGATTTCACTGGTGGTATATCCCATCAGCGGGCATTGGATTTGGGGAAACGGATGGCTTGCACAGATTGGATTCCATGACTTTGCAGGCTCCACGGCGGTTCATCTGGTGGGAGGCGTGGCAGCATTTATCGGTGCCAAAATGCTCGGACCCCGTATCGGGAAATACGATAAAAACGGCAATTCCCGTGCAATTCCCGGCCACAGCATCACTCTGGGAGCGCTGGGAGTGTTTATCCTCTGGTTTTCCTGGTTCGGCTTCAACGGCTGCTCCACCGTCAGCATGGAGGGAGATGCCATCGAACAGGCTGGGCTTATCTTCATGAATACAAATATGTCGGCGGCGTGTGCCGTTGTCACGGCGATGATACTGACCTGGATACGCTATAAAAAACCGGATGTGTCTATGACGCTGAATGCCGGGCTGGCAGGTCTGGTTGCCATCACGGCAGGCTGTGACCAGGTATCTGTCAGCGGTGCCTGCCTCATCGGTATTCTGGCAGGTCTGACCGTTACCTTTGCAGTGGAACTGATTGATAAGAAACTCAAGATTGACGACCCCGTGGGTGCCATTGGCGTACATGGATGTTGCGGAGCAATGGGAACCCTGATGACCGGTCTGCTGTCCACCAGCAATGGTCTGTTTTACGGACATGGAATCCGGTTTTTCGGTGTGCAGCTCATAGGTGTGGTGAGTGTGGCGCTGTGGGTTGGCGTCAGCATGACCATCGTGTTTGCAATTATCGATAAGGCCGTGGGACTTCGGGTGTCCGAGAGAGAGGAAATCGAAGGTCTGGACTCCACAGAGCATGGTCTGGCAAACGCATATGCCGATTTCCTGCCGAATTTCCACGTGGACAATCTCAGCGCTCAGGTGGACAACGTGCTGGGTGTTAAAAAGAAGAATGTGCCCGTGGAGGAAGCGATTCCGGTTCATAAAGGCGAGCGCGCCGAATTTGATAAGGGCGGCGGAGTGCTGTCCAAGGTAGAGATTCTCATGAAACAGTCCCGCTTTGAGAAGTTCAAGGATGCAATGAACGAAATCGGTGTCACAGGTATGACTGTGACGCAGGTTGTGGGCTGTGGTCTCCAGAAGGGAGCGACGGAATATTACCGCGGTTCTGCTGTTGATATGAATCTGCTTCCCAAGGTGAAGGTGGAGATTGTAGTTGCCAAGGTTCCCGTGGAGGATGTGGTGAAGGCCGCCCGCCAGGCACTTTATACCGGACATATCGGAGACGGCAAAATCTTTATCTATGATGTGCGGGATTCCGTGAAGATTCGTACCGGAGAGACCGGATATGATGCGCTGCAGGGCGTGGATGATTTATAAGAGGTGATTAATATGAAAGTAGTAGTTTGTCAGGGAGACCCCATAGGGGGCTCGCCTTCCCGAGAGGTATTGATTGATTACTGGAAAGAGCAGTTTGCAGACTGCCCTCAGCTTGAGGTTGTCTACAGGGGTGGATTCACCTATGACAATCTGGAGGAGACCATCGGCGATGCAGATGCACTTTTGGGCGTCTGGATTCGCGATGACACCTACACGGAAGAATTTTTCCAGAGATTCCCGAAGTTAAAATATATTGCAAGTTTTGCCCATGGCTTCGGCAAGATTGATAAAGAGGCGGCAGCCCGTCACGGTGTCACCTTTACCAACACCATCTACGGAGATATGACCATCGCACAGTTTGGCATGGCACTGCTTTTGGACATCTGCCATAATGTGCGCCTGCAGGCGGATTATTACAAAAAAGAGGTGGACGCCGGCAACAATATCGGCGCTCCGGGCAGGGGGCTTCGGGTACAGAGCAGACAGATTGAGCTGTACGAAAAGACCATCGGAATCATAGGGCTCGGAGCAATCGGATTATGGATGGCGAGGATGGCAGCAGGGTTTGGCATGAAAGTGATTGCCTACTCCAGACACGTCAAGACGGGAGCGCAGTATGATTTTATTGAGCAGGTATCCTTAGAGGAACTGTATGCAAGAAGTGACGTGATTTCCATTCATTGCCCCGCCACGGATGAGACGACAGGCATGATTAACAAGGACAGTATTGCAAAGATGAAAGACGGCGTTATCCTGATTAACACCGCCCGGGGAGTCATCATAAATGAGGAAGACTTGGTGGAGGCATTGAACAGCGGCAAAATTTATGCGGCAGGTCTGGATGTGGTGCAGAATGAGCCGCTGGACCACCACATCCCTTTGATGGATTGCCCCAATGCGGTTTTGACACCGCACATCGCATGGGCGCCGGAGGAGACCAGATACCGCACCGTCCGCATTGCAGCACAAAACTTTAAAAACTGGTGTGAGGGACATCCCACCAGCGTGATTAGCTAATGGCGATAGGAGGAAAAGAGCATGGAACTGAACAACATTTTCAGTAAGAATTGTATCAACAAGCCGGCGTCACTGCGCGCCAGCCGCAACCTTACAGTGGACATCAATGCGCTCCGCCGCATGGGACTGAATGAGCACGCCTATGGTATGGCGCCTGCTGCACAGAAGATTTTGGAGGAGAGAGCCTCCGAAGCCAATTTCTACGGTGATTTCAGCGGGACTCCTCTGAAAAAGGCGCTGGCAGAGTTTTATGGAAATGGTCTGACAACCGCCAACTTCTGGACCGGTGCGGGCTCCAGCGCATCGATTGAGAACGTGGGACTGACCTTCTTAAACGAGGGGGACGAGGTCTTGATGTGCCCCACCTTTGCAGCGTTTATCGACATGGCGACCATCCGCGGTGCGGTGCCTGTGCAGGTGCCGCTGAAGGAGGACAAGTGCTATGACTTAGACGGACTTCTGGCGGCAATCACGGACAAGACCAAAATGATTGTCATCTGCAATCCCAACAATCCTACAGGACAGTATCTCGGAGAGGATGAGATTCTCGCCTTTGTGGAGAAGGTTCCGAAAAATATCGTCCTTTTGTTTGACGAGGCATATCTGGAATTTGCAACGGCACCGGACTGCAAGTCTATGCTGCCCCTGATGCTCAGGGAGATGGGAGAACGTCCGATTCTGATTTTAAAGACCTTCTCCAAATACTATGGCATGGCAGGTATCCGTGTAGGTTACACCATTGCGAGTGAGGAACTGATTGCGGGCATGAACAAGTGCGGAGGCGGTTCTGTCAATCGTCCCGGTATGTATGCTGCAATTCAGGCGCTGAAGGAGCAGGAATATTATCAGGAGATGAAAGCGAAGATTGTGGCAGGCAGAGAGTATATCCAGGAGGAGCTGACCAAGATGAATGTCAAGGTATATCCCAGCCAGACCAATTTTATCCTCTTTGACTGCAAGAGGGATTACACAGCAGTCCGTCAGATGCTGATTGATAAGGGAATCCTGATTAACAATCCCATGCTGAACCGCGTATCTGTCAGCAATGAAGAAGATAATGTATATTTTATTCAGTGCATGAAGGAGATTTTGGAGACATTGCCTGAAATCGAATCGTAAGAGGCGCCTATGGAAAATACAGAAGAAGTTTATGAAATCAAAGAAAGAGCGGAACTCTTTCCACGAAAAAAACTTTTGGCTTTAATATTACCGTTGGTGGTAGAGCAGCTGTTGGCGGTGACGGTGGGAATGGCGGACATGATTATGGTATCCGGCGCCGGGGAGGCCGCCGTGTCGGGCATTTCTCTGGTGAATACCATTTCCAATCTGCTGATTATGCTGTTTTCGGCGTTGGCAACCGGCGGTGCCGTGGTCAGTGCGCAGTTTTTGGGACATAAGGAGCCGGAGAAAGCCTGCAAGGCGGCAAATCAGCTGCTTTTGCTTTGCGCTCTGGTCTCCGTGGCGCTGACTCTGCTGGTGCTGGCGGCAAACCGCAGTATTTTGTGCCTGATTTATGGCTCGGTGGAGGAGACCGTCATGGACAATGCCGTTTCCTATTTTTATATTATCGGCTGTTCCTTCCCGTTTCTGGCGGTCTATAATGCCTGCGCGGGACTATTCCGCTCCATGAACAATTCCAAATACTCCATGCTGACTTCTTTCATTATGAATGTCCTGAATATTGCCGGAAATGCAGTCTTTATCTACGGGTTTCAGATGGAGATTCAGGGCGTGGGGTATGCGACTCTGGTATCCAGAATTGTGGCTTGCATCACCATGCTGGCACTCATCCGCCAGCCGAGATTTGCGGTACATATCACGTCTCTGATTCGACTTGGCTGGTATCCGGCGATTATGAGAACCATTCTCCACATTGCAGTGCCCACCGCACTGGAAAACAGTATGTTTCAAATCGGCAAGCTGTTGACGCAGAGCTTAATCTCCAGTTTTGGAACGGCATCCATTGCAGCCAACGCCTGCGGTACCACCGTGGAAACCTTGGCGGATATTCCTGCCATGGCAATCGGTCTGGGGCTGGTGACTGTCGTGGGTCAGTGCGTCGGTGCCGGGGATTACCGACAGGCGCGTCATTATACAAAGAAACTGGTGAAGGCAGCCTATCTGTTTTTGCTGCCGTTAAATGCCGTTATTTTTGCCGGAGCATCCGTGATTGCAGGGTGGTATCATCTGTCTGAGCTGGGGCATCTCTATGCGGTTCAGATTATATGCTACCATAGTATCTGCTGTGTATTGCTGTGGCCTCTTGCCTTTACCGTTCCCAAGGCACTGCAGGCAGCAGGGGATGCCAAATTTACCATGATTACCAGCGTCAGCTCCATGTGGATTTTCCGCATCGGCTGTGCCTATCTCATCGGTAAGTACATGGGTCTGGGCGTTTTGGGAGTGTGGATTGCCATGACCATCGATTGGGCGGTGCGCGCCGTTATGAATGTCCTCCGATTCCACGGACACCGCTGGGAGACAAAGGCGTTGGTGACAGATGAATCAGACTGACGGAAAAAAGGAAAGGAAGGTAACATATGTCTTATAATTTTACAAAGCTGCCGGATAGAAGAAACAGTGGTGCTTTCAAATATCTGGATATGTATAGGAAGAAACCGGATGTGGGGGACGATATCGTACCTTTTTCCACAGCGGATATGGAATTTGAGAATGCCCCTGAGATTGTGGAAGGACTCAAAAATTATCTGGACAATAATGTGCTCGGGTACACGGAGCCGCCGGAGGCATTTTATGACGCCATCGTCTCATGGATGGAGCGCAGACACCAGTATAAGGTGCAGAAGGAATGGATTGTCGTTTCGGACGGGGTGGTTCCCGCGCTGGGAGACCTGATTCGCAGCAATTCCGAGAAGGGAGACGGGGTCATTATCACCTCGCCGGTCTACTATCCCTTTAAAGGCTCTATCGAGATGAATGAACGCAGGGTTGTGGACGTGCCGCTGATTTGCCGGGACGGGCGATATCAGATGGATTATGAAGCGTTGGAGAAGGCGGCAGCCGACCCGAAGAATAAACTTTTAATCTTCTGCAATCCGCACAATCCGGTGGGACGCGTGTGGACCGGAGAGGAGCTGGAAAAACTTCTGGATATCTGTATCCGCAATCATGTTTATATTCTGGACGATGAGATTCACCATGATTTGATTATGCCGGGCTACACACATACGGTTCTGGCAAATGTCAGACCGGATGCGGGAAAATATATGGCAGTCTGCACTGCGCCCAGTAAATCCTTTAATCTGGCAGGTATGCAGACCTCCGCAATCATCATCGCCTGCCCTGAGCGCCGAAAGGCATTTGAGGAATCCCGTATGAAAGGTTTCCGCATGATGCTTAATGTGCTCGGGTATGAGGCGTGCCGTCTTGCCTATACACAAGCTGAAAAATGGCTGGACTGCTGTATTCAGGTGATTAACGAAAATGCCCGTTTTATGGAGAAATTCTTTGCGGAAAATATGCCGGAGGTAAAGGTGTACCCATTGGAAGGAACCTATTTGCTCTGGGCTGATTTCAGAGCATGGGGGCTTTCTGCTAAGGAACTGGAGGATTTTATGATAAAGGAGGCAGAGCTTTTCACGGATGAGGGTTATATATTCGGAGAGACGGGAGAAGGCTATGAGCGGTTTAATATCGCCTGCCCCGGGTATGTGCTTCAGGATGCCATGAAACGCCTGCTGGATGCGAGAAATCGTTTTTTATCCATTGAAAAGTAAATAAACTGGTGCTATGATTGGGTAAGGTATTAAATATAACGATAGAAGGGAGAATTGCAATGCTGCGATGGAACTTATTGAAGCGCGCGCTTCCCATGGCGCTCAGCGTATGCCTTACCGTGCAGTCTATGCCGGCGACTGCTTATGCGTCAGAGTACCAGAATCCGGAAACTGCGCAGGTTTCTGAGGAAACCGTATCGGAAGATAATGCGGACGAATCGGAAATCTCCGAAACAACGGCGGAGGAATCCGAAATTGCCACGGAGGAGACCATAGAGGAGTCCTCGGAGGCGTCCATGGAGGAATCCACGGCAGAATCTATGGCAGAAACCTCTGCGCCGGAGAATACCATTCTGGAGCAGACTACGGACACCACAGACCAAAGCGTTGTATTTGATGAACCTGTACGCAGTTACGACAGCATCACGCTGAATTACAACGCGGTGGAAACAGTAACAAAAATATACTACGCGCCGGCGGACCAGCCCGAGGAGGAGAAATCCGTATCGGTTTATTCCTCCGGAAGTCTGTCACAATCGTTTTCCGGACTGAATTCCGATACGGAATATATTTTCAGCTTTTATGGCAGCGGCAGTCAACTGCTGGTACAGAAAAGGGTAAGCACGACTGCCTTCCCCGGCAAGGTGGAATATACCGTTGAGGCGGATGGGTCTAATGCGGGCACCATCAACATCAGTGCATCGGCAAGCAACTGCCCTGAAGATGTATCTTCTTGGTATCTGCGTACAGACATTCTGGACAAGGATGGCAACAGTGTATTTCCGAGTGAGCTGAAAGCATATCAGAGAATGACGGAGACGGACACGTCGAACTCCTATAGTGTTTCGAGAGCCATTTCCGGACTGGAGGCGAATACAAAATATACCGTGAAGGTCTGGATGCAGAAAACTTTTCTTCCCTCAAGCGCTTGTTATGCACAGAAGGAATATGAGGTGACTACAGCCAAAGCAGACTTTACCGCGGCAGATGTCACTCTCGACGTAAAGCAGAATACGACCACAGCGACCAGTGCGGATTATACCATCACTGTGAATAAATTTAATGGCTCTGCCTCCGGCAGCCTGAAATACCGTGCTAAAGGAAGTGCGGATAGCTACGCAACCACGACGGTTTCTGTGAGCGCAGGCTCCGGAAAAGGTACATTGACCGATTTGCAGGCGGGCACAGAATACGAAATCATCCTGCTGTTGAATGGCGTGAAGGTGGAGAAGACCTACTCCTATGGGCTGGATGCTCTCAATCCCGTTTTGATGGCAGACAGCGTTGATGCGTATGGGTTTAAACTTACTTACAAGCTTACGCGTACAGAATCGGATTCCACGGACTCCGGTACGGATTCCGTTATGACCTACACGGTGAGACCGGAGTATTGGAACGGCTCTAAATATACCGCTTTCAACACCAGTACCGGTTCTGACGGTTATCAGGAGCTGAACAGCAACAATAGCTATACTTACAGCTTTAATACTTATACGGATTATGGGTATGCGTCTCCCATTAAGCCGGATACGGAGTACAATATCCGCTGGGTGCTTCAGGCTACGAAAGACAGCAGCACAGCTGTCAGCTATTATTATCAGACGATTCAAACGAGCAAGAGCAGCATCAACGCTGAGCAAAAAGCTCTTTATCCGAATCAGGCACAGTATGAGATTAGTCTGAGCGACATTCCGGAGAATATGCCCTCCGATGCAAGCTACAGCTTATATGAATATGTGAAGGAGGGGAACGGCACCTTCCATACGAGCGGGTATTCCACAGCTTTCTCCACGAGTAATGATTTTACCTCCACACTCACGCTTTACTCCCTGAAGGATGACACCGATTACACCGTATCTTTCAGAGACAGCGATGGCAAGGAATACGGTAGCTTTACATTCACCACGCCGAAGGACGACAGAACCCTTGCTATAGCGCAGACAACGATTTATAGGCATAAATTCAAATTCGCCGTACAGGTGAGCGGTACGAATCTGGCAGCAAGCAATTATATTATGCTGTATTACAGAGAGAAAGGTGAGACAGATTGGCAACAATTTCCTGTAGAATTCACCGCCAGCACCATGGCGAGGGATGTATTGGTCCTCTACTACAATGATGAAGTGCTGAAGGAAGACACGGACTATGAGTATGTCCTCGGTATTGCAAATACTACTAGTACCAGTATTAGTAGACTAACGCAGGCTGTTACCGGCGTGGTTCACACCAAGAAAGATAGGAGAAATGTGACCGTCACGGAGAGCCATGGATATACCTATGCAAAATTAAATTTCACCGCTGACGGATTCGACAGCGATTCTTCCTATGCTTATTGTCTTTATTTTTACAGAGTAAAAGATACATCTGAATGGACGAAAGGCAGCTATAGGAGACTAGATAGCAGCGACACATCCTGGAGTGCCACCGTCACAGAATTGACACCGGGCACCGAGTATGAGTATGCGGTAGTCCTGAGCGATAGTTGGAATTTTTCCGCGCCGGATTCTGTGGAAGAAGGGGCGAAAAAGGTTGTGGGCAGTTTCACCACAAAGGCTGCCGAGTATAACCTGACTTTCACGCCGGTAGAGAGTGAGAACACCTACAAGCAGCAGACATATACCATAAAGGCACAGATGCCGGAGAATGAGAGCATGAGCCTGAATGTGCATATGCTGCTGAGTGACGAACAGACATATGATGTCACACTGACCAAGAAGAAAGATTATCAGGGCAAGGTGACTTTCAGCGGTTTGACGGAAGCTACAGAGTATTCCATCACCGAATTGACAGGAGAAATCACAGAGAGAGTTGGTTCTTCGGACTATCCGATAAAAGCTACTTTGAATGCGGATGAAATCAAATTCACCACGGCTGCGGCGAAGGTACCCGAGTCCATCGCGCTGTCTAAGGATGAGTTGAAACTGAACCTCAGCTATGACAATTACGTCAAGTTAACGGCGGCTACCGCACCTGCGGACGCAGCTACGGAAGTCGTTTGGAGCAGCGCAGATACAAAAGTTGCGACGGTGCAGGACGGCAAGGTGATTCCTGTGGGAGTCGGCGAGACCGTGATTACGGCACAATCCGCTTATGACGCAAGTGTCAAGGCAGAATGTAAGGTTACCGTTAAGAATTACGTTCTGGGCAAAACCACAGAAGGGGTTACAGAACAGTACACTGACAGTTGGCTGACCGTTTATAAGGGTTCCACAGATGCGACGATTGGTTATTATGAGTTGAAGGATGGCGGAACTCTGACGGCACTGTCAGATTATACCGTGACCTCCTCGAAACCCGGAGTGGCAACTTGGTCAGACGGCATTGTGGGAGTGCAGACCGGCGTTAATGCAGTCTTTACCTTTGATAAGGACGGATATCAGGCATCCATCAGAGTAAGCGTGAGCCCCAAGGCAAAAGCCTTCGGCATCACGGGACTGGATTCTTCTGACCAGAATTATCCTGCCATCGACAAGGGAAATGGCATCTATGACATAGCGCTTGCATCGGGATTGACCTACACGGCAGTCGGCGCCATCACTCCCAAGGAGGACTTTGACGCAAGAGACTTCACATGGAAATCCTCCGATGAGTCCGTGGCAACTGTGACGGCAAAAGGCGTGATTACCCCGATAAAGGCCGGTACCGCAGAGATTACGGTTACCGCACAGGAGGGCAGATTCACGGATGTTTCCGAGGTGAAATTTACTGTGAACGTCAAGGAAGCTCCTTCCACGGACAGCTTGACAGTATATGCTTATACAAATGTACAAAAGACCTTGAAGGATGTGGCTCTCCCCGCAGAGCTGGGAGAAGGATGGAGCTGGAAATACCCCTCCACACCGCTCTACAGCCTTCCTGCAAATACAAGCGGTTATAACTTTGAAGTGGTTTACACAGGAGATACCTATTATCCTTACGATTACAGAACTGTCAACGTGGTGATTGGCACGATAACGGGTATGACCGTGACAGAGTCGGCAGGTACTCATAGCAATGTCCTTCTGGCAGACGGGCAGGATGAGATAAAGCTCAACGTTTCGCCGACTTACATCGGCGATGTACAGGGTATGGATTATATCACGAATGTAACCTGCCAGAACTCCGACATAACCATCACGAAGAACAGCAATGGCAGTTGGTCTGTCAAGGCATCAAAGGCAGGAAAGTATACCTTAAAGACAGAGATTTCCGTGGGTGAGAAGGTGGTTGCCAGCGGAACCTACACCATCACGGCAGTGGAGGAGAGTCCTATTTCCGCCATCACACTGTCCTCGACCACAGAGAATGTTGCCATTCAGAACGGCATGATTTCCCTCGATGTATCAGAGAAATCAGAAAAAGGCACGATTAACCTCACCGCTCTGGCAACTGACAGAAACGACAAAGAGAATACCACGACCAAGCTGGAGTGGAAAATCACGGATAAATCCGTGGCAACCGTTACGGTGGACAAGACCGATTCCCGCAAGGCGGTTGTGCAGGTTAAGGGAGAAGGTCATGCAATCATCGAAGTGACTGCAAAGGATGCGGCAGCAGCCTCCGTGCAGTTGAAACTGGAAGTCCAGAATCATCAGCCCCGCGTGGATTCCAGCAAGGCGACCGTCAACATGGCGTTTGACTATGACAATGGCGGTAAATCGCTCTCCGGCAGTCTGTACGGCAGCATTGAGATAGTGCCGGTGTACGACGAGACGATTCAGTCCTGTGTCGTATATGAGGGAGAAAAGGTTTCCACAAACTTCCAGATAGAAAACTATGGAAGCAACACCTATGTGGTTGTGCCCAAACCGGACAAAATCAAGAATGGCAATTACACCTGCAAGCTCGCTGTGACGACCTCCGCCGGTGTGACTTATACCTATCCCTTAAAGGTGACGGTCATCAACAAGCAGCCCAAGGTGACAGCCAAGGTTTCAGGCAGTATGAACCTGTTCTATTTGACAGAAAAAGGACAGTTGGATATCACCCTTGAGAAATCCAATTATTCCATTTCAAGCCTGACATGGGATGACGGTGTAAACGATGCGGATAACTGCTTTAGCTTTAAACGATATTCTTTCACGAACCGTTACTATATTTATCAGGACAACGTGCAGGTAAGCAAGGGAAAACTTGTGAATTCCAACATTGCAACCGGTACCTTGAAGGTGAAGCTCTACGGCGTGAAGGAAGCAAATGTAATCAAAAATGTAAAGATTAAGTACAGCTATAAAAAGCCTACGCTGAAATCCTATGATGACGTGACGGGCAAGAATGTCAGCACCATTGTTCCTTCCATGGAGAATAACAATTTCCAAATTTACTTTAAGGACAGCATCACCAAAAACTGGCTTAAATACGTTACGTCAGGCACATCGGCATACTATTATAATGAGATTACGATGGACAGTGAAAACGTAAGCATGAGCGAGGACGCTGACTGGTATCAGTACCTGACCTACATAGGCACAAAGTCGAAGGAAAGCATTACTTTCACTTTGGACTCCGACAGCTGGAGAGAGAGCCTGAAGGTCACGCACACGGTGAAGGCTGACCAGCCCAAGGCAGTGCTTACGGAGGATAAGCTGACCTACAATACCACCTATATGAATCAGGTTTCCACCTCTATCCGTCTGAAGGGATATCTTTCTTCTCCTGAACTGACGGACGTGGAAATCAAGGGTGCGGACAATAAGTCTCAGGCACTCCTGACGGATGACATCCTGCTGATACAACATGAATATAGTGGTGAAATCAGCACCAGACTGAACAGCGCGAAACTCGCCGGTCAGTCAACGCCCAACGGCACCTACACCTACAACCTCACGCCTTATTATACCAATGCGGAGGGCAGCAGAGTGGCGCTCAATACCTTAAAGCTGAAGATTACCTTCACGGACAAGGCGATTACGGCAAAGGTGAAAGCAAAGGGCAGCATTGACCTGACCTATCAGCACTACTCCTATTTGAAAAAAAGTGTGATAATTACACCCAAGTTCAGCAACCTCGGCACGGATTATGAGGTTGAGGATGCGACGCTCACAGGGGAGTACAGCAGTTACTTCACCTTGAATTGCCTTAGCAGCGGCGTATGTTATGTGCATTCGACTGGGACAGGACAGCTCAAGGCAGGACAGAATTACAACCTGCAGGTGGTCTACACCATAAAGACCTCCGGCGGTGATACCCTTCAGGTAACCAGCAATACCTTCAAGATAAAGCCGAAGCAGACGGCACCGAAGATTACGGTATCGAACAACAACCAGACGCTCTATGCCGGAGCATCCGACCTGAGTCGGAGCTATACCCTCACCACATCGAACTATTATTACAAAATCACCGGTGTGAGCGGTGGTCTTGATGTGAATAAGGACGGCAAAAATGACATTTCCGTTAGCGTAACAAGTACATCTAACAATTATGCCTATCTGACAGTCCAGCTTGCCGACAAGGATGCGGTTTTGGCTGCAGCCAAGGGCAAATCCTACAGCATACCTTTGACGGTGACGCTGCGAGGACGGGACGGTGTCAGCAAAGACTGCACGGTTACGATTAAAGTGAACGTCAAACGATAGTCATTATGCGGGACTTCCGAAAGGAAGTCCCGTCTTATCCAGAGAGGAGTCTCCGAATGGCACTTGAAAATAAATTAGGAATCACAGATTCCGCAGAATTGGCGAGAGAGGAAGAAAAAATCAGCAAGAAAAAGGCAGCCGAGATGTTTGAAAGCGGTTATTTGGACAGTCTGACGGCAGGAACCTATGAGACTCTTGCCGCAATCCACCGGTACCTGTTTGGAGAAATTTATGATTTTGCTGGTCAGATGCGGAAGGTCAACATTGCAAAGGGCAGCTTTCGATTTGCACCTGTGATGTATCTGGAGACTGCGGTAGAGACTGTGGCGAAGATGCCGCAGTCGAGCTTTGATGAGATTGTTGAAAAATATGTTGAGATGAATGTGGCACATCCTTTCCGAGAAGGAAATGGACGCAGCACAAGAATCTGGCTGGATATGATGTTGAAAAAGGAGCTGAGCCTTGTGGTTGACTGGAGCAAGGTGGACAAGGATGATTACCTGTTGGCTATGGAGCGCAGTCCCATAAAAGATATTGAAATCAAACACCTTTTGCGGCAGGCATTGACAGACCGGGTTCAGGACAGGGAGATTTACATGAAAGGAATCGACCACAGCTACTATTATGAAGGGTATGCGGTCTACAAAACGGGAGAATTATAAATTTTGTTTGACTTATGGCTTGTCCCTGTGATATAGTACAAACGTATGGAGCACGGATTTATCGGAGTTTTCCATGCAAATATTTGCGGCAACACAGTTGCCTTTTATTGATTGAGTTAAGAGCTCAGATTTTATAAGTTGGTTACTATAAACCTGTGCAGATGCACACCTAACTTGTGAAACGGTCAATAAGAGTAGTAAAAGTAAAATATTTGCTATATAGACTCTAAAACCCGATATCTGTTATCCATGCGTGTAGAATACACGCCGATAGTGTCCCTGTGGACATTAGCGGATGATAATTGATTTTATAAGCAAGTGATGGAAAACGTCACTTGCTTTTTTGATAGAAAATAAGGAGACACCCTATGAACGAGAAGATTACGCTGTATGGTTTTAACAACCTCACCAAATCCCTGAGCTTTAATATTTATGACGTGTGCTATGCCAAGACCCAGCGGGAGCAGAAGGATTATATTGCCTACATTGACCAGCAGTACAACTCGGAGCGTCTCACCAAAATCCTCACCAATGTGACGGATATGATTGGTGCCACTGTGCTGAATATATCCAGCCAGGATTATGAGCCTCAGGGCTCCTCTGTGACCATCCTCATCGCTGAGGAGAGCATGGTGCCTGCCGGGGATACCACTGTGGCACATTTGGACAAGAGCCATATTACGGTGCATACCTATCCGGAGTACCATCCGGAGACCTGTCTGGCAACCTTCCGGGTGGACATTGACGTGGCGACCTGCGGGGAGATTACACCTCTGTCCACGCTGGACTACCTGATTGGCTCCTTCGATTCGGACATCATCACCATGGACTACCGGGTGCGCGGTTTCACCAGAGATTTGGGAGGACACAAGCTGTTCATGGACCATCCCATGACTTCGATTCAGGAATATATCAACAAAGAGACCTTATTGCGATACGATGCGGTGGACATCAACGTGTACGATGCCAATATTTTCCACACCAAAATGCTGATTAAGGAAATTGATTTGCAGAATTACCTGTTCAACAGCGATGTGTATGAGTTGCCGCCCAAGGTACGGCTGGAGATTACGGATAATCTGCGCCGGGAGATGATAGAAATTTTCAGCGGACGAAACATTTACTAAACAAAGAAGGTTGCAGAAAATGGGTAGATACAATCAGTCCCGAGCGCCTATCTATGAGGCGTTGGAGGAATTCAGGCAAAATAGAATCGTACCCTTCGACGTGCCGGGGCACAAGCGCGGCAGAGGGAATCCGGAGCTGGTGGAGCTTCTGGGGGAGCAGTGCGTGGGGATTGACGTCAATTCCATGAAACCGCTGGACAACCTCTGCCACCCCGTCTCGGTCATCCGGGATGCGGAGGAGCTTGCCGCGGAGGCGTTCGGCGCAGCCTATGCCTTCCTCATGGTGGGAGGAACCACCTCCTCCGTGCAGAGCATGGTATTGTCCGTGTGCAAAAAGGGGGACAAGATTATCCTCCCCAGAAACGTACACCGCAGCGTCATCAATGCGCTGGTGCTGTGCGGCGCCACGCCCATCTATGTGAATCCGGATATGGACAGCAGGCTGGGGATTGCCCTCGGCATGAAGGTGGGACAGGTGGAGCAGGCAATCCGGGAAAATCCGGATGCGGTTGCCGTGCTGGTGAACAATCCCACCTATTATGGAATCTGCTCTGATTTGCGAAGCATTGTCAGGCTGGCTCACGCCCACGGCATGAAGGTGCTGGCGGACGAGGCCCACGGAACACATTTTTATTTTGGAGAAAATATGCCGGTCTCAGCCATGGCGGCGGGGGCAGATATGGCGAGCGTTAGTATGCACAAATCCGGCGGCAGCCTGACCCAGAGCTCCTTTTTGCTCATAGGTTCTCATATGCACCCGGGGTATGTGCGCCAGATTATCAATCTGACCCAGACCACCAGCGCTTCCTATCTCCTGCTGGCGAGTCTGGATATCTCCCGGCGCAATCTGGCACTGCGGGGCGCGGAGGAGTTTGCCAAGGTGACAGCTTTGGCGGAATATGCCCGGGAGGAAATCAACGCCATCGGCGGTTACTATGCCTATACCGCAGAGCTGATTAACGGGGACAGCATATACGATTTTGACAGGACGAAGCTCACAGTCAACACGCTGGGCATCGGTCTTGCAGGGATAGAGGTCTACGATTTGCTCCGGGATGAGTACGATATTCAGGTGGAGCTGGGGGATATCGCCAACATTCTTGCCTACATCTCCATTGGAGACAGAGAGCGCGAGATGGAGAGACTGATTGGCGCGCTGGTGGAGATTAAACGCAAGTACCAGAAGGACAGCACGGGGATGTTCACTCAGGAATATATCGACCCCAGAGTGGCGGTTTCCCCTCAGAGTGCATTTTATGCCGAGAAGGAATCTCTCCCGCTCATGGAGACGGAGGGGCGAATCTGCAGTGAGTTTGTCATGTGCTATCCGCCGGGGATTCCCATTTTGGCTCCGGGGGAGGAGATTACTGCC
Organism: uncultured Acetatifactor sp.; assembly: GCA_964617975.1. Classification (GTDB taxonomy): domain Bacteria; phylum Bacillota; class Clostridia; order Lachnospirales; family Lachnospiraceae; genus Acetatifactor. The sequence goes on along the minus strand of CAZUAP010000010.1, from coordinate 2,103 downwards.
GAGATTTTGCAGTATATCCAATACGCCAAGGAGAAGGGCTGTTCCATGACGGGACCGGAGGATGCAGGTATCAATCGATTGAATGTGTTGAAGGAGGTCTGGGCGTAAGATTCCAGACGGGAAAGGAAGGCAAGTTATGGAGCTGTGGTTTTCGGAATTGCACACTCCCGATGTAAAGATTTCCATTCGCGTGGACAGACAGCTTTACAGCGGGCAGAGTGAGTTTCAGCGGATAGATGTTTACGACTCTCCGGAGTTTGGACGGTTTCTTACGCTGGACGGATATATGATGCTCACGGAGAAGGATGAATTTATCTACCATGAGATGATTGTCCACGTGCCCATGGCGGTACACCCCAACGTGAGGAGAGTGCTGGTCATCGGTGCGGGAGATGGCGGAGCGGTGCGGGAGCTGACCCGATATGTCTCCATCGAGCACATTGATATGGTGGAGATAGACCGACAGGTGGTGGAGGTGTGCAGACAATACCTGCCCCAGACGGCGTGCAGCTTCGAGGACCCCAGAGTGTACCTTTATTTTGAGGACGGGCTGAAATTCATCCGTTCCCGGGAGGACGAATACGACCTGATTATCGTGGATTCCACAGACCCCTTCGGACCCGGGGAAGGGCTTTTTACCAAAGAGTTTTATGGCAACTGCTACAGAGCGCTCCATGAGGACGGCATCATGGTCAACCAGCACGAGAGCCCCTTTTATGACGGGGATGCCTTAGCGTGCAAGCGGGCGCACAAGCGCATCGTGGAGAGCTTTCCCATCAGCCGCGTGTACCAGGCACACATTCCCACCTACCCTTCCGGACACTGGCTCTTTGGCTTTGCCTCCAAGAAATACCACCCCGTGGAAGACCTGCGGGCGGACGAGTGGAAAAAGCTGGGAATCGACACGAAATACTACACCACCAAGCTCCACCAGGGGGCATTCTGCCTCCCCGCCTATGTGGAAAAATTACTGTCAAGCGTTGAGCGAGAAACGAGAAACAGATAATTATGACATCATTTCCATAACACAGCTTTTGTGCAGTTTTGTATATGTCCATAAACAGGCATTCTTTTTTCGTCGGCACTTAGAGCCTGTACTTTAGGCTCTTATGTGTCCGCTACGAAAAAAACATAGCGAAAGCGTGCCTGTGTTGGATATATACAAAACTGCACAATTGCGGAAGATGTCAATAGATTTCAATAGATGTAATAAAGGAGGACTCTGACATGGGTAAAATTTTAATCATCGGCTGCGGCGGAGTGGCGTCCGTGGCGATTCAAAAATGTGCAAAATGCGCCGAGACATTCTCGGAAATCTGTATCGCCAGCCGCACGAAATCCAAATGTGACGCGCTGAAAGAAAAACTGGAGGGCACCACAACTGCCGTGATTACCACGGAGGCAGTGGACGCGGACAAGGTGGAGGAGCTGATTGTCCTGATTGAGAGAGTGCAGCCCGACGCGGTTCTGAATCTTGCACTCCCCTATCAGGATTTGACCATCATGGATGCCTGCCTTGCCTGCAAGGTGGACTATATTGACACCGCCAACTACGAGGCAGAGGACACGGAGGACCCCGAATGGCGCGCCGTCTACGAGAAACGCTGTAAGGAAGAAGGTTTCACGGCTTATTTTGATTACTCCTGGCAGTGGGCTTACCGGGAGCGATTCGAGCAGGCGGGCATCACGGCGCTTTTGGGCACGGGCTTTGACCCCGGCGTGACCAGCGTATTCTCAGCCTACGCGCTGAAACATTACTTTGACGAGATTCACTATATTGACATCATGGACTGCAACGGCGGCGACCATGGCTATCCCTTTGCCACCAACTTTAATCCGGAGATAAACCTCCGCGAGGTGTCCGCCAACGGCTCCTATTGGGAGGACGGACACTGGGTGGAAACCAAACCCATGGAAATCAAGCGAGTATATAATTTTGCCCAGGTGGGTGAGAAGGATATGTATCTGCTCCACCACGAGGAGATAGAGTCCCTGGCAAAAAATATCCCCGGCGTGAAGCGCATCCGTTTCTTTATGACCTTCGGTCAGAGCTATCTGAACCATATGAAATGTCTGGAAAATGTGGGAATGCTGCGCACAGAC
>CAZUAP010000009.1:0-30429 GCA_964617975.1 uncultured Acetatifactor sp. | reverse complement strand
AGCAGACCAGAGAGATTGTCCGCAAGTTTAATTCCATCTACGGAGAGGTTCTGGTGGAGCCCCAGGTGCTTCTGCCTTCCAACGAAGCCTGCCAGCGTCTGCCCGGCATCGATGGGAAGGCCAAGATGAGCAAATCCCTCGGCAACTGCATTTATCTGGCGGATTCAGCCGATGAGGTGCGGACGAAGATTATGAGTATGTATACAGACCCTCAGCATTTGCAGGTGAGTGACCCCGGACATCTTGAGGGCAATACCGTGTTTACCTATCTGGATGCCTTTTGCGCTCCGGAGCATTTTGAACGGTATCTGCCTGAGTATGCCAATCTCGATGAACTGAAGGCTCATTATCAGAGGGGCGGTCTCGGGGACGTGAAGGTGAAAAAATTCCTGAACAATGTGATGCAGGAGACGCTGGAGCCCATCCGCGAGCGCAGAAAAGCTCTGGAGAAGGATATCCCTGCGGTATATGAGGTGCTGAAGAAGGGCAGCGATGCCGCCAGAGAGGCTGCGGCACAGACCCTGTCGGAGGTCAAATCCGCCATGAGAATCAATTACTTTGAGGATGAAGAACTGATTCGCGCCCAGAGCGAAAAATATGAATAAAAAATAGGAATCCAAATAGGCATCCAAATAGGAATAAAAAATTTCCATGCAGGTTATGATAGATACCAAATCTGCATGGGAACCGCCTTAGATTGCTGTTTCCGTGCAATAAAAACGGGAGGAGCTGTCAAATGGGGCAACATATAGGAAAATCCAGTATCCGGCTTGAACAGCCGGTTTATATCAAAGGAAGCGCCAGCGTGGTAGGCAAGAAAGAAGGAGAAGGCCCGCTGGGGCTTCTTTTTGATATGGTGGGAGAGGATGACTGGTTCGGATGCGAGACATGGGAGGAGGCGGAGAGCAATCTCCAGAAGGATGCCGTCTACCTGGCGCTTGAGAAATCCGGAGTCAAGGCGGCGGATGTGGACTTTATCTTTGCAGGGGATTTATTGGGACAGTCCATCGCCACCTCCTTTGGACTGGCATCCTATCAGATACCGCTCTTTGGGGTTTACGGCGCCTGCTCCACCTGTGGGGAATCCCTGGCTTTGGGCTCACTCGCCATTGCGGGGGGCTTTGCAGACCGGGTGGTCTGCGTCACCTCCAGCCATTTTGCCAGCGCGGAAAAGGAATTTCGCTTTCCACTCAACTACGGCAACCAGCGTCCTCTGTCTGCTACCTGGACAGTGACGGGCAGTGGTGCTTTTGTACTGGAATCGGAGAATGACTTTAAAAATGACACTCGCTGTCAGGGCTTGACAACGACGTCGTCAGGTGTCCTGACAGACGATAAAACGCCTCTGTCAAATGGCGCGAAAGCTCTTATTTCGGGGATTACTGTCGGAAAGATAACGGATTATGGTTTAAAAGATTCCATGAATATGGGAGCTTGTATGGCACCGGCGTCAGCATCGACTTTGGAACAGCATTTTCTTGACTTTAACAGTCAACCAGAGGATTATGACAAAATTATTACCGGAGATTTGGGGAGCGTTGGACAAAGGGTTTTGATTGACATGATGAAGGAGAGGGGATATGACATCTCCTCCAGACACATGGACTGTGGAATCGAAATCTATGATGCGGCATCTCAGGACACCCATGCGGGCGGCAGCGGATGCGGGTGCAGTGCGGTGACGCTTTCCGCATATATTTTAAAGCAACTGGCTGAGGGCAACTGGAAGAAAGTATTGTTCATGCCCACGGGTGCGCTGCTGTCCAAGACCAGTTTCAATGAAGGAAAGAGCGTGCCCGGGATTGCGCATGCGCTAGTGTTGGAGAGTATACCACTTGCAATCTGAGGTGGATACTGATACAATACTCCATGGGTCTGCAAATCTTGTTGCGGAGCCGGGGAGGCAGTATGCGCAGAATGGAATTTAAGATGGAGCGCCCGGGACTTTTGGAGGTCGGACAGGAGATTTCCGTCACGGAAGGGCTGCTTCCGAGCAATTATTACTATACCATCGACCCATCCCTAGCTATGTCTGCAAACATTCCTTTTAACAAGCGGCTGTTGAGCAAAAAAGGTGTGGTGGCGGACATTGTTGAGAACGCCCGTGGCTTTTATGTCATGGCGGAATTTGACGAGCCGGAGGTTAGTTGATGGGAAGGTTAATTGGTGGGATTTTTACAACAATACAATAGGAGGACATATGTTATGTTAAAGAAAATTGCAACAGATAAGGCGCCCGCGGCGATTGGCCCTTATTCTCAGGGAATTATTACAGGAAGCCTGTTATTTGCGTCCGGTCAAATTGCAATAAATCCTGCAAACGGTGAAATCGTGGCAGGTGGAATTGTGGAGCAGACGGAGCAGGTTATGAAAAATATCGGCGCGATTTTGGCGGAAGCAGGCACGGATTACACCAAGGTGGTAAAGACAACCTGCTTTTTGGCGGACATGAATGATTTTGCAACCTTCAATGAAATTTATGCAAGATATTTCACGGAGAAACCTGCGCGCAGCTGCGTAGCAGTCAAGGCATTGCCCAAGAATGTGCTGTGCGAGGTAGAGGTAATTGCCGAGGTATAATGAATAACATGAGTTACACGAATAAAACATGCGTTATTTTAACTGGTATGCCCGGAGCCGGCAAGAGCACAGTAGGTGTTGTCCTTGCAAAGCGTCTGGGCATGCGCTTTGTTGACTCCGATTTGGTGATTCAGGAGAGATACGGAAAGCTGCTGCACGACCTCATAGAGGAGCGCGGCATAGAAGGATTTTGGGCATTGGAGAACGATGTGAATACCTCTCTGCGGGGAACGAACAGTGTGATTGCCACCGGCGGCAGTGCGATTTACGGCGGGGAGGCAATGGAACATTTTCGTGAAATCGGCACCGTGGTGTACCTCGCCCTGCCCTGTGAGGAGATAGCCAGACGGCTTGGGGATTTGAATGCCCGGGGCGTTACCCTGAAACCGGGGCAGAGTCTGGAGGATTTATATGCGGAGAGAACACCGCTTTATGAAAAATATGCCCATGTGACCATACAGTGCCAGGGTAAACAGCTGAGGGAAATCGTGGAGGAGATTGGCGACATCCTGATGTAATGAGAATACTCGAAATCTGATACATAATAAAAATCCATTTGGCTCATACTAAAATTATTATCAACAGTAATGCAGCAATTGTTTATCATGCTAAGCTGCAGGAGGAGTATGTGGAATGGATTATGTAAATGCGTTTTGGGTGGGCGGGCTGATATGTGTAGCCGTACAGATATTGATGGAAAAGACCAAGATGATGCCGGGTCGAATCATGGTTCTCCTCGTGGTGACCGGAGCGATTCTCAGTCTGTTTGGATGGTATGAGCCCTTCCAGAAGTTTGCGGGCGCAGGCGCAAGCGTGCCCCTTCTGGGGTTTGGCAATGTGCTTATGAAGGGTGTGAAGGAGGCTGTCGGAGAACAGGGCTTTCTGGGACTCTTTACGGGCGGGTTCAAGGCGGGTGCTGTGGGCACCAGCGCCGCATTGATTTTTGGATATCTGGTGAGCCTCGTGTTCAAACCAAAGATGAAAACTTGACAATACACCAAATCAAATATAGAAATAAAACTATAGCAATAACACTATAGTTTTTCATACCCGATACCTTTTTGGTCGAGATATTTGCACACTGCCTTGTCCCAGATAAGGTCGGCTTCCCGGCTCATCACAAAAGTGTGATAGGAGGTGCCGGTTGTGAGAATGGCTTTGCTGCCGTCGTAGCGGATATTCAGAACCAGTGCCTTTACCTGGCTGACGTCCCCGGCGGCAGTTTTGTTTTCTATTCCTAAGAGCTGCTGCATATGCTCCGGCTTGAGCTGCAATACGAATTTGAAATACAGGGGCGTATACCGTCCCTTAATCAGGTCAAAACACAGACCTTTCAGCTCACTCCACGGGCGAAATTCATAGGGAATATGTTCCGAACCGCGCTCCTCGGGCGGGAAAAAATCTGCGTTGATATGACCGTCTATGGTGTAGCTGCAGGCTGTGCTGATGGCAGCCTCCTCCAACAGAAAAATATCAAAGGTATCACCCGAGAGAAGATGGTTCATAAAATTTTTCATGGAAACAACCTCTAAAGCAAGCATGGAAACCTCCGAATCGAATAAAAATAAAATTGCATATGCTACAGATTATAGCGCAAAGTGCGCAAAAAGAAAATTCCTAATTTGCACTTCGCGCTCCCAGCCGGCAGAAACATTGACGGACGCTTGTTTGTTATGCTATACTTAAATTTATGTTAAGACACATAAATGGGAGGTAATACATATGATTTGTCCTAAATGCGGCGCAAATATTGCTGATGACAGTAAGTTCTGTGTGCGATGTGGAAGTAAAATAGAAAAGGTTGCGGAGAATGTGTGTCCCGGGTGCGGAACAGTTCTCAAGCCGGGCACAAAATTCTGTACCAAATGCGGTATGAAACAGGGGGATGGTGCGGCGCCTCAGCCTGCACCCCAGGCGGCGGCACCAAAGCCTCAGCCTGCACCTCAGGCGGCAGCACCGAAACCTCAGCCTGCACCCCAGGCGGCGGCACCGAAACCTCAGCCTGCACCCCAGCAGCCGGCGGCAAAACCTGCGAAAAAGAGCCATGTCGGGCTTATTATTGTGCTTGTTATTTTGTTCCTGCTGATTGTGGCAGCAGTGGGGGCAGGTTTCTATCTGCTTAATAATACTGGCATCCTTTCAAATTTGGGAGTTATAAGCGAGACGGATGAGAATGGTGAAAAGGACGCGGATTCCGATGTGACATCCGGGGATGTGGACGACGTCAAGGGGGATGTGGAGCTGCTGGAGCCTGCGGAGGAGCTTGCCGAGCAGGCAAGGCAAGAGTATGAGGAAGGAAATGATATTGACGGAGCCATCCCTCATGGCGCTGATGCAATCAATCAATATATGACTGTGGCAGAGGAGAATAATCTGAAGGAAGAAGCACAGGAAGGTATTGACAATATTTATGGAACCTATATTGATTCCGTGATTAGATATTGTGATAATATCAAAAATCAGGGAGCATATGCTGCGGGATATGAGCAGATTAGCAATGTTGTGCTTAAAGCGACAACGATTACCACCTCGCTTGCGGAGCAGGGTTACACTGTGGACGGCGACAGAATCAATACGTACAAGGATGAGGTCGTGCAGGCATACAAGGATATGTTTATTCAGGGTATCAATAACATCACTACATACGAGAACTGGTCCAGAGACGAGGCATGGAATTATGCGGAACAGGCAGCTTCCATCAAGGAGAATGGCAAGATGCTGCTGTTTGACGATGAGGAGTTGGATGATCCTCTGAGACTGCGCTACGCATACTGCCTTGCATGGATAACGAGAAAGCGTTGCGAGACCGGTCTTGCGGACGGCTCTCTCAGCTACGGAGATGCAGCGAACAGTATGGTGGCAATCCTTGAGGAGACGGATTACAATATGCTTTTGCTCCAGGACATCATCACCTATGGTAGCTCCGCAGGTATGGATGTATCGAAGTATCAGAGCGCATATAATGCCATTGTGGATGAAATTAAGCAGGAGCAGAATCTCACGATTGGAAATGATATCGGAGTCAACTCTGCCACCAGTGTGGATTTGAAACACTTCTGGTACTTTAACGATTTGGATGGAGAGGATAAGTACAAGGTGGATACGCACAACGGAACCACCGCTGCCACCAGAGAATGGATTCGGAGCAATGTACCGGTGCTTTTAGGTGAATGAAGGTAGGAAAAAAGGAATTCGGATACTTCAGGTAGCCATCCTGCTGTTCTTGTGTTTGGACATCTACTGTTTTGTCAAAATTATCGATATGCGGCAGAAAGCTGCAGACACAAACGTGGCGGAGGAAAGTGAGACCGCCGGGGGGACGGAGGATACGGAGAGTGTCTCGGACGGAGATGCATCGGACATTGTATATGAGCCGCCGGAATACGACTTTAAGAGAGATGAAGTCACGGTCGAGATAGAAGGAATAAACAGGGATTATAACATAGCCTTTGTGAATGACCTCCATCTGATTACGGACAGCGAACCGGGGGATGTGGTGGAGGAGAATCTGCCCAAGGTTTTGGAGCGGCATGAGACGCTCTCGGTTACGTCTGAGGGCGTGTACGCGGAAGAACTGTGGCCGGAGATTATTAAGTTCTTGAATTACTATGATTTTGATGCGGTCGTATTTGGTGGAGATATATTAGATTATTGCAGCGGCTCTAATATGAGCGCGCTTGAGGAAGGTCTGGACAGCCTGAAATATTCGAAAGACCGGATTTTGTATATCAGATCCGACCATGATTACGGCGGCTGGTACGGCGGTGGAGAGTTTACCGATTCGGACGGCTTTGCGGCACAGGCAGGTTTGTGGGACGGCGATGATGGCAGAGGTTGCATAGAGTTTGATGACTTCCTGTTGGTGGGAGTCGACAAATCCTACCAGAATCTCTCTGACGAACGGCTCGATTTTCTGCAGGAGAAACTGAATGAAGGGAAACCTGTGATTGTGGCGACTCACGTGCCATATTATTCGGAGACGGATGATTCCCTGGAGGAAATTTCCATGCTGGTGAGAAACAGAATCTACTATTGGAACCGGGAAAATTCGTCTTACGAACCGGATGAAAATACACAGAAGTTCATAGATGCTATGTACAGTGCGGATTCCAATGTCGTACAGATTTTGGCGGCACATATGCACGCTTCGTGGGATGGAGTCGTAGCAAACAATCTGAAAGAACATATTTTTGCACCTTCTTTTGAAGGAAGAATTGGAATTATACATATAGTCAATGCAGAGGGCAAAGAAGGAAAGGAGTAAAGTTATGAGGAAAAAGTTGTTATCAGGTAAGCGAATTCTGAGTCTGGTATTGGCAGCAGCATTCGTGCTGCAGAGCGGTATCAGCGTCGATGCAGAAGGGGAGGAAACAGTGGTCAAGTCGCAGCCCGGGGAGGTCTATGCCTATAATGCGGAAAATATCTACAGAGATAGTTTCTTTGTACCGACGCAGGTATACAATTTCGGCGGCGAGTTTTTTATTGCGGATGCTTACAACCAGCAGGTGCTGCATACGAATAACGTAAGCAATGCGCCCTGCGGCTGGAATCCTGTTGGAATGGGACTGAATCGCCCCCATGCAATCGCAAGCGACGGAACCATTTATCTTGTAGTTGACACAGACAATAACCGTGTGGTTACCTACACCAAGACGGAGAGCGGTTATCAACTGGTGGAAAGTATTGAAAACGTGGGAATTCGTCCCCATTACACGGTATATGATTCCGCTACGGGTCAGTTTTATGTGTGGAGCTCCATGACCGGTACCATGTACATCTACAAGAGAGCGCAAAACGGTCTGGGTCTCACGTTAAAGAGCACGCAAACCATCAAGGATTTAGAGGGCTGTTATACCCGTTCCTTTACCATAGATAACGGCACTATTTATTTCCCCTGCGTTGGCAGAAGTGCCATCTATGCGGTGAATAAGAGCAACTTTAAGGTGAAAGCAATCTATCCCGTTTCCTCCGAAATAAGCGAGATGGTTCAGGTGATTCATGTGCAGAATTACTATTATCTTGTGACGTCTGCGGATTCAGCCAAGGAGAAACAGCCCATGATTGTGCGGGCAAATACTCTTGCAGGCTTTGGCAACGGAACCTATGAGGATGTGAGGAGTATGTTTGGTGACATGAACGGCATTCCCTATTACATCACTCAGGGAGAGGATGGACATTTCTATACGCCGATAATCGAGGGTTCCTGCCACCCTTATATCTGCAGCTTTGACATTGTGAACGATGCCATAACGAATGTAAACCATATGAAGTACTAAACCGAGTGTTAGTTACATTGAGGAGGAAATAGTGATGTTTTGCAGGAATTGCGGAAATGCTATGTCGGACACAGCGCTTTTTTGCCCTAAATGCGGGACCAAGGTCCAGGGTGGGACGGAATCGGCGGGAGAAGATACCGGTGTGTCAGCGGCGCCTGTTTACGAGATACCGGCTCCGTTGGAACAGGACGTAACGACGCCGGAAGAACCTAAGAAAAAGTCGATTCTGGTGCCCGTGCTGCTGGCCGGTCTGCTGGGAGTTATGATTCTCGCTGTTGCAGGAGTGGGGATATATGATGCGCTCCGGACGAGGGAGTTTAAGGCGGTGGTAGCTCAATTTGAGGCAATGCCCGGAGGGGTTGCGTCCTTGGGTAAGTTCCAAAGTGATTACGACACGCTGCTGGCTGATGGTCAGGATGCTGCTTCCCATTTCCGATTTTGGCAATATGAGGGTTATGCGGAAGAGATGGACAGTCTGACCGATGAGGTGGACAGCATGAACCAGGCGGTGGCAGCCTATCGCGAGGAGTATGACAGTGTCGTACAGGAGATAGAAGTCAATGGAAAATATTTGATGGACGATCATGATGCTGACTACCAGAGCGCCAAGGCTGCGCTGGAGGAAGCACTGCAGGAGTTTGACGAGAAGGCGTGCCAAAAGAAGTCTGAAGCTTTTCAGAAAATACGTGACAAGATTGTGACGGACAATCAAGAGAAGGCGGAAAAGTCTGTAAAGAGTGCAAAAGAGATTAAAAATTCATTCTCTGGTTACAGTACGCACCCTTTTGAGGAATACATGATTGGCGAGCTGACCGCCCGTATAGAAAGCGATGACGATGCACAGGATTACATCCAGCTCAATGATGATTATCAGGCGCTGAGCGAGTGGGCGGATAAATTCAGTGCGGCTACATCCAGTGGAGAACAGGTGGAGAAGTATGTTCAGGCGGATGTCTCCGAAAAGAATAAGGTCAAGCTTTATATCAACTCATATGATTATGAGAAATATAATTTTAAACTGGAAGACTTTATTATCTATGAGAAATATAATAATCAGTGGAATGAGTGCCAGGCGGAAGATATTTCACAGATTGAAGGTATGCTGTCCATGGACATTGTGGCGGATGTCTCAGGAAGTATGCGTTATGAATTTTATGATATGCAATGCGCAATAGAAGGGTTTGTGAACGGGACGCATTCCGATACGGTTCTGGGACTTTCCACCATCGGCAGTATTTATGAAAGATATCAGGAATTTACCACAGACAAGACACAGATTACAAATTCTGTATGGGACTTGGAATGCTACGGTCTCACCAGTCTGTACCAGTCCCTGTATTCTTCTGTGGTATATACGGCATCTGCCGAGGGGGCAAGATGCGTGGTGGCATTCACAGACGGAATTAATGAACCTTATGGTGCGGGTTATGACTATGATGCTCAGGATGTCATAGATGTGTCGCTTTATTATCAGGTACCGGTATACATCATAGGAATCGGTTCGTATCTGGACTCATCTGAACTGCGGAATATCGCTGAGTCCACAGGCGGCGCTTATTATGCCAACATGACGGTAAATGATTTGAAAGATGTATATATGGACATCTACGAGGCTCAGGGCAGAATGTATCAGCTGTCCTACGATACACAGGTGCCCAATAATGTTGACAGGGATGTCTATGTGCTGTATGCGGATTCCTCCAAAAATCTGGGCATAAGAATTGAGTCGGAGCTGAATGCAGAGGCACTGCAGACCGCTTACGCATCCGCCGGTTTCAATTCCGATGACCTGAGTGCATATTACACCAACTCCAAGTATCTGTCCTCGGATGACCTCGCCAAGCTGGGGGATAACCTGGAGGCAGTGCAGACGATTATCAATATCTATTACGCCAAAAATGGTTACCAGTTTGGGGATAGTGAGAATGGTCAGAAACAGCTCAACAAGATGATTAATCTGGGAGTGATTTCACAGAACGGTACGCTGGACGGAGATACGGTCACGGCAATATTGAAGGAAGACCCTATTCTGTGGCAGAATTTCAGTGCACTGTACAATTATCGATATGAGATTATCTACACGGTGGCTTTGGATATTTATCGGAATGACTCCGGCATTACCTACGAGGAGTTGAGAAGTCAGGTAAGTCAGCATTATGGGGAGGAGAACGAGAAACGATTTGACCCCGTGATATCGGCGGCATGGAAAAACATTCGTGCAGGTCAGTGACGATGGTAAAGAGCAATAAAGTTCATAGAATTTATTAATGTAGAAAATTCAGGGAATTTCACTCTTGGTGGAATTCCCTGAAAGCATATTTGGCATAGTCCATACAGTCTCCGTGAACCTTGAATACCGTTCCGTCCTTCATGATGACCTTGAAGAATCCAAGCTTTTGGATGTAGCGGGCATTTACAATGACTTTGTGAGATGGAGCAAAAAAGGTGGGATGTTTCTCAAGCTGAGTGAATAGATTTTCGGCGGTAGTGTTTGTCACCACCTGTCTGCCCTCCGTGAGAGTCACGGTCACGTGACGGGCGCTTTCCACGGCATAAATCAACTCATCCTCTGTGATATAGAGAGTCTCCTTGTCCTCGCGCAGCTCAATCATGGATGGTGCCTGAGCCTTAATCAGCAGGGCGTGGTCGAGGCTTTCCGAGAGCTCGGCAGTCTGAATCGGTTTGTTCAGGAAAATCACATTTTCCGGAAAAACCTGTCCGCGGTAGTCCACTGCGGAGCAACACATGACGATGGGAGCGTGTACTCCCTTTGCCGTAAGTTTTTCTACCAATTCCTGCCCTGTGATGCTGCCGGTCTGACACATATCTATGTAGAACACGTCATACTGCATGGGGTTGCTCAGCATCGCCTCGGGTGTGCCGTAGGAATCCGTATACAGAATCCCGGTGGTGCCGCTGCGGCGGTCGGATTCCCGCTTGAGCAGTCGTTCTAATTGTTTGCGGTCCGCAACATTGTCGTCACATATAGCGATGTGCATAAAATCCCTCCTTTTGGGGTTGGTACATTTTGACGTGACATCTATGTCCGTATCATATCATGAAAAATCCCTTAAGGAAAGTGGAAAGCCTAAAATCATGTTTGGGATAATTTATGAGTCAAATGAATTCATGAAAAAATTGTTCCCAAATGTAGACTTTTTGAAACTGTAGCAGTATAATGGATTTAACGCAATTTTTGAATGTTTTTTTCGGTATATAGGGTCATTGAAAGCAGTTTCAAACAGTCTGCTTTGTGAAACTGCAGTGAGGGCAATATGCGCAGATACATTAAAAATCATTTAAAGGGGATTATAAAATCTTTATTTGATGCCAACCGGTTATTAAAGAAACTTGCTATTGAAGGCAGTGATGCCAAAATCGCCGTTCTTTTGCAGGATATGCAGGCGGTGGCCATTGAGGCGGGCGAAACGATAGAACAACATCAGGGAGAGAGTACGGAAACAGTACATCTTCTGGAGGAGCTGTGTGAGCTGATATGGGAAATCAGCCAGCTCCCGGTGAACGGTAAGAGCAGCCTGTGCAACAATGTGCAAGGGAAACTGGAACTGATTCGTGAGCAGGTCGAGGCATTCCCGGAAAGGCTTGAGGTTGTTTTCCTGCCGTATAAGGCATCCATGTGGGATTCGCTGGAGAGCGTGTGGAAGGCAGCAGATGCAGACCCGGACCGTGACGCCTATGTTATTCCGATTCCGTATTACGACAAAAAGCAGGATGGGAGCTTTGGAAATCTGCATTACGAAGGAGACCAGTATCCTGAATATGTGCCCATTACCGATTATCACAATTACAATTTTGAGGAAAGACATCCGGACGAGATTTATATCCATAATCCATACGATGACTGCAATTATGTGACAAGCGTACATCCGTTTTTCTATAGTGCTAATCTTAAAAAATACACAGAACAGTTGGTTTATATCCCATATTTTGTACTGGGTGAGATTAATCCTGAGAATCAGCAGGCGGTAGAGAGAATGAAACACTATTGTATGCTGCCGGCGGTGCTCAATGCCGACCGGGTGATTGTGCAGTCGGAGAATATGAGACAAATATACGTCAATGTATTGAAGGAATGGCTGGGTAAAGAACAGGCGGAGATGCTTGATGTGGAACATAAGATACAGGGGCTTGGTTCTCCGAAGATTGATAAGATACGGGCAGCGACAAGAGAAGAACAGCATATTCCGGAGGAGTGGCTGAAGATTATTAAGCGGCCGGATGGGCAGAATAAAAAAATTCTTCTTTACAACACAACCCTTAATGCACTGTTAAAAAACGAAGAAAAAATGATTGTAAAAATCAAGGATGTGCTGAGAATCATGAAGGGAAAGCAAGATGAAGTTGCGCTTCTTTGGCGACCGCATCCGTTGATTAAGGCGACGATTGCATCTATGAGACCGGAGTTGAGTGAGGAGTATGAGAAGATAGTGCAGGAGTATTGTGCAGAAGGCTGGGGGATTTACGATGCAAGCTCTGATTTGGAAAGAGCACTCGTGATAAGCGACGCTTATTATGGCGATGGAGGTTCCCTTCCGCAGTTATATAAGCAGACAGGTAAACCACTTATGATGCAGAACGCAGAGATTATCAAAGGCTGAAGCGGAGTTAAATATCAGGTATGCGGGAATATTGTTTGACAACCGAAGAACGGAATGCAGTTCAGAGGATTCAGCTGGAAATGCTGGAAGAAGTTGACCGGATATGCATGAAGTGCAATATCAAGTACAATATTATTGCGGGGACTCTCCTGGGAGCAGTCAGGCATCAGGGATTCATTCCATGGGACGATGATGCGGACATCGCCCTGCTGCGCGAGGAATACAATAAATTCAGGGAAGTATGTAAGACCGAACTGGACACAGAGAAATATTATTTTCAGGACCATACAAACACTCCGGGATATAGATGGGGATATGGAAAGCTCCGCAGGAAAAAATCACTGTTCCTCAGAAAAAATCAGGAAAATATGCCATATGAGCAGGGGATTTTTATTGATGTATTTCCCTTAGATTCTGTGCCACAGAACAGATTGGCAAGAAAGATACATAACAGCCATTGTTTTATTGTCAGAAAAATCATGTGGTCAGCGATTGGAAGGACTTATGAGGCAAACATCTTGAAAAGGATAGTATACAAATGGCTGTACAATATTGATGAAAAGAAGTTATTTGCACATTATGAAAATCTTGTAAACAGGAGTAATGCCGGTCAATCAGACTGGGTAAGAATACTCACATATCCGACACCGACAAAAGATTATGGATATCGGAAGAAGTGGTACGAGAAAAGCATCCGGATGGAATTTGAAGGAAGCTCATTGATGGGGATTGCGGAGTGGGATGAATATCTGCGATTTAAATTTGGAGATTATATGCAGCTTCCGGACGAGAGCGAACGAAAGACACATCCGATTACCATGTTGAAATTGCCGGGCGAAGAATGAGGAAAATGAAGATGAAAAAAGTAATTACATATGGTTCGTTTGACTTATTCCATGAGGGACATTATCGACTGCTCCAGAGAGCGAAGGCGCTCGGAGATTATCTGATTGTAGGAGTTACAACGGAGAATTATGACATATCTCGAGGTAAGATGAATGTGGTAGATTCGCTTATGGAGAGAATTGAGAATATAAAGCGGACTGGATTTGCGGATGAAATCATCATAGAAGACCATGTGGGACAGAAGGTGGAAGATATTCAGAAATATCACATAGATATCTTCACCGTAGGCTCTGACTGGATGGGGACATTTGACTATTTAAAGCAATACTGTGAGGTGGTTTATCTTGAAAGAACCAAAGATATTTCCAGTACGATGCTCCGCGCCAAGGAATACAACATAGTCAGGATGGGCATTATCGGGACCGGGAGAATTGCGAAACGGTTTGTTCCCGAAGCGAAGTATGTCAGCGGCGTGAACGTGGAAAGTGTATACAATCCCCATGGAGAACACGCGAAAGAGTTTGCCGAAAAGTTTGAGCTGAATCAGTGGTATGATGACTTGGATGCTTTTCTGGATAGGCTGGATGCTGTTTATATTGCATCACCGCATGAAACACATTTTCAATATATAAAAGCCGCCTTGGAAAAAAAGAAACATGTGTTGTGCGAGAAACCAATGGTATTGAAGAAGGAGGAGGCGGTATATCTTTTCGAACTGGCGGCACAGAAGGAATGTATTTTGATGGAAGCGATTAAGACAGCTTACTGTCCCGGGTTTATACAGCTTCTCAGTGTTGCCAAGAGCGGAGTCATTGGAGAGATAGCAGATGTGGAGTCTGCATTTACGAAACTGGAAGGAAGTAATACCAGAGAGCTCACGGATGTACAATACGGAGGCAGCTTTACAGAACTGGGCAGTTATACGCTTTTGCCGATTATTAAATTGTTAGGGCAGGATTACGAAAAAATACATTTTGAAAAAATAGAAAATGATTTGGGCATTGATATCTATTCCAAGGCGTATGTAAGGTATAAAAAAGCACTGGCAACAGCCAAGAATGGCCTTGGAGTAAAGTCGGAGGGACAGCTCATTATATCAGGAACCAAAGGATATATTGTTGTGGACGCGCCGTGGTGGAAGACGAAATCCTTTGAGCTGCGGTTTGAAAATGCGGAAATGAATGAGAAGTATTTTTCAAAGTTCCTTGGGGACGGCATAAGATATGAATTGAGCGACTTTGTCTCTTTGTTGAACGGATATTCGGACAAAGCATTTAAATTGACAAGAGGGGAGTCTGTGGCATTGGCAGATGTGATGGAAAGATTCATGAACCAGGAGAAACAGTCTTAAAGGGAAATAAAGAAAGGAATAGCTCTGAGATGGATAGCGGTGTAAGAGTAAGCATTATGATGATTACCTATAATCATGAAAAATATATTCGTAAGGCATTGGACAGTGTTGTTGCGCAGAAAACGAATTTCACGTTTGAAGCCATTGTGGGGGATGATTATTCAACGGATGGCACAAGAGATATTCTTAGAGAATATGCTCGGAAATATCCCCAAATCATTAAACCGGTATTTAGAGACAGAAATCTCGGAGCAAGCAAAAATGTCGTTTCTGTTTTGAGAAAATGCAAGGGTGAATATGTTGCATATCTTGAAGGAGACGATTATTGGATTGATGAGTATAAACTGCAGAAACAGGTGGATTATCTGGACAGTCATAAAGAGAGTGCAGGCGTTATGACGGGAGTCAGTGTCGTTGACAGATATAATTCACCGATGGTCACGGGTCCCAAACTGTTAGACCATGAACTTTGTACCCCGCTTGACTATGTCAAGACTATGTATCCGTACAATCAATTTAAATTTATAGGCAGCTTAATGTCCAGAAATCTGTGGGCGAGTGGAAAATATGAAAAATATTTCCTGCAGACGGAAATAGTTACAGATCAGATTATCGGGGCGATTATTGTCCAAAACGGAAAACTGGGATATCTGGATGATGTAACGGCTGCGTACCGCTGGGTGCCCTCGCATGGTAATAATTACAGCTCTATGCCAAGGGTTCCGATGTGCCACGACCGCATCAAGAGCTTTAAGACGGTAATAACGATATATCCACCCGAAACCTATAAATGGCTGTACATGAGAATCTCCCGGGATAATTGGCAGATTCTGCACGGACTTTTAGCCTGGAAACAAACAAAAGAACTTCTCACTGAGTGGTTTATCAACATGGATATTTATGAAAAAATCTATTACATAATCTATTATGTCGTCAGGAAAACAACGGGGGTATTTTAAGGATGGAAGATAAGGAAACACCTATTTATGTCACGAAATCTTCTATGCCGGATTATGATGAATATATAGAAATGATAAAGCCTTTATGGGAGACACATTTTCTAACCAATATGGGAATATATCATCAGGAGCTGGAGAAGGAATTAAAGCGAAAATTAGGAATAGAGAATATTTCTCTGGTGACCAATGGGCATATGGCTTTAGAGATGGCAATTCAGGCATTAAACCTGAACGGAGAGGTAATTACAACACCATTTACCTTTGTGTCAACGGTTCATGCAATCAAAAGGAATAACCTTACTCCGGTGTTTTGCGATATCAATGAAGATGATTTTACGATAGATGCCGACAAGATAGAATCACTGATTACGAAAAATACCTGCGCGATAGTTCCTGTACATGTGTTTGGAAGAGTATGCAATATAGAAGCCATCGAGGAGATTGCACGAAAATATAATTTGAAAGTGATATATGATGCATCCCACACTTTTGGCGTCACATATAAGGGGAGAAGTGTGGTGGATTACGGAGATGTCTCCACACTGAGCTTTCACGCAACAAAAGTGTTTAATACGGTGGAAGGCGGAGCGGTAATCTATCATACGGAAGAAATGGGGAGTGAAATCTACAGTTTAAAAAATTTTGGCATACGTTCTGAAGAACTCATCGATGGGGTGGGAGCCAATGCGAAGATGGATGAATTCAGGGCAATCATGGGATTGTGTAATCTGAGGCATATAGATTCTGAAATAAAGAAAAGACATCATATATATGACCTCTATATGGAGAGACTGCAGCCCGTGGAGGGGCTCGTGTTACCCTGTTGGCAGGAGAATGTCACGCCTAATTATGCATATTTCCCGGTATTGTTTGAGCGGGAGGCGCTGGGGATTGACAGAAATGAAATCTATGACCGGCTGAAAATGAGAAATATCTATGCAAGAAAGTATTTTTATCCGCTGATAAATGATGCAGACTGCTATAGATCCGTATATTCTTCAAAGGCGACGCCGATTGCCAGGAAGATTTCGGATTCCATATTGACATTGCCGATGTATGCTGATTTGACTGAGACAGATGTCAACCGTATTTGTGATGCTTTAACAGATATAATTCACGAGGTTCGATAGTATGAAAAATTTGGTAATGCTGCACTTGGAGAGTGTGAGCAAATTAATATTTCAAATGAATTCAGATACATTCCCTGCGTTGAATAAACTGAAAAATGAATGTATGCGATTCAGTAATTATTATGGTACAGCGACATCAACGGCGATGGTATTGAATGACATTACATACGGAGACTTGTATAGGACAGAAAACACAGAGCTGTTTGGAAACTTTGTGGAGACGCACCCGGATGCGGAGTCCTTCGTTGATGAGCTGAGCGCCGCAGGATATTATACATTGGGCGTTCATTATCCTTCCGCTTTGGGAAACGAGATAAATCCGGGGCATATGTATGCGAAACAATCGGATTTGGTCAATTACCCGAGCTATGAGCAGGCGATATCCGATGTCAAGACCACCATACAGAAGGCAGTAAATGCGGACGCGCCATTCCTGATTTATTTTTGCAACGAGGTCAGCCATTTATGCTATGATGATCAGAAAAAGTTCCATATCAAAAATCCTACGGAACGCTGGCATTACGGCTACCAGCAGATTGATGCAACCGTGTCGGATATTTTCGAGTATCTGCGCGGGGAGCAGCTGCTGGAGAATACGGTGATTGTCTTATATGGAGACCACGGGGACGATTTTTATTGTCACGATTATAATGGCGGATATGCACATTCCATTGAGCCGTATGCCAATATTGTACATACACCGTTTATGATTTATGACAAATCCATAGGCAGCGGAGATATTGATGATATCATTTGTTCGCTGGATATTAAACAAATCGTATATAATCTGGTGGGATATAGCACAAAAGCGGGAAATCCATATATATATAATCGGTATCATTCAAAGAGAAAATATGTTTTCTCGCGCAATCTTTTTGCTGCGCAGCAGCCGAAAAAAATCAATGGTTTCATCTGCAATGTTCGAAAAGCATATGGAATCACGACAGAACAATACAGCCTGATATTAACAGATGAAGGCTGGAGAATGTATATTCATCAGATGGACCCGACTTGCAATAATAATGTGTTGGATTTCTTTTATCTGAAACATGGGGAACTCCGGCACATAGGCGAAATTGGTGATATGTATGTTCATTACAAGTCGTATATGGGGCACGGGACAACCGGAGAGATACAGAGAAGTTTTAGACAGCTGAAAAAATATATGTCGAAAGAAATTATGACAATGAGCCGGGAAACCGGGTTAAGTGCAATATTAAATAAGGGCTGCACTGAAAAAATTTTCTATCGGAAAAACATGGTTATGGAATTTGCGAAAATTGAAATGCAAATTGCGAAGAAAAAAGCTGTTCAGCAGTTAAAAAATATCAGAGGAAAGTAATATAGCATTGTAGAAGGATTATAATGGGAGGGCGTTTCATGAAGAAAAAATCATTTTTGGTCGGTGGATTGTTTGGCATGGCAGCGGGGGCCGCAGTGGTCGGTTATATAAAGAATCAAGCCTTGGGTAAGCAAAAAGAGGCAACCTACAAATATCTGACTTTATTCAGAAATATGAATCAGTATGTTGTCACGAAACAAAGGGGAAAAAGCATTGTTGATTATCTGAATGACATGGGGATTAAAACGGCAGCTATTTATGGAATGAGCCATATGGGGCAGAGGGTAATTGATGATTTAAAGGGAAGTGATATCAAAGTGCTGTATGGAATTGACCAGAGGGCAGATCGTATGACATATGAAGTCCCGATTTATCATCCGGAGGATGAGCTGCCAGAGGTAGATGCAATTATTGTAACGGCATTTGATTTTGATGAAATTGAATCCATGTTGTCGGAAAAGATGGAGAGTCAGATTATTGATTTTAATGATATGATATATCAAATATGATCCACCGGATGAAAAGATATTTGATTGGTACCTAAGATGTTGCATGAAATATAAGGAGGAAATTGTGCTATGAAATATTGTTCGAACCCTTTTAAATACTGTTATGTTGTGCCAAATGGGAATGTTTTCTTATGCGGCTGGTCAACTTTGCCGGTAGGGAATCTTCTGGAATCCGATTTGGAAACCATATGGATGAGTGAAAAAGCGCAAAAGGTTAGACAATCCATAAAGGACGGTAGCTTTTGTTATTGTAAAACCACGAATGGATGTCCGTTTTGTGAGAATAATTCCCTTGTGGAAAAGGAAGAGGATGATGAATGCTGGCTGCCGCCGAAATCTCCGGAAATATTTAATTTAGCGATTGATTATACTTGCAATCATTCCTGCCCCTCTTGCAGGGAAAAGATTTTTGTACCAGATGCAGAATACAAGGAAAGATTGCAAAAGATTGTTGAGCGGCTTATGCCTTATTTAGACAATGCAGAGCTTATCGGCACGAATGGACAAGGTGATTTTTTTGCATCGCCGTTTTGTATGCATTTCCTTGAAAATCTTCATCCGAGTAATCCCAATATCAGGATAACGCTTGAAACCAATGGCGTCTTAGCGGATCCGGAGCATTGGAGCAGGATAGCGCATCTTGCAAAGCATTATATCCGTATGGTGGTTACACCGAATTCGTTTGAAAGGGCGACATATAAATACTTGTCAGGCGGACATGATGATTTGGATAAGCTGCTGTCGAATCTGGCGTTTATACGCAGCCTGCGTGAAAAGGGAGATATCAATGATTTCGCAATCTCTATCGTAGTGCAGGACCGCAATTTTAGGGAACTGCCTGCGTTTGCGAGGCGTTGCTTAGATGAGTTTCATGCTGATTCTGTTTCTATTAAACCGATATACAAGTGGTTTAAGATGAGTCAGGAAGATTATCTTGAAAAAGACATACTCAATCCGTGCCACCCCTATTTTGAGGAATATCAGGATGTATTGAAGGATCCAAGGCTTGATGATAAAAGACTCTTTTTCTGGGGCGCACATAATATTCATGCCAGCAAAATGTTAGCGGCAGAAAAGATGCGCAGATTAAGCCGTGTCAGCTCTATAATGCTGGATACCTATTTAGACAGCCCCACCTTCCTCTCCGACTATATATTGTCGCTTGGATATAAAACCGTGGGAATCTACGGTTACGGAAGGACAGGCAGACAATTACATAAAATATTGGGCAATATAGTCAAGCTGGTAATCGACAGGAGAGCAGTCTGTGCGGAAGGCAATGTTACAACAATATTGACCAGAGAGGAAAAGTATCCTGATGTGGATGTAATTGTGGTAACACCATTTTATGAGTGGGATGAAATATACAATACAATAAGCTGCAGAACCTGCGCGGATATCCTTTCTGTCGAAACCTTGCTGAACGGAGCGGTGAAAAAAGAAAAAAACAGTTGTGTAAAGCAGACACAGTGAGGTGAGGTTATGGTTTTAGGTATATATGGTGCGGGAGGGCTTGGCAGAGAAGTTCTGGAACTTGCGAAGATAATCAACAGCACAAAAGAAATATGGGAGGATTTCGTATTTATAGTTGATGTAGAGGCACCGCCGGTAGTCAATGACATTGCTGTTTATCAGTATGAGGAAGCAAAAGATAGGTATGGTAGGAATTTATCCGTAGTCGTTGGCATTGGAGAGCCTGCTGTCAGAGAAAGGATATTTTCAAAGCTGGAGCAGGACGAGATTATTTTACCCTCCTTAGTCCATCCGGATGTCCATATCCCGGAGTCGACCAGTATAGGAAAAGGGGTTGTGATTCAGGACGGATGCTTTATTTCATGTAATGCAATAATTGAGGATTATGTCTATGTAAATGCACATGCAATTATCGGTCACGATGATGTGTTGAAAAGAGGCTGTGTGATTAGTGGGTTTGCCAATTTAGCCGGAACGGTAAAAGTCGGTTCTTTTTCATATGTTGGTATGAGTGCATGTGTTATAGAAAAGACAGCTATTGGTGATTATACAATTATTGGTATGGCATCAGTGGTGTATAAAGATATTCCGGATGAAGCGGTTGCGATGGGAAATCCTGCGCGTCCGATAAAAAGAAATAAGGAAAGACGAGTGTTTACATGAGATAATATCCGCTTAAACAATAACAAGCGAAGGGAATGTATGTAATGACGGTAGAAGAAAAAATCAAAAAAATAATGGCAGAAATTTTGGAAATATCAGAGTTTGACATTGAGGATGATTCCGCAATAGGAGATTTGCCAAACTGGGATTCGCTGAATCATCTTAAAATCATAGCATCTATCGAGCAGGAATTTGATTTTCAGTTTACTCCGGATGCACTTATGGACATTGAGGACTTTAGTGATATTGTTAAAGCCACAGAGGATAGGGTGAAATAATGGCTAGTATTGTTGAACAGGTTTTTGCTAATGCAGTTAAATATCCGGATAAAGTTGCTCTTACAGATGGAAAGCTTAGCCTTACTTATGCAGAATTGAGCAGGCAGATACTTTATGCAAAAGAGATATTAGAAAATGAATATCAACTTAATAATGGTGATGCAGTAATTATTGCAGCAAATAAGCAGCTTTCATTTGTTGCGGTATATTTTGCTTGTCATCTGATAGGGGTAATTGTTTTGCCGTTAGCACCGGATATTAACGAAAAGAGACTTTCTTTGATTGTCAAAAGAACAAATCCAAGGCTTTCTATAGGGTTAGAATCAGATGGCTTGAATTGTGCAAAAGTTGAACTGAAACGATTTGAAGGATTTGAAGGATTTGAAGAAAGCTTTGATGCATCTTCTGTCGTATTTCCTGATATGGATAATATAGCTGATATAATTTTTACAACGGGAACGACAGGAGAGCCTAAAGGAGTGACTCTGTCTCAGAAGAATATTGAGGCAGCGGCCAAGAATATCAATACATTTATTGGAAATACATCAGAGGATGTGGAAATGCTTGCACTTCCTATTTCCCATTCCTTTGGATTAGGAAGACTTCGATGTGCCATATCAAACGGACAGACAGTAGTTATATTGGGCAGTTTTGCTAATATGAAACGCTTTTTTAGATTTATGGAGGAATATCATGTTACTGGGTTTGGCATGGTTCCGGCAAGCTGGGCGATGATAAGAAAGCTCAGTGACCTTAAGATTGCGGAATTTTCAAAACAGCTCCATTATATTGAGATAGGAAGTGCACCTATGCCATTGGGAGAAAAGCTTACACTTATAAATATATTGCCGAACACCAGAATCTGTATGCATTATGGTCTGACAGAGGCTTCAAGAAGTGCGTTTATGGAATTTCATGAAGAAAAGGACTTCCTTGACACGATTGGGAAACAGTCACCTAATATGCTTATAGAAATCAGGGACGAGGCTGGAAATGCGGTTTCTGATGGAACAGAAGGAGAAATATGTGTCAAAGGTGATGCTGTGACAGCCGGATATTATAAGATGCCGGAGATAAATGAGACTTCGTTTTGGGGTGAATATTTTAGAACCGGTGACTGGGGCGTGAAAAGTCCAGATGGTCATATTCGATTGTGCAGTCGAAAAAAGGAACTTATCAATGTGGGTGGTAAGAAGGTCAGTCCATTGGAAATAGAAGAATTGCTGATGAATATAGATTTTGTAGATGACTGTGCATGTATAGCGATACCTGATCCGGAAGGTATTATGGGAGAAGTTGTTAAGGCATTTATAGTCACTGAACAGCCGGAACGAGTTGTAAAAGACGATATGAATCGAATTTTGACACCGCAGATTGAAGACTATAAGCTACCTGTTGAGTATGAGGTTATAGATGCAATACCTAAGACAAGTTCTGGAAAGGTGCAAAGATTATTATTGAAGAAGTAGGTGTGTTTTATGTGGCAGCCACGGGGAATGTATGCTGATGTTATGCTCCATCAGCCGACAATATTTTTTGGGGAAAATGCTGTGCTTGGACTGGCGGAATTTCCCGGAAGCAGAATAGCAGTGATGAGCAGCGAAACGCTTAAGGACAGCATTAAGGAACAGATGGCTTTGGTATTTAAGAAGAAATCTCTTAAGTTTATAAAAAGGAGCTGGCAGGGCGAGCCGGATATGGAGAGCATATCCGGTAGTGTAGAGGAACTTGAAAGCTTTAAGCCGGATGTGATTATTGCTATTGGCGGTGGCTCTGTAATTGATGGCACAAAGCTCTGTCGGTTGTATTATGAATTTCCGTATTTTAAGATTGGTGAGACAAAGTTGAACCAGCTTGCATTCAAGACAAGCTTTATTGCAATCCCGACAACAGTTGGAAGCGGGGCTGAAAGTTCATCAGCAGCGGTGTACATTAACAAAGCGGAAGGATGTAAGAAAATGATAGTGAGTCATGACCTTCAGCCTTCTGTCGTTGTCTTAAATCCGAGTTATGTATCCGGCGCACCGGAAAGAGTAATTGTCTCATCTGCACTTGATGCTGTCGGGCATATTGTTGAGGGATATCTATCGGTAAGGAATAATATATTAACTGATATATATGCTGAAAAGGCACTGTCAATTTTATATCATGAATTACCGCAGGATTTGAGAGATTACCAGAGAATACAATATGCAGGATATATGGGCGGCATTGTTCAGAACCATTGTATCGTCGGAGCTGCACATGCTATTGCACACCAGTTATCCGAATATGGATATGCCCACGGAGAGGCGGTTGCATTACTTTTGCCTACAGTCCTGAAAGTTAATACAGAAGACAATCATACATCCGATAGGCTGCATATGCTCTGCTCAAATGCCGGAATAGAAGATGGTGCAGCTCTGATTGGATTTATTGAGGACGCAAGTGAGAAGGCAGGTATTACAAGGAAGAAAGAGAAACTTTATCGTTTATTAAATGAACTGGTGAAAAATGAGAAGTTCATAGAAAATGTGATGAATGATATGGGAGGCAAAGGAAATCCTGTTCCAATAACAAAGGATTATATTGAAAAGGTTGTTGGGGGTATTGGAGATGGATTATAGAACAGAGGAGTTAATAAAGGAGAAACCTTTCGGATTCGATGAAACAGAGAAGAAAACGGGCGGAATTTTTTATGAGGCACTGAAAGAAGAACTCTGTTTTCACTATGATAATAACGAAAAATACAGGCGGTTTTGTGACAATAAGAACTTCGACCCACATGGATTCTGTGGTGAATTATCTGAGATACCGCCGGTACAGGTCAGTGTCTTTAAAGATATGGGCCGCGAGCTTTCATCAGTTCCAAAGGAGCAGATAAAGCTCACGCTGCAGTCATCGGCTACATCAGGCGTTCCGAGCAGTGTGCCGGTAGACAAGATAACATCAAAGCGTCAGGCGAAAGCTATGGTTCATGTTGTTGGAGACTTTATCGGAAATGAGAGGAAACCGTTTCTGATTATGGATGTAGATCCATCTACCGGATTTCGAAACCTGCTGGGGGCGAGATTTGCAGCTGTAAGCGGATATCTTAATTTTGCTTCAAGAGCAGGATATTTTCTTAAGGTTAGCGAAAAGAATACATATTATTTTGATGTGGATGGTATTGATAAGTTTATCTCCGAACTGAAAGAGGATGAACCGGCAGTTGTTTTTGGATTTACATATATTCTTTATTCAGAGGTGATAAGACCATTGAGTGAAAAGGGAGTGTCTTTCACTCTCCCAGAGGGCTCAAAGATTATTCATATTGGTGGATGGAAGAAACTGGAAAGCGAAAAGATTGACCATGAGGAATTTAACCGGAGGGCAGCGGATTTATTTGGAATCAAACCGGAGGATGTAATAGATATCTATGGCTTTACAGAACAGATGGGACTCAATTATCCTACGTGTGCCTGTGGCTGTAAGCATGCATCGGCATATTCTGAGGTAATAGTCAGGGACACTGTTACCAAGGAAGTGCTTTCAAACGGAAAAGAGGGGCTTATGGAGTTTATCACACCGGTTCCTCATTCATATCCGGGCAATGCGGTGCTGACCGACGATATAGGTGTGATAGAAGATGGTGAGTGCCCTTATGGACGGTCAGGAACAAGATTTAAGATAATCGGGCGGTTAAAGAAAGCCGAAGTCAGAGGCTGCGGAGATATTTTGTCTAGTAAGCTTACATTTGGTGGTAAAGATTTGACTGTTGAAACAGAGAGGGTGTCTGATTACAGAGTTGAATTTTTTAATTCAAAATCCATGATTGAAGGACTGGAACCAAGAGTTTCGTTACAGTGCATAATAAAAAAATTAAATACTGAGCTTGAATGGCTGAGAAAACAACCTGTTGATGCATTGATTGGGTTAATAGCACAGGTAGCTAAAAAGTGGTCTTCCAATGAGATGAAAGCTTCAAAAGAACTTCAAATGAATGGGCTTTCTTTTTTGGGCTCCTGGTGCAGTGCAGAGCATTTGACAGCAATCATGACGGAGGGGTTAAACGGAAACCGCATGTATGTGGATGCTTTTCTCCCTTCTTCGGACATGGGTATTCAGTATAGGAAAGCTGTGTCCAGAGGGCTTGCATGCCACTGGCTGGCAGGTAATGTACAAGTTCTGGGTATGTTTGTCCTGATTGAAAGCATACTGACTAAAAATGTAAATCTTTTAAAAATTTCATCCAGAGATGGAGGTGTGTTTGCTTCACTGCTAAAGGCATTCGAAGATGAAGAATACATAACAGCAGGGGGATATTCAATAAAAGGGAACGATTTGTTGAATACAATAGCTGTGGTTTATTATGACCATTCTGATAAAGAGCTCGGAAAGCTTATGTCGGAAAATGCTGATATAAGAATAGCATGGGGCGGTGCCGACGCTGTTATGACAGTAGCTGACTATCCGTCCAAATATGACTGTGAAGATTTGATTATGGGTCCCAAGCTCAGCTTTACCGTGATTGGAAAAGAAGCTTTGAGTGATGAACACAAAGCAAAAAAATTGGGCAGGAGAGTGGCAGTGGATGCCAGCGTGTTCGATCAGACAGGATGTGCGTCTGCGCATAATGTGTTTGTAGAGACGGGAGGAGAGATAACACCGGAGGAATTTGTAACTCATCTCGCAAATGGTATGAAAAAGGCTGCTGTACAGATTCCAAAAGGCAATGTATCGACTGAACAGATTGCGGCTATTCATTCTATAAGAGGTGTATACGATTTTAAAGGGATGGCAGTTGGAGACAAGGATGCTATATGGACTGTATTATATGATCCGGAGGAAGAACTTTGCAAACCGGTTTATTCCAGAGTAGTATTTGTCCATCCGGTGGACAATATTTTGGATGTGGTAAAATATGTTGATGAAAATATACAGACCATAGGCTTGGCTGCAGATGGAGAAAAAGCCTTAGAGTTTGCAGAGGCAGCAGCCAATAAGGGGGCTGAGAGATTTCCGGTATGCGGCAGGATGCTGAATTTTGATTCCCCTTGGGATGGTATGTATCTGACGGACAGAATGGTTAGATGGGTTACTATAGGCGGACCGGCTGTATAGAATGCGAGGTGAAGGAATTTATATGAAACTGAATCATATAGGTGTGGCAACAAAGAATGTAGAGGTGACAACGAAACTTTTGGAGGATATGGGATATCACGCAGGTGACATTCTGCATGATGACAATCAGAAAGTGGATGTAAGGTTTATGTACAGTGATGAGGCACCGACAATAGAGTTGTTGTTCAACGGTGGGACAGAGCCTTCGCCGATAGATCAAATAGTTAAAAAAAACGGAACCAGTGTGTATCATCTGTGTTATGAGACCTCAGATATAGATGCGGCAGTCCGCCAATTCAGAGAGCAGCGGTATCTGCCGATAGGAATCAAGAAACCATCACTTATAGATGGAAAAGATGTTGTGTTTTTGTACCATACGGATAATGTAATGATTGAATTGCTCGAGTGCGTTGAAGATTTTGTTTAGGACGAAACAGGAAGGTTATAATAAGGGAAAAAATGGTTTTAATTGATGTATTGGATGATTTGATAAAGAGTTCTAATGAATTGGTATTGACCAAGAAAAAAGTATACATATACGGAACGGGTTTCTGTGGCAAGTGGATTTATATGTATCTTAAGGGATTGAAATGTAATGTGACAGCTTTTGCCCAAACGAAAGTGTCAGCAAAGGAAATTTTCGGCGTAGAGGTAATAGACATCTGGGAACTTTGTAGACAGGTCAAAGGGGAGGATGACTATATATGCCTGATTGCTGTACAGAATAAGTATCGGGATGAAATTGCCACCTGTTTATCGGGCTTGGGTATCACTGAATTTGTGCAATTTGATTTTAAAAGAATTGCCAAAGATGCAGTAAAAGATAATTATGCAGATTTCTGGAACAAATTTGATATATATAATAATCTGGGTGATGCGGAGAGTAAAGTTACGTATCAGTATGGCTGTGCTGCAAAACTCAGCTGCGACATTTCCTATTATTTAGATTTGCACATGAGTCCATGTATCAGCAGTTATATCACGGATAATCATGTTGAGGGTTTTGGCAGAGTAGATGATTGGGTTAAGCGGGGCGGACATAGGGCCAATCATGATATATTGCTGTATGTGCCCAATATGAGGTGGCTGAAGTTTTTGATGCCCAGAGTAAATGAGATGGGATTGAAAGTCAAGGCTATCTGTACGGATGATGCCTCGCTCATTGGCAGGATTCTGTATAAAAAGGTGGTTATTTCGATAAAAGATGCAGCACAAATCCATTCCGGTTCGTACATTCTCATAGGCTGTACCATGAATGGATTAAAAGAAAGTTCTGTCGAGGAAATGCTGAGCAATGGAATTCGCAGGGAACATATCTTATTATCCTATTCCAAGCTTAATCCGTTTGTGTTAGGAAAACAATATTTTGATTTGCCATATTTAAAACTGACTTCGGATGAAATATTTGTTGATGCCGGTGGATTTGATGGGCAGACAGTGGCAAACTTCATAGAAGAAGTGCATGGACAGTATAGACACATCTATACCTTTGAACCGGACAAGAAAAGCTTTGCGCGCTGTCAAGCTTTCGCGGAGGAGCATAATATAGAGAATTACACTATCATTCCCAAGGGATTGTGGTCTGGAAACGGTGAACTGTCCTTCAGCAGTGACGGCACTGCATTGTCGCGTATTGAGCAGGGTGGGATAGATACGATTCAAGTCGCAGCTTTGGACGAGTCGATATCCGGCGAAGTGACATATATTAAAATGGATATTGAAGGCGCAGAATATAATGCCCTGACAGGCGCCGAGGAGATTATAAAAAAATACAAGCCCAAATTAGCAATTTCCATCTATCATAAGGCAGCGGATTTCATTGATATTCCCGACATTTTGCTAAATTGGGTTCCGGAATATAAATTTTACATACGGCATTATTCGCTGTATAAGTACGAAACGGTCTTGTATGCTTTTGTAGACGAGAATAAATAAAATACAGTTCATGGAGGCAAACACACATGAATTATAATGAGAATTTTTCCTTTGTCGCATGTTATCAAACGGGAAAAGAATATTATTTTTCAAACAATCTTTTCAACGGGCTTATCAGATATAATAAAGAAAATGAGACTTTTGAGTATTTGGGGCTGTTTATGCCTGAAAAAACGACGCGGCAGGGCTTGCATCATGGAGTGTATCGTAACAAGGATGACTTATTTTTTGTGCCCGATGCGTCCAGAGGAATACATAGGTATAATCTGACAACGAAAGAGATGACGTACTTTCCCTTGGATGTGGATAAACATGAGAAATACAGGGGAATTGATTCCTATAAGATTAATAATGTGATTTGGATTGTCGGAGCATATGAGAGTAATCCATTAATTTCTTTTGACATGGATACCTGTGAGATAAAGAAATATGATATTTTCTTGAAGGCGATGCCGGAGGAATTAAAACACAGGAAAGGCGCCATGTTTTGGAGTATGCTTGCCAAGAGAGAAACGGATATGTATAGCACTGTCTGGGACAGTAATTATATTGTCCACATCGATTTGTCTGTTCCAAGGGCAGAGTTTATATGTCTGCAGGATGCGGTGGAAGCATTAGGCTGTATCGGTCTTCAGAGAGATACCCTATTTATGGCGGAACAAAAGAAAGATGCTGTCACATCATACAATCTGGTATCCAAAGAGATAAAAAAGTACGAATTGGCACCGGATGTTGAATTAGAGATTCAGAACGGTGTCGTATATACCAATATCATTGCGGCAGATGGGCATATCCTGCTTGTACCGCATGCCGGGAAGAAACTGCTGGAAATAAATGAACAGACTTGCACCATTGATAATTATGGGAGTCTGCCTGAGGGGTTCACGGATGGGCAGACTTTTGGAAGAAAAACGTGGCGGCGCTTTGTGCGTTATGAGCAGGTTGAGGGAAAAATTTATTTGTATCCAAACGGTGCCAGTGAGATGCTTGTCGTTGACCTGCAGTCGGGTCAAATCAAGGGTGAGGCCTTTAAGATGAATAAGGAGTGGTATGAGCGGTATTTCCAAAAACTTATTGCAGAGCCGTACATAACGGAATGTATGGCGCATGGCCTGATTAAGGAGACAGAGTTGGTTGGCTTGGAGGAATTCTCCAAATTTCTGGAATCATAATTCTGGAATTGCAGACAACCGCACGGATGACCTTCTTAGAGCAGTCAAAGACTCTGCATATCAGGAACAACTCCTGAAGGAGTATCACCTGTAAGCCGTGGGGGGAATAGGAAATCCGGTTTTGTAATCCGGTTTGTAAAATTTGCTTGCATTTCCAGTCGAATTTCGGTATACTCAACTCATCTGAAAATTCTTAGATATTCAAATTGATGTTTCTTAAGTTTCAAGTTCAAGGTCGTTTCGACAGATTTTCAGAAGTAACTGACAACTAGAATACCGTAAAGAGGGATGTTGATTTTGAGCGATTGTTCCATGGCTTTGGGGATTGTTTTCCACCGCCATTCTTGGTATACTTTGGGTATACGAAACCTGCGCTTTGTCTCTCTTTACAGAAAGAGGAGGCACATTTATGCGTAAGGACATTATTAGGAAACCATTGACAGAACTGACACTTTTGGACCGTTTTCTGTTTGCGGAAGCGATGGAAAATCCGGAGAACATGCAGATTGTTCTGGATATCATTCTTGACAATGAACTGCACTTAAGGGGCAAACCCCAGACGGAAAAAGAACTGCGCCGTTCAACGGTCTATCGGTTTGCCAAGCTGGATGTGTGGGCGGAGGACATGGACGATACGCTGTACGACACGGAAGTACAGCAGGAGAATACTTACAACTTGCCCAAGCGGTTCCGATATTATCAGGGATTGATAGACAGTCAGCTTCTGCACTATTTTGAGCATACTAATGATGCAGACGGCAGTGTGCAGGACGAGCGGATTCTGGAATTGCAAAGGAATGTAAAAAGTGTTCAGGAGAATGCGGAAGTAGGTGTGAGATATATGCAGTTGTGGGAAGAAATGGCGATGAGCCGTCAGGATGGATATGATGAGGGCAGGGAAGCTGGACATCGGGAGGGATACGGCGAAGGTCACCAAGCTGGATATGACGCAGGGCAGCAATATGAACGAGCAAGAATCAATGCGTTGAACCAAAAGCTGATGGAAGATAACCGCACGGATGACCTTCTTAGAGCAGTCAAAGACTCTGCATATCAGGAACAACTCCTGAAGGAGTATCACCTGTAAGCCGTGCCAGAAACGAATATGAATTTGCGGGTGCAGAATAAAGTCTGCTTAATTTAAATCGTACGTGTATAGTATAAACAAAATGATTTGCATCAGCAGTATGGCGGGCATACCATATTTAAAATAC